>CAYLWH010000049.1:0-26687 GCA_964387245.1 uncultured Mycobacterium sp.
CCACGAGCCGCTGGCTCAGGATGATGGCGTCCTCGTAGTTGTGGCCCTCCCACGGCATGATCGCCACGAGCAGGTTCTTGCCCAGAGCCATTTCACCGTTCTCGGTGCACGGACCGTCGGCGACGACCTGGCCTGCCTCGACCCGCTGGCCCGTGTTCACGATCGGGCGCTGGTTCGCGCACGTGCCGTGGTTGGAGCGGGCGAACTTGCGCATCCGGTAGGTCTGCCGGGTGCCGTCGTCGGCCATCACCGTGACGTAGTCGGCGGACACCTCTCCGATGACACCGGCCTTGTCGGCGACGACGACGTCACCGGCGTCGATGGCCGCACGCAACTCCATGCCGGTGCCCACCAGAGGTGCCTCGCTGCGCACCAGCGGAACCGCCTGGCGCTGCATGTTGGCACCCATCAGGGCGCGGTTGGCGTCGTCGTGCTCGAGGAACGGGATCATGGCCGTCGCCACCGACACCATCTGGCGCGGGGAGACGTCCATGTAATCCACCTCGGCGCTGGACACGTACTCGACCTCGCCGCCCTTGCGGCGGACCAGGACGCGAGCCTCGACGAAGGTGTCGCCGGCCTCGGTCCGCACCGTCGGCGAGTTGGCCTGCGCCACGACGTGGCGGTCCTCCTCGTCCGCGGTCAGGTAGTGGACCTCGTCGGTGACAACACCATCGGCCACCTTCCGATACGGCGTCTCGATGAAGCCGAACGGGTTCACCCGGGCGTACACCGACAGCGAGCCGATCAGACCGATGTTCGGACCCTCAGGTGTCTCGATCGGGCACATCCGGCCGTAGTGGCTGGAGTGCACGTCGCGGACCTCGAGACCGGCGCGCTCACGGGACAGACCGCCCGGGCCAAGCGCCGACAGGCGACGCTTGTGGGTCAGACCGGACAGCGGGTTGTTCTGGTCCATGAACTGGCTCAGCTGGCTGGTGCCGAAGAACTCCTTGATCGCCGCCACGACGGGACGGATGTTGATCAGGGTCTGCGGCGTGATCGCCTCGACGTCCTGGGTGGTCATCCGCTCGCGGACGACGCGCTCCATCCGGGACAGGCCGACCCGGATCTGGTTCTGGATCAGCTCGCCGACGGTACGCAGCCGACGGTTACCGAAGTGGTCGATGTCGTCGACCTCCACGGGAACCTCGACGCCGCCGGGAGCGGTCATCACAGCCGGGTGGCCATCGATGGCGGCGTGGTGCAGGCGCGCCAGGTACTCGATGGTTGCCGCGATGTCGTCGGGCGTCAGCGTGTTACCCGACGGATCGCCGGGCTTCTTCGCGCTGAGACCGAGCTTCTTGTTCACCTTGTAGCGGCCGACCCGAGCCAGGTCGTAGCGCTTCTCCTTGAAGAACAGGTTCTCCAGCAGGGTCTGTGCAGACTCCTTGGTGGGCGGTTCACCCGGGCGCAGCTTGCGGTAGATGTCGAGCAGCGCCTCGTCCTGGTTGGCGGTGGGGTCCTTCTCCAGGGTGCCCATCATGATCTCGGAGAACCCGAAACGCTCGCGGATCTCCTCGCTGGTCCAGCCGAGTGCCTTGAGTAACACGGTGACCGGCTGACGACGCTTACGGTCGATCCGCACGCCCACGGTGTCGCGCTTGTCGACGTCGAACTCCAGCCACGCACCGCGGCCGGGGATCACCTTGACGCTGTGCAGCGTCTTCTCGGTGGATTTGTCGATGCTCTCGTCGAAATACACGCCGGGCGAGCGCACCAACTGGCTGACCACGACACGCTCGGTGCCGTTGATGATGAAGGTGCCCTTCTCGGTCATCATCGGGAAGTCGCCCATGAACACCGTCTGGCTCTTGATCTCGCCGGTGTTGTTGTTGATGAACTCGGCCGTGACGAACAGCGGGGCCGCGTACGTCATGTCCTTGTCTTTGCACTCATCGACCGGGGCCTTGACCTCGTCGAAGCGCGGATCGGAGAAGCTCAGCGACATCGAGTCGGAGAAGTCGGCGATCGGCGACAGCTCGTCGAGAACCTCCTCCAGACCGCCCTTCGGGGCGGTCTCGCCACGTTCGACCGCCCGCTCACGCCACCGTGGCGATCCGATCAGCCACTCGAACGATTCGGTTTGAACGTCGAGCAGGCCCGGAACCTCGAGCGGCTCGCGGAGCTTGGCGAATGAAATTCTGTTCGGTGCCCCCGGTACGGAGCTGACCTGAGAATTAGTAGCTGAATCTGTCTGGCGGGAGACTGCCAAGATGCGTCCTTCCAGCACCTCACGCGACTGCCGGTGCCGGGGAACCGGACCTTTCGCCGCTTTATCTGCTTCGGTTCGGCTGGTGGCAACCCGTCCGTGTCACGGCACGCGACGAGAGCACTGAGCAGAGCTCAGGCTAGTTCAGTCGAAACTGTGAGGTGGGCAGGAGGCAGCCAGCGCAACGTCCAACAATAGCGCAGAGCGACGCATTCCTCAAATGCCGCATGTCCGGACCAATCAGGCGCTGGCTGGCGTCCTGTGCTACCGCGTTCGCACATGCTGCTCAACAGATTGACGTGTTCACGGCATTCCGTCAAGAGTTCACACGCGGAACTCGCCCGCTTTGTTCCGCTGAATGTGCTGGACAGGCTCTGGTCAGCTAGAGCCGACACCAGTAGGTCGGATCAGAGCGTCTGAAACCGATCGCCCGACCACCGGCGTTGGCCGAAATTCAAGCTGCCACCACGGCCTCGCGAACACGAGGCCGTGGCAGATCAGCGTCAAAGCAGGGCCTGCCGTCATGCGGCCAGGCGCACTCCAGGTTGCGACTAACCCTCTTGCTGGACGCGCAGCGATCCGGTGGGTGTCTCCACGTACCGGGGAATGCTGGTGTCGGTGGGGAACTGGTGAACCGGGAACCGATGGGTGCCTTCCATGTCGTCGCGGATCGCCTCCTGGGCGGCCGGCGGCAAGGTGTGCAGGATCTCGCGGACTCGCGCCTTGCGACGGTGGACGGCCTGACGTTCGGGCATGCCCGGGGTGGGCTGGATCTGCGGCGGCACGCCCTCGATCTCCTCGACGCCACCGTCGTGGTGACCCGCGGCGGCATGCGCCTCCTCCTCGGCGATCTGCGCGTCGTCCTTCTCTTCGGACATGCCGATCGGGCCGAGACGGCGACCGTTGAGGAACTGCTTGACGACCGGCTCTTCACTGGTCAACAACACCTCGCGAGGCCCGAACATGACCAGATGCTTGCGGAAGAGCATGCCCATGTTGTCCGGCACCGTGCGGGCGATGTTGATGTTGTGCGTCACGATCAGGATCGTGCAGTCGATCTGGGCGTTGATGTCGACCAGCAGCTGGCTCAGGTAGGCGGTGCGCACCGGATCGAGACCGGAGTCGGGCTCGTCGCAGAGGATGATCTGCGGGTCCAGCACCAGGGAACGCGCCAGGCCGGCGCGCTTCTTCATGCCGCCGGAGATCTCGCCGGGGAACTTCATCTCGTCACCGGACAAGCCGACCAATGCGAGCTTGTCCATGACGATCTGGCGGATCTCGCTTTCCGACTTCTTTGTGTGCTCGCGCAGCGGGAAGGCGGTGTTGTCGTAGAGATTCATCGATCCGAACAGGGCGCCGTCCTGGAACATGACGCCGAACAGTTTGCGGATCTCGTAGAGCTCCTTGGAGGAGCACTGGATGATGTCGACGTCGTCGATGAGGATTTTGCCGTGCTCAGGGCGCAGCAGACCGATCAGCGACTTGAGGAAGACCGACTTACCGGTACCGGACGGCCCCAGCAGTACGCTGACTTCCCCGGTCGGGACCTCCAGGGTGATGTCTTCCCAGATTACTTGGCGGCCGAAGGACTTCGTCAGGTTCTCGACCCTGATTCCTATACCCACGCGACTTCCTTCCGACTCTCAACCAGACGCGCCACTGCCTCCCGCTTTGTGGCTTGAGTCACTGTAGCGCACTGGAAATGCCGCCACATGGTTTAAGTCACTAAAAGATTGACCCGGTTCGGATCACGGATTGCGGGGGCACCAGTTGCCGTGGAACCCCATCGGCACGCGTTGCGGAAGGTGCACGGTGGCGACGGTTTCCAGGGTGCCTGCGTCGAGTATCAGCAACTGTCCCTCATCGTCGCCACGGTGATACCCGAAACCCATCAGCACGCCGTCGTCCTCGGTGCGGGCGTCCGGATTCTCGACGAACACCATCTCCCCCACCAGCAGCTCGGCGTCCAGGGGCGCCCGGGCCGTGGTGTCGGCTTCGAAGTCCTGCTTGTAGACGGCGGTCCTGGTGATGCCGCGATCGTCGAAGCCGCCCTCGATGCCGACGGTGTAGCCGTACCGGTGCCGCGCGCCGGTCAGGGTCTCGTTGATCCGGGGAAACTCCTGTTCGCGATCGTCGCGGCGGTCGCTGCGAACCGTCCCCGTGCGCAGGTCGATCTCCCACCGGTCCAGCGTCGGATGACCGTCGCCGGGTCCGCGCCGGTCGACGTCGAACATCCGCTCGTGCCGCAGGACGTCGAGCACCAGCACCTCGCTGCCGCCGCGCTGTTCGCTGTAGGCGTTGAGCGGGTGGAAGACGTAGCACGGCTCGATGTCGAACCACCGGACGTCGGCATTGTCGCCCTCGCGGGGCATCACGCCGATGCGGGCCGGGTACGACGGATCCCAGGAGAACGGCAGCGAGGATACCGGTGGGACGCTGCGGTTGATTCGTGCGGCCAGCGGGCCGGGGACCCGCACTCGACCGGCGATCGCCTGCATTACCAGCCGGGCCGGCATCTGCAGCCACCGCGGCACGCTCACCGGAACCACCTCGGCAGGGTCGAACGTGACCGGCAGGTCGTAGAGGACGACGTACTTCTCGGTGAGCGAGAAGTCGTGCATCATCGGCGACCCGGTGACGGCGATGTCGACCGTGCGCCGCGCCCGGCCCGCGGTGTCGACGACCGAGTACTGCACGTTGTGCCCCCGGGCGAACGAATACGAAACCGCATGCAATTCACCGGTTTTCGGGTCTCGATGGGGATGCGCGGTATAGCCGCCGAACAGGGTTCCGCCAAAGTCGCAGGTGCCGATGGTGTCGAGCTCGTCGGTGAGTCGGTAGTTGGCCCCGCCACCTTCGACCAGGGCCAGCGTCTGGCCGGCCACTGACACCACGTTGGTGTTGGGTCCCACCGAGAGCATGCCGGCCCTCGGATCCAAGCCGTCGAGGGGCGACTCGCCGAGTGCCCGTGACACCGGGGGCGTCCGCACCCAGCGGTTGCGGTACCACTGTGCCGCCCCGTCGCACAGTGCCAGTCCGTGCACCATCGCGTCGCCGGCGAACCAGTGGTAGGCCGCGGGGTCGACCTCGGCGGCGGGGTTGGGTCCGTTGCGCAGGTAGCGGCCGTCGAGATGAGCCGGAATGGTTCCGGACACGGTGAGGTCAACGGCATCGACCTCGGTATGCACCGGCGCCAAAAAGCCCTGCAGGTAGGGATTGGCCGCGCCGGGCCCGACTTCGACGGTGGTCACGAGAAACCTCCCTGGAAATAACATTGTTATGACGACGTTATAGGAGCGTACGCGACGCATGAGACCATTGGCAACGATGAATTCGCCGACTCCCCGCAATCTGCGCGCAGACTTGCTCGAGGCCGCGGTGGGTCTGCTCAACGACCACGGCCCCGATGCCCTGCAGACCCGCAAGGTGGCCACCGCGGCGGCCACCTCGACGATGGCGGTGTACACCCACTTCGGCGGCATGCGAGACCTGATCGCCGCGGTTGCCGACCTCGGTTTTCGGCAGTTCGACGCGGCGCTGTCGATCCCGCAATCCGACGACCCGGTCGCGGACCTTCTGCTGTGCGGCATGGCCTACCGACAGTTCGCCACCGACCGACCGCACCTTTACCGGTTGATGTTCGGCAGCACCAGCGCACACGGCATCAACGCACCGTCGGGCAATGTACTGGCCGTCACCGTCGCCGAGATCCATGCACAGCACCCGAGCTTCGCGCACGTCGTCCGGCACGTGCACCGCTGCATACTGGCGTCCCGCATCACCGTGGCCGCCGCCGACGACGACGCCGCGGTGCTGAGGATCGCCGCACAGTTCTGGACGATGATGCACGGCTTCGTGATGCTCGAACTCGCCGGGTACTTCGGCGCCGACGGCAGCGCGATCGGAGCGGTACTGGGCGCGATGGGCGCCAACACCTTGATCGCGCTCGGCGACGACCCCCCCGCGTTGAGCCGCTCGCAGGCCGCCCTGGCGAACCGCCTTACCGAACAGAAGTCCCCCGGAGATCGGTGATCTCCGGGGGACGCTGCAGCCTTGATCAGGCGGTTACTACTTGACGGTGACGCTGGCGCCGGCGGCGGTGAGCTTGGCCTTGGCGTCCTCGGCGGCCTCCTTGTTGACCTTCTCGAGCACCGCCTTGGGAGCGCCGTCGACGAGGTCCTTCGCCTCCTTGAGGCCCAGACCCGAGACGATCTCACGGACGACCTTGATGACGCCGATCTTCTTCTCGCCGGCACCCTCGAGGATGACGTCGAACTCGGTCTGCTCCTCGGCTGCCTCGGCCGGAGCGGCGGCCGGGGCAGCGGCGACGGCGACCGGAGCGGCGGCGGTGACCTCGAAGGTCTCCTCGAATTTCTTCACGAACTCAGAGAGCTCGAGCAGGGTCAGTTCCTTGAACGCGTCGAGCAGCTCGTCGGTGGACAGCTTTGCCATGGTGGGTCCTTTCTGGGTTTTCCGGGTATTCGGGTGCGTCGGCTTGGTTGGTTATTCGGTTGTCTCGGCGGGAGCCTCGGTTACCTCGGCAGTCGCTTCGGGTGCGTCGGCGGGAGACTCGGTAGCGGGCAGCGTCTCGCCTTCGGCGGCTCGCTTCTCCTGAAGGGCGGCGGCCAGCCGGGCGACCTGCGAGGCCGGGGCGGTGAACAGTGCGGCCGCCTTGGCGAGGTTCGCCTTCATCGCTCCGGCCAGCATGGCCAGCAGCACCTCACGGCTCTCCAGATCGGCGATCCGCTCGACCTCGGCGACGGTCAGCGCGCGACCGTCCATGTAGCCGCCCTTGATGACGAGCGCCTTGTTGTTCTTGGCGAACGCCTTCAAGGCCTTGGCGGGTCCGACCGGCTCGCCGGAGATGAACGCGACGGCCGTCGGGCCGGCGAACAGTTCGTCGAGGCCTTCGATGCCCGCATCCGACGCCGCACGCTTGACCAGCGTGTTCTTGGCGACGGAATAGGTGGCCGAGTTACCCAGCGAGCGGCGCAGTTCGGCCATGTTGGCCACGCTCAGACCGCGGTACTCGGTGACGACGGTCGCAGTCGAGGCCTTGAACTGCTCGGTGATCTCTGCAACGGCGGTGGCCTTGTCAGCCTTGGCCATGCATGCCTCCTCTTCTCAAAAGCTCATCTTCTCGAAAGTTCATTGTTAAGTGCGTCCACGAACGATGCCGGAACATGACGAACGCCCCGGCGCAGGATATGGGGCCGGGGCGTGAGTGGACTGCTGATTCTCTACCAGCGGTACTGCCTCGTCCTCCTGCGTGGGCCGCCGGGATGTTCCCGGACCTTCAACCGATTGCTCGGTGACCGACGGTCTTCGGTGGATCGCCGACAAGACTAGCTTGCACACCACCGATCAGCCAAAACGGCGGGCCATTGACCGCGAGCGTCCGCCAACGTGCACTTCCCGGCCACCAGCATGCACATGGCTGGACACTGGAGACCGCCCACGCTCGCGGTTTCAGGCATCCCGCAGTAGGGCCGCCGCGCCCACCAGGCCGGCGTCGCCGCCCAGTTCGGCGGGCACCACCCGGAGACCGGAGATGAAGTCCAGCCCGGCGTAATGGTTCAGTGCGGCCCGCAGCGGGTCGAACAGCAAAGCCCCGGACTTGGCCACGCCGCCGCCGACGACGACCAGGTCGAGGTCGCACACCGCGCCGACCGACGCGATCATCGCCGCAAGCGCCGTCGCTGCCCGGTCGAACGCCCGCAGGGCGACCGCGTCGCCGGCTGCCGCCGCCGCCCCCAACTCCTTCGCGTTGGCCTCCGGCGGCGCGTCCCACCCCTGTTCGCGCGCCCACTGCGCCATCCGCGGACCGCCGGCGATCGCCTCCACGCAGCCGTGCCCACCACACGTGCACGGTGGACCGTCGGTTTCGACGATCACGTGGCCCACGTGCCCGGCGTTGCCGGTCCGGCCGTCGTACGGCGCCCCGTCGAACACCAGGCCGCCGCCCACGCCCGTCGACACCACCATGCCGAGCAGGAACGCTGAGCCGCGACCCGCCCCGCGCCAGTGCTCGCCGAGCGCCATGCACACCCCGTCACCGCCCAGGCGCACCGGCAGGCCGGGCCGGGCGGCAGCGACGCGGTCCCGGATCGGGAAGTCGCGCCAGGCCGTGAGGTTGATCGGGCTGACGGTTCCGGTCGGCAGGTGCACGGGCCCGGCTGAGGCGATGCCCACGCCGCGGACCCGATGGCCGGCCGTCATCCGGTCGATCAGGTCGTCGACGACCTGCCACACCGCCTCGGCGTCGTCGCCGCGCGGGTTCGGCCGCTGTTCGGCGGCGACGAGAGCACCGTCGGCATCGACGAGACCGGCGGCGATCTTGGTGCCGCCGATGTCGAGAGCAAGCGTCAATTCAGTCATCAGTGCCGATGGGTGTTGTCGGGCTGGCGGGGGTCGCCGGGGTGTTCGTAGCCGGGTGCGAGACGGACGAGATCGGCACGGCGGGCGTCGAGCCAGTTCCGGAAGGCTCGGCACCGGGCGGCCGCGAGCAGGTGCTCGGTGATCGCGGGGCGCACCTGTTGCAATGACGGGGGCGGCCCCGGATGGTGCCAGCCCCGAGCGCCGGTCACGCCGGCAGCGAAGCGCAGCGGGTTGCGGGCGTGGTAGCCGGCGACCTCGTCGTCGCTCACCACCACGTCGGCTGTGACGTAGGCGAACAGCGCTCGCGCCAGGGGATCGCCCAGCACGGCCGCGGTCACACTGCCGATCTCCAGGCGCGCGGCGACACTCGGCAGCACCTGCTCGACGCCGGGTGCGCCGGCCGCCGAGACGCCGAGTCTGTCGGCTTCTGCTATCACCACCCGTTCGGTCACGATCAACTGGGTCAGCCAGCGCCGCAACTGGCGGCCCTCGCGGGTGCCCGCCAACGGCATCGACGCCGGAGCAGCGGCACGCAACCGGGCCTCGCGATCGTCGACCTCGGCCACCGGCACCGGGCGTCCGGCGACATGGGCCGCGAACGTGGTCACCGAACCACCACCCGCACGGCCGGGGTGTAGAGCAACTGCCCGGCGGCGGCCACCCGAACCAGAGCCCACCACTGCCCTGGCGCGGTACCCGGCGGCGGGGTCACGTCGAAATCCAACCGGACCTGCCCCCCGGCGGGTAGGACGGCACCCACCGCGGCGGGACCGACCCACTCCCAGGTACCCCACGGGCTGATCAGGTGCGCTTCAAGAGCCAGATCCGCGCGGACGTCGGTGCCGATCGTCACCGAGAGCCGGCCGATCTCACCCGCGCCGACCACCACGTCGCAGAGTCCGTCGTCGAGGCGAAGGATTTCGGCCGTGGGATCGCCGACGGTGATCAGGCAGACGTCCTCGACGGTCTGCCGCCACGCTTCGGGCACCCCCGCCGTGTCGACGGTCAGCTGGGCACGTACCGGATAGCGGCCCGGTGCCGTGCCGGAGGGCATCGCCACCCTGATGTGGGCCTGCAGGTGCCCACCCGGGTCGAGGTCGAAAGGCAAGTCCCCCGGTGTCGCCGACCAACCCGGCGGGCACACCAGCTCGACCCGGCCAGACAGCTGATGGTCGGTGCAGTCGCTGGCCGCGGTAAGCCGCAGTGACAGTTCGGATTCCGCCACGGTGATGCGGTGCGGATGCAGACTGGCGACGGCGGGAAGACCCCCCAGCGGCGCCGGGCCCCGGTTGTGCAGCCAGTAGCGGGCGTACAGCGGCTGGGCCGCCTCGCCGACCGGAGCCAGGGTGGCCCCGGACCCGCCGAAAGGCTCGTCGCATTCGAATTCCGCTGTCACCGTGGCAATTTCGAAGCCGTGCAGCCGCAAGGTGCCGACCGGACGGGCGCCGTCTTCGAGCAGGCCCGTCTTGGCCGTGGGGCGTAGCGAGCCCACACCTGATTCGACGGCGACCTCGGTGGCCCTGCCGTAGGTCTCGACGAGTCGCAGCACCGCGTCGACTCCCGGTCCGGCCGCACTGCCCGCCGCGGTGGGGTTGCCGGACAACTTCAGTGCGTCCAGGTGCACTCCGTCGGTGTCCATTCGCAACAGACCTCCCGAGGGTGGCAGAGCCATCCGTTCGCGGCCCCGGACCGCCAGCAGCGGGTGTCCGAAATCTGCACTGCGGAGGGGGATTCGCGCCTGCCGCCAGTCGCCCTCGTCGATGACGACCGCGTAGTCGAAGGTGTGAGTCCAGTGCTGCAGCTGAAAGTTCGAACCGTCCGGGGCGCTGCGCCGATCATGGGTGGTCCACACCCCGGACGGCCAGCCTGTACAGGACCGCATGAGCGACGTGTGCAGTGTTCCGTCCGATTCCACCGCGAAGCTGGGCACGCCGCGGTTGAGCAGGGCGACGGTGCGCGACTCGAACGGCGCATCGCCCGTCGGCGCGTGCTGAACGACGTCGATCTCGGCGTCACCGAGGTCGTCGGCCAGCGCCCCCACGGCGGCGCGCAGCATCTCGTCGTCGACGCCGGCGATGACGAGGACCGGTAGCGCGCGGACGGCCCGCAAGTCGGCGTCGGGCACCCATCCGTCTGCCAGTGGGACCGCTGCCGGAATGAAAACCCTTGCCTGACCGAACTTGTCGAGTTGCCCTCGCAATTCCTCGGTGTAGGCCGGGGCAGCCTCCGCCAGCACAGCAGCGGTGAACGCGTTGCGGTCGGGTCCACCGAGCGCGATGCGGGTATCGGGCAGATTGGAGTCGACGTCCAGGTGGCCGTAGCGGGGTCCGCCGGCGCCCGAACTGGTCGCCGTCACGCCGGCCCGGACCAGCGCGACCATCAACTCGCGAGCCAGGGGCGCTGATTCCGACTCGGCCGGCGTCACCACCTCGGCCACCGATACAGCACGAACATCCTTGCCGCCGAGCGCAATCCGCGCCGCGGACGACAGCCCGAACCAGCCGTAGGCTGGATTCTCCAGGGTCCAGGGATGGTTCGCGGTGTCCACGGACTGCGTCGATCCTGGTTGGTGGATGAGCGCGAATCCGCGGCCCACCACGGCGTCACCCACTTCGCTGACCGGCATCGCGCCGGGCACCGGCGTCGGCCAGCGTAGCCGGAGCAATCTGTCTTCGGCGCTGAATTCGTCTATGGTGGTGCGGCATTCGATGCGGTCGACGCCATCCCAGAGGGTCAGGGTCTGCGTGTAGCCCAGCACGGGGTCGATGCGCCCGCGCACCACCAGTCGTTCGCCGATGGCGCACCGGTACGCCTGCACCTGCGCCGGCGCTTCCGATGAGCCGACGACGGGACCCTTGGGCAGCAGATGCCACGGTCCCTCCCCCGCCTGCGGATGCGACGAGTACTCCTCGTAGGCCGCCAACTCATTGGCCACACGGCCGTCGGCAATCGCTTCCCGCCCGCCGTGCACCAGCGAGTCGATCCCGCCACCCCGGTCGGGATCGACGCGAATTCGGTAGTGCGCGTTGCCGATCCGCCTCCCCGGGATCGGCTGCCAGCCCTGGGCGGGCGGCGCGGTGCTGACCCGGTAAGCCCGCCATCCCAGCGACGGCACATCACGGGCCAGAAAGGTCAGCGTGCGCCCCTCGTGCTCGACCACGACCGGCAGGTCGTTGCCGGCATCGTCGACCACCCCGGTCGCCGGCTCGTCGAGTCGAACGGTGATGATATCGGTGCGATTGTGCGCCAACGGATTCCACACCATGATCGGGGCGCCGCCCAGGGCCTCCCCGAGCACCGCGAGTGCATTGTCACGGGCGGTGCGGCCGAGTTCCCAGGCGTCACGCCAGCCGGTCAGCAGATCGAGGTAGACCTGATCGGACTCCGATCCGGTGATTGCGTCGTGATGGGCGCCGTAGGCCAACTGCACCCAGGCCTTGGCGAACGCAGGCTCCGGATATCGCGCACCCGCCAGCAGGTGCGCGAACGTCGCGAACTTCTCGGCGTCCACAACCGCGGCCTCGGCGGCCCGATTGGCCTGTTTGGTGTCGATGAACGACACATCCTTACCGGTGTAGATCGGGTTCATGTCGCGGGTCTGCGGTGACGGCCGCACCCCTCGTGCGTCCAATTCCGCACGCACCGCAGCGAAGAACTCCCGCGGCAGCGCGCAGACGAACCGCGGCCAGGTGTAGCGGGCGACCCAGTCGCGGTGGATCTCGGTCACCCACTTGTTCGGCGGCGTGTAGTCGGTGCCGACCGGCAGCAGAACGTTTCGGGTGGCGGTCACCTTCTTCAGGCCGGTGAACAGTTGCAGGGTGGCGGCCTCGGCTTCGGCCAGGGTCGCCGCGGAGTCCATCCACCAGCCCGCCGAATAGTGCGCCGGCATGTAATGGGTCAGCAGGCCGACCCCCGACGGCGCGATCCACTCGAACTCGCTGGCGAACTGCATCCGCTCCGGAGCGCCGTCACCCGCCATCGGCCCCCACTGATGGTGCGGACCGCGGGCCCACGAACTCGACGTCAGGCCGGCGTCCGCGGCCATGCCCGGGAACTGGGGATCGTGCCCGAACACGTCGAGCTGCCAGGCCGTGGCCGGATCGCAGCCCATCACATGACGCTGAAACCCGATGCCGTGCACGAGGTTCCGAATCGCAGTCTCCGGACCGGTGAGGTTGGTGTTGGGTTCGTTGTAGGTTCCCCCCATGATCTCGACGCGCCCCTGCGCGACCAACCGGCGCAGATCGGCGCGATCCTCGGGATGGGTGTCCCAGTACGGCTTGAGGTAGTCGACCTCGGCGAGCACGAACTTGTAGTCGGGGTCACGGCGGGCCATCTCGAGGTGGGCGGCGACGAGTTCGAAGCCATTGGTCTGCCGGGCCCGGCCGGGCGGATCCTCGGTCCACTCGCTGGTATATGCGGCCTGGGTGTTCCACCACACCGGGTCGTAGTGGAAGTGGCTGACCATGAACATGGTCCAGCCGGGTTCGGCGTCGGTGAAGGTGAAGTCCACCCGCTCGTCGCCGACGCGGGCGACCGCCGCCCGCTGCCGGCCGGGCCGGGGGTCTGCCACCGTCACCGGGACTTCGGCGATGCCGTCCCCTGCCGCGATGTCCGCGCTCCCAGCCAGCCCAGCGCCCTCGATCCGAACGGTCGTGCGAACAGTCGTAGCCACCGGGGCGTCGGCGTAAACGACCCGAACGATCTGCAATGGCGCACCGGTCGGCCCGACGAACAGTTCGGTCGACTCCACCGACACCACCGACACCGGCATTCCTCAACCTTCTCCCCGCGGGCGTGCGCGTCCCCGACCGACACGCCGGGCGAATCCGCGGATCTGCGCACGCTCGATGCGGGGACACGCTCAGTCCAGCGGGCCGACGGCCTCCTGCACGGCCGTCACGATGGCTCCCGAGCGCGCCAGCTCGACGGCGGCCTCGATCTCGGGGGCCAGGTAGCGGTCCGGGCCGGGGCCTTCGACGTGCGCGCGCAACAGGCGCACCGCCGCCCCGGTTCCCGGCGCCGGGGTCAACGGGGATCGCAGGTCGATGCCGCGGGCGGCGGTGAGCACCTCGATCGCCAGCACCCGGATCAGCCCGTCGACGGCGCGCCGCAGCTTGCGCGCCGCCGACCACCCCATCGACACGTGGTCCTCCTGCATCGCCGACGACGGGATCGAGTCCACACTGGCCGGCATCGCCAGCCGCTTGAGTTCCGAGACGATTCCGGCCTGCGTGTACTGGGCGATCATGTGGCCGCTGTCGACGCCGGGGTCGTGTGCCAGGAACGCGTTGAGCCCGTGGTTGCGCGCCACGTCCAGGAACCGGTCGGTGCGCCGCTCGCTGATACCGGCCAGGTCGGCGACCACGATGGCCAGGAAGTCGAGCACATGGGCGACCGGGGCGCCGTGGAAATTGCCGTTGGACTCCACCCGGCCGTCCGGGGTGACGACGGGGTTGTCGATGACACTGGCCAATTCGCGCATGGCAACCACCCGCGCGTGCGCGGCGGTGTCACGGGCCGCGCCGGCCACCTGCGGCGAGCAGCGCAGCGAGTAGGCGTCCTGCACCCGGGTGCAGTCCGGCGTGCGATGGCTGGCGACGATCGCCGAATCCGCCAGCAGTCGGCGGATGTTCGCCGCGGACGCCGCTTGCCCGGGATGCGGGCGCAGGTCCTGAAGGTCGGCGGCGAACACCCGGTCGGTGCCGAGTTGCCCCTCCACGCTCATCGCTGCGGCGATATCGGCCAGCCGGAACAGGTCGTCCAGATCGGTCAGCGCGAGAACCAGGTGGCCGAGCATGCCGTCGGTGCCGTTGATCAGTGCCAGGCCCTCCTTCTCAGCGAAGGTGACCGGCACCAGCCCGCACCGGCGCAGGGCGTCCGATGTCCGCACCAACTCACCGTCGGCGGTTCGAACCCGCCCCTCCCCCATGACCGCCAGCGCCACGTGCGCCAGCGGCGCCAGATCACCGGAGCAGCCGAGGCTGCCGTACTCGTACACGACGGGCGTGAGGCCGTTCGACAGCAGGGCGGCGTAGGCCTGTGCGGTTTCGCGGCGCACACCGGTGCGCCCGGTGGTCAGCGTGGAGAGCCGCAGGAGCATCATCGCGCGAATGACCTCACGCTCCACCTCTGGCCCCGAGCCCGCGGCGTGCGAGCGGATCAGGCTGCGCTGCAACTGCTTACGCATGTCCTTGGGAATGTGTCGGGTGGCCAGGGCGCCGAAACCGGTGGAGACCCCGTAGACCGGGGTGGGCTCGGCGGCCAACGCCTCGATGTGGGTGCGACTCTCTTCGATCGCGGCGAGCGCGTCCTGGGCGATCTCGACCGCGGCGCCCCCGCGAGCCACCGCGACGACGTCGTCGAAACTGACCGGGCCGATCCCCACGATGACTGTCATGCCGTGACGTTAGAACGGTGCCGATCTCCGGCGGCGGCGCCCACCCCCGATAGTGTCTCGGATCTCAGACCACCTCGCCGGAGAACCAGCCCTGCGGCGCACGACCCGACAGCGCCCAGGTCAGCTGCTGGGCCGCGGACCGAACCGCCCGCACCAGGTCGGGTTTGGGCATCCGGGCATGGTCCTGGCGCCACGTCACGCTGATCGCAGCGCTCGGTCGCCCGGAATGGTCGAACGCACAGCACGCCACCGACTGCAGCCCGTCGGTGATCAGGCCGATCTCCTCGGCCCACCGCTGCCGTCGTTCGGCGGCCAGCACCCGGCGCAGCGCCGGCAGGGTCGCGGGGCCCCGGCCGGTCCGGTCGACGAAACCGCGGGCCGAGGGGAACAGCGCGCGCACCTGCGCGGCGGGCAGATGCGCCAGGATCGACCGGCCGCTGGCGGTCAGGTGCGCCGGCAGCCGGACCCCGACGTCGGTGACCAGAGTGACCGGGATGCGCGACGCCGGGGACTGCTCCTTGAGCAGGTAGAGCGTCTCGGCGCCGTGCAGCACGCCCAGGTGCGCGGTCTCGCCGACCCGGGCCACCAGCCGGGCCAACACCGGGCGTGCGAGCATCTCCAGCGGTTCGTGCCGCAGGTAGGCCGAACCGACCTCGAACGCCGCCATGCCGAGCCCGTAGGTCCGCCGGTCCGGGAAGTGCACCACGAAGCCCCTGGCGATCAGCACATCGAGCAGATGGTAGGTCGATGACCGCGGGATCCCCAGATCACGGGCAATGGCGGCCCCGGTCACCGGTCCGGACTTGCCGGCTAGGTACAGCAGGAGATCCAGCGCCCGGCTCACCGCCGGCGAGGTACTCGACACGCGGCTCCTCTGCGTCCGTTGCACCGACGAAGTCTCGGATACGAGACAATAGCGCCGGAAAGTCCCTTTGGCAATGGTCGCCGGTCGGGTGTGCTGGTTGGCATGGGTAACACGACGCAAGCTCGCACCGTCCGGGCACCACGGGGCACCGAGATCAGCTGTAAGGGTTGGCAGCAGGAAGCCGCGCTGCGGATGCTGATGAACAACCTCGACCCCGAGGTCGCCGAGCATCCCGAGGAACTGGTGGTCTATGGCGGCACCGGCCGGGCCGCCCGCAACTGGGAGGCATTCGACGCGATCATCGCGACCCTGCGCGACCTGGAGGACGACGAGACCATGCTGGTGCAGTCCGGGAAACCGGTCGGGGTGTTCCGTACCCACGTGTGGTCGCCCCGGGTGCTGATCGCGAACTCGAATCTGGTCGGCGACTGGGCGAATTGGGAGAAGTTCCGCGAACTCGAAGCGGCCGGATTGATGATGTACGGCCAGATGACCGCGGGTTCGTGGATCTACATCGGCACCCAGGGCATACTGCAGGGCACCTTCGAGACCTTCGGCGCGGTGGCCCGCAAGCGCTTCGCCGGCACCCTGGCAGGCACCATCACCCTGACCGCGGGACTGGGCGGCATGGGCGGCGCCCAACCGCTGGCGGTGACCATGAACGACGGCGTTGCGATCTGCGTGGACTGCGACCAGACCCGTATCGACCGCCGCATCGAACAGCGTTATCTCGACGTGACTGCCACCGACGTCGACGACGCGCTCGCCAAGGCCACCGAGGCGCGGGATGCCAAGCGCCCGTTGTCGATCGGGCTGCTCGGCAATGCCGCAGAGGTGTTTCCCGAACTGCTGGACCGCAATGCACCCATCGACATCGTCACCGACCAGACCTCGGCCCACGACCCGCTGAGCTACCTGCCGATCGGCGTCGCGTTCGAGGACATGAAGAAGCTCGCCGACAAGGACCCGGCGTACTTCACCGAGCAGGCCGAGGCGTCGATGGCCCGGCATGTCGCGGCCATGGTCGGTTTTGCCGACGCCGGCGCGGAGGTGTTCGACTACGGGAACTCCATCCGTGACGAGGCCCGCAAGGCGGGGTACGCGCGCGCCTTTGATTTCCCCGGCTTCGTGCCTGCCTACATCCGGCCGCAGTTCGAGGAGGGTCTCGGCCCGTTCCGGTGGGCCGCCCTGTCCGGTGACCCGGCCGACATCGAGGCCACCGATCGTGCTGTGCTGGAATTGTTTCCGGACAACGAGCACCTACGGCGCTGGATCACGATGGCGCAGGAGAAGGTCGCCTACCAGGGTTTGCCGGCCCGGATCTGCTGGCTGGGCTACGGCGAACGGCACCGGGCCGGTCTGCGGTTCAACGAGATGGTGGCCAACGGCGAGGTCTCGGCACCCATCGTCATCGGGCGCGATCACCTGGACTCCGGATCGGTGGCCTCGCCGTACCGCGAAACCGAGGCGATGGCAGACGGTTCCGACGCGATCGCCGACTGGCCGCTGTTGAATGCGCTGGTGAACACCGCATCCGGCGCCTCCTGGGTGTCCATCCACCAGGGCGGCGGCGTCGGGATGGGCCGTTCGATCCACGCCGGGCAGGTGACCGTCGCCGACGGCACCGCGTTGGCCGCCGAGAAACTCGAACGCGTGCTGACCAACGATCCCGGCATGGGCGTGATCCGCCATGTCGACGCCGGCTACGAACACGCCGCGAAGGTTGCCGCCGAGCGCGGGGTGCGTATCCCCATGCAGGAACACCGGTGAGCTTCGACAGCCTGTGGACCTCGATCCTCGATGTCGGACGGGACCGGGTATCGGGCGGCTATCACCGGTTCGCTTGGACTCCAGTCGATCTCACTCTGCGCGAGTGGTTCGCCGCGCAAGCACTGCAGCGCGGCATGTCGGTCGAGGAGGATCGCAACGGCAACCTGTGGGCGTGGTGGATGCCGCCCGGCCTCACGGGTGATCCACGCAATGCGTTCGTCACCGGGTCACATCTGGACTCGGTGCCGGACGGCGGTGCGTTCGACGGGCCGCTGGGCATCGTGTCGGCGTTCAGCGCGATCGATCTGCTGCGGACCGAGGGCGTCGAACCCCGCATTCCGGTCGCCGTGGCGGCGTTCTCCGACGAGGAGGGCGCCCGGTTCGGGGTAGCCTGTGCCGGATCGCAATTGTCCACCGGCGCACTGCATCCGGGGCGGGCGCTGGGGCTGCGCGATGCCGACGGCACCACGCTTGCCGAGGCGCTCACCAAGGCCGGCCGCAACCCCGCGCACGTCGGCGCAGACCCCAATCTGGTCGACCGGGTGGGCGTCTACGTCGAACTGCATGTCGAGCAGGGCCGGGCGCTCGATCCGCTGGGCGAGCCGGTCGCCGTCGCGTCGGCCATCTGGCCGCACGGCCGCTGGCGCTTCACCTTCCGCGGGCAGGCCAACCACGCAGGCTCCACCCGCCTGGTCGACCGCCGCGACCCGATGCTGACGTTCGCCGGCTCGGTGCGCGACGCCCGCGCCCGCGCCAGTGCCCAGGACGCGGTCGCGACTTTCGGCAAGGTTCGGGTCACCCCGAACGGCGCCAACGCCATTCCATCGCGTGTCGAGGCCTGGCTGGACGCCCGGGCAGCCGATGAGACGGTGTTGAACGCACTCGTCGAGCAGATCGGCGCCGACGCCGCCCGCAACGCCGGGGCCGACCGCACCTCGGTCACCGTTGATACCGAATCCCTCTCCCCCGCTGTGCTTTTCCCCGACGCGCCGCGAGTGCGGATTCAGCGTGCACTGGCCGGGGAGTTCGGCGCGGTGCCGGTACTGCCGACCGCCGCCGGGCACGACGCCGGAATCCTGTCGACGAAGGTGCCCACCGCGATGTTGTTCGTGCGCAATCCGACCGGAATCTCGCACTCCCCCGACGAGCACGCTGACCTCGCCGACTGCCGACTCGGCGCACGGGCCCTGGCGACGGTCATGAAGGACTGGGCCGTGCAGTGAACGGAACCTGGTGGTGCGAGCACGCCTGGCTGGGCGGGAGTACGGTCGCCGGCGCCGTTTCGGTGACCGCCGTCGACGGCATAATCACCGCTGTCCGGCCGAACAGCCCGCAAACCGGTAAAACGCTGCGCGGGCTGGTGATTCCGGGCCTGGCCAACGCCCATTCGCATGCCTTTCACCGGGCGTTGCGATCGCGAACCCAGCGCGACCGCGGCTCGTTCTGGACGTGGCGCAAGCTGATGTACGCGGCGGCCGGGCGGCTCACACCCGACTCGTACCGAGACCTCGCCCGTGCCGTATACGCGGAGATGACGCTCGCCGGCATCACCGCCGTCGGCGAATTCCACTACCTGCACCACGATTCGGGTGGCCGGCGCTATTCGGATCCAAACGCCATGGGCCACGCCCTGATCGACGCGGCAGCCGAAGCCGGTCTCCGGCTGACTCTGCTGGACACCTGTTACCTGAGTTCCGGCGTCGACGGCAGACCCCTTGCCGAGGGGCCGCAACGGCGCTTCGGCGACGGAGACGGCGACGGCTGGGCCGAACGTGTCGACGCCCTGAAGACTCCCGAGCGCGTGTTGGCCGGGGCCGCGATCCATTCCGTACGTGCCGTACCCGTGCCCCAGATGCGCGCCGTCGTGGACTGGGCCGAGGCCCGGCGTGCGCCGCTGCACGTCCACTCCTCCGAGCAGACCGCAGAGGTGGACGACTGCCTGGCCGTGCACGGCTGCACCCCGACAGCCCTGCTGCGCGAAAACGGCGTGCTCGGCGAACGCACCACCGCTGTGCACGCCACCCATCTCACCGACCGGGACATCGCCGACCTCGCCGACACCGCGACCGGTGTGTGCTTCTGCCCCACCACCGAACGCGACCTCGGCGACGGCGTCGGACCAGCCCCGGCGCTGATCCTGGGGCCGGGCGCGTTCAGCCTGGGGTCCGACAGCCATGCCGTCGTCGACCTTTTCGAGGAGGCGCGCGCCGTCGAGCTCGATGAACGGCTGATCCGTCGCGAACGCGGCGTACTGCCCGCCGGCCGGCTGCTGGAGGCCGCCACCGCAGACGGCCACTGTGCCCTCGGGTGGGCTGATGCGGGCGCACTGCGGGTCGGGGCGCGGGCCGACCTGGTGGCCCTCGACATCGAGTCGATCCGTACCGCCGGCGGCGGTGCGACCGTCGAAAACGCGGTATTCGCCTGCACCGCAGCAGATGTCACCGATGTGGTAATCGACGGCCGACCCGTGGTGATCGACGGCATCCACGTCGACATTCCGGACACCGGCCGGGTATTGGCCGCGGCCATCGCGGACGTGATGGAGGACCAGTGAGCACCGTCTACGCCGGGATCGGCGAACTGGTCACCAACGACGTGACCGTCGGCGACGGTTCACCGCTCGGGCTCCTCACCGACGCCGCCATCGTGGTCGACGACGGTCGCATCGCCTGGGTCGGACCGCGGGCGCAGGCCCCGGATGCCGACGACCACGTCGACCTCGGCGGCGGTGCGGTCATTCCCGGATTCGTCGACAGCCATGCTCACCTGGTGTTCGCCGGCGACCGCTGCGCGGAGTTCGCGGCGCGGATGGCCGGCGACGCCTACGACGGAGGCGGTATCGCGACGACGGTGTCCGCCACCCGTTCGGCCACCGACGCTCAACTGACCGCCAATGTCGCCCGGCTCACCGGCGAGCTGAGACGTGGCGGCGTCACCACCTTCGAGATCAAGAGCGGCTACGGGCTGTCCGTCCCGGATGAGGCGCGGTCGTTGCGGGTGGCCGCCGGGTTCACCGGGGAGACGACCTTCCTCGGTGCGCATGTGGTGCCGGCCGAATACCGCGACGATCGCGACGGCTATGTCCGGCTGGTGTCCGGGGACATGCTCGCCGCCTGTCGCCCGCATGCGCGCTGGATCGATGTGTTCTGCGAGCACAGTGCTTTCGACGTCGACGAGACACGAGCGATCCTCGAGGCGGGGATCGCGGCGGGCCTGACTCCTCGACTACACGCCGGGCAGCTGGGTCCCGGTGGCGGGATCCGGCTGGGCGTCGAGCTCGGCGCGGCGTCGGTCGACCACTGCACCTACGCCGGCGACCGCGACATCGAAGCGCTGGCAGCTGCGGCCGGAACCACCGTCGCGACCCTGCTGCCCGGTGCGGAGTTCTCCACCCGCGCCACCTATCCCGATGCGCGCCGGTTTCTCGACGCCGGAGTCACCGTCGCGCTGGCCACCGACTGCAACCCGGGTAGTTCCTACACCACCAGCATGGCGTTCTGCATTGCCGTCGCGGTGCGCGAGATGAACTTCACCCCCGCCCAGGCGCTGTGGTCCGCAACCGCCGGAGGCGCTGCGGCCCTGCGCCGGGATGACGTCGGAGCGCTGTCGGTCGGCAAGCGGGCCGACTTCGTGTTGCTCGACGCCCCGTCGTACATCCACCTCGCCTATCGGCCGGGCGTTCCGCTGATCACCGATGTCATCGCCGCTGGAAAAACATGAATCACGTGTGGGCCTCGGCGGGCGCCGGCTCACCGATCAGTCACTGTTCGACAACAGTTCAGGTGTGACGTAGTCGGCCTCGGATGCCGACACCACGATCTTGTGTCAGAGTGGAAATATTGTGACCGAGAACCACATCGAATCCGCATGGCGCGATCCCCTGTCAATCGGCTGGCAGGCACATCGCAGGCTGCTGCTGCTGCGTCTGCGATGGCATGCGTCATCGAGTCGGCTCCGTACGCCGCTGAGGCATCCGCGCGCACGCTGAGACGCATCCGAGACTGGACGCGGCCTGAAAGGTCGGACCGATGGACGCATGTCTCACACCCCGGAGCGGAACCGACCATGTCAGCCACGCCCCCGTCGCCGACGTGCGCAGATGCGGGAACCGTGGTCGCCGGCATGCAAGTCACAGCAGTCACTTCGGTCACGGCGCGGGAAGCGGAGTCGGATTTGGCCACCTCGTAGCGACAATGAGCGACGCCTTCAGCCTTCGGTATCCGGGTGCGATGGTCGGGTCATGGACGACGCTGTCCGGAGCCTGAGCGTCGTCCCGCCGTGTCGCGCGTTGTCGCTACGAGGTGGACAATCCCGGCATCGGTTCCGGTGGCGTAACGCCAGTTGTGCACGTTGCAACTTCCGTTGCGTGAGCGCACAGGCCCGGGCCCGCCACGCGAACGCGATCGCCACGCCGACGGTGGTTCGGGTGCGCAGACCCGGTGTCCGACCCCGCAGGTCGCCGGTTCGTGCTCGGGTACGGCGTGGTGGCGGCAAATTGGTGAGGCAGGCGAAGTTTGGCACACTACAACAATGAGTTCGACCAAGCACCGTGAGGTCGCCAAGCTCGACCGGGTTCCGATCCCGTTCGAGGCGATCCGCATCGGCACCACAGGTTGGCAGCTCACCCGGACCGCGGCCCGCGTCGCCACCAAGCTGCCCGCCCGCGGCGCCTGGCAGATGAAGGTCATCAAGGAGATCCCGCAGACCTTCTCCGACCTTGGTCCCACCTACGTCAAATTCGGCCAGATCATCGCGTCGAGCCCGGGAGCGTTCGGCGAATCGATGTCGCGCGAGTTTCGGGGCCTGCTCGACTCGGTGCCGCCCGCCGACACCGCAGAAGTGCACAAGCTGTTGCGACAGGAACTCGGCGACGAGCCCGCCAAGTCGTTCAAGCACTTCGAAGAACAGCCGTTCGCGTCCGCGTCGATCGCCCAGGTGCATTACGCGACCCTGCACACCGGCGAGGACGTCGTCGTCAAGATCCAGCGTCCGGGCATCCGCCGGCGGGTTGCCGCGGACCTGCAAATCCTCAAGCGGTTCGCCCAGGTCGTCGAATTCGCCAAACTCGGCCGGCGGTTGTCCGCCCAGGACGTCGTCGCCGACTTCTCGGACAACCTCGCCGAGGAACTCGACTTTCGCATCGAGGCGCAGTCGATGGAGGCCTGGGTCAGCGGTCTGCACGGCTCGCCACTGGGCAAGAACATCAAGGTGCCGAATGTGCATTGGGACCTCACCGGCGAACGGGTGCTGACCATGGAGCGCGTTCACGGCGTGCGCATCGACGACGTCGCCGCAATCCGCAAGCGGGGGTTCGACGGCACCGAACTGGTCAAGGCGCTGCTGTTCGCCACCTTCGAGGGCGGGCTGCGGCACGGGCTGTTCCACGGCGACCTGCACGCCGGCAACCTGCTGGTCGACGATGCGGGCCGCATCGTCTTCCTGGACTTCGGCATCATGGGCCGCATCGACCCGCGCACCCGCTGGCTGCTGCGCGAGCTGATCTACGCGCTGCTGGTCAAGAAGGACCACGCGACCGCCGGCAAGATCGTCGTGCTGCTCGGCGCCGTCGGTACGGTCAGGCCCGAAGCGCAGGCCGCGAAGGATCTCGAGGCTTTCGCACAGCCGCTGACCATGAAGACCCTCGGCGACATGTCGTACGCCGACATCGGTAAGCAGCTGTCCAAACTGGCCGACGCCTACGACGTCAAACTGCCGCGCGAGTTGGTGTTGATCGGCAAGCAGTTCCTCTACGTCGAGCGGTATATGAAATTGCTGGCGCCCAAGTGGCAGATGATGGCCGATCCACAGTTCTCCGGTTACTTCGCCAATTTCATGGTCGAGGTCAGCCGTGACCACCGCGACGATCTAGACGACAAGACCGACGCCGACGAAAGGACCGAAGACTAGTGGAGGTTCGCGGTGGCCTCGCCCGGTCGGGTGAGCTGGACATCTACTACGAGGACATCGGCGACGCCAGCGATCCCGCCGTCCTGCTGATCATGGGTTTGGGTGCGCAATTGTTGTTGTGGCGCGACGGCTTCTGCGAAAAGCTGGTCAATCGCGGGCTGCGTGTCATCCGATACGACAACCGCGATGTTGGCCTGTCCAGCAAGCTCGACGGCCGCCGGTCGGGAGGCTCCCAATACCCGGCCATGGCGCGTTCGTTTCTGGGCCTGCCCAGCCCGGCGGTCTACACACTCGAAGACATGGCCGCCGACGCCGTCGCGGTGCTCGATCACCTCGGAATAGACCGCGCGCACGTGGTGGGCGCATCGATGGGCGGGATGATCGCGCAGGTCTTCGCCGCCCGCCATGCCGCCCGGACGACCTCGTTGGGCGTGATCTTCTCCAGCAACAACCGGGCCGCGCTGCCGCCACCGGCGCCCCGCGCACTGTTCTCCATCATCAAGGGTCCCAAGCCCGGCTCGCCGCGCGAGGTGATCATCGACAACGCCGTGCGGGTAACCCGGATCATCGGCAGCCCGGCCTACCCGGCCCCCGAGGAACGGATTCGCATGGACGCGGCCGAAGCCTATGACCGCAGCTACTACCCGGTCGGCATGGCCCGTCAGTTCGGCGCCATCCTGGGCAGCGGCAGTCTGCGCCGCTACAACCGCCGGGTCAACGCGCCCACCGTGGTTATCCACGGCCTGGCAGACAAGTTGATGCGGCCGGCCGGCGGCCGGGCGATCGCGCAGTCGATCCGCGGGGCCCGTCTGGTTCTGTTCCCCGGCATGGGGCATGAGCTGCCCGAACAGCTGTGGGACCAGATCATCGCCGAGCTCGAGAAGACGTTCGCCGACGGACACGCCCGCGCGATGGACCCGGCCTCATGAGCCCCGGTCCCGTAAGGTTCGACACAACCGCATCGGTCGCGGAACCAGTCGGCCTGGTTCGGCTGGAGCCGGTTCGCACACGAGGTATGAGTCCGGTTTTACGGTCCGCGCCGCAATGCGTGAACGCCTGGCCGACGCTCTAGCATAAAGACGGCAAACAGGTATGGTGCCTAGTCACATCAGGGTGATACCACCGGAAAGGGCAGTAATGACCATGGCTGACACCGAGGAGATGCGTCCGCACTTCGAGGACATCCAGGCGCACTACGACCTGTCCGACGACTTCTTCGGCGTTTTCCAGGATTCCACGCGCAAGTACAGCTGTGCGTTCTTCACCGGACCCAACGCCACTCTCTCCGAAGCGCAGATCGCAAACGTCGACCAGCACCTCGACCGGCTCGACCTCAAGCCCGGGATGACCCTGCTGGAGATCGGCTGTGGCTGGGGCCTGACTTTGCAGCGGGCGATGGACGCGTACGACGTCAACGTCATCGGCCTGACGCTGAGCAGAAACCAGCAGGCGTACTGCAACCAGTTGCTGGAGAAGATCGACAACGGACGAACTTTCGACGTCCGGCTGCAGGGCTGGGAGCAGTTCCACGAGCCGGTCGACCGGATCGTCTCGATAGAGGCCTTCGAGCACTTCGGCTTCGAGCGCTACGACGACTTCTTCAAGAACTGCTTCGACATCCTGCCCGCCGACGGCCGGATGACGATCCAGAGCAGCGTCGGCTACCACCCCATCAGTTTGCTCGGGCGGGGGAAGAAGCTGAGCTTCGAGATGGCCCGGTTCATCAAGTTCATGCTCACCGAGATCTTCCCAGGCGGTCGCATCCCGACGACCGACATGATGGTCGAGCACGGCGAGAAGGCAGGCTTCGTGGTACCCGAGCCGATGTCGCTGCGCAATCACTACATAAAGACGCTCGGCCTCTGGGCCAGCCGCCTGGAAGCCAACAAAGATGCGGCGATCGCGGCGACCGACGAAGAGACCTACAACCGGTACATGAAGTATCTGACCGGCTGCCAGTATTACTTCATCGACGAGAGCATCGACGTCAGCCTGGTCACCTACCTGAAGCCGGACGCCGCGGCCGCGTAGTCCTACTCCTCGGTGAAGTGGCGCGTCACGGCCGGGTCGACCGGGATGCCCGGACCCGTGGTCGTCGACACGGTGATCTTCTTGAGGTACCGGCCCTTCGATGAGGACGGCTTGGCCCGCAAGATCTCATCGAGTGCGGCGCCGTAGTTCTCGGCCAGCTTGGCCTCGTCGAACGACGCCTTCCCGATCACGAAGTGCAGGTTGGCCTGCTTGTCGACGCGGAAGTTGATCTTGCCGCCCTTGATGTCGGAAATGGCCTTGGCCACATCCGGGGTGACGGTGCCGGTCTTCGGGTTCGGCATCAGGCCGCGCGGACCCAGCACACGGGCGATCCGGCCGACCTTGGCCATCTGATCCGGTGTGGCGATCGCGGCGTCGAAATCCAGAAAACCGCCCTGGATCTTCTCGATCAGGTCGTCGCTGCCGACCACATCGGCGCCGGCGGCCACCGCGGCTTCAGCCTTCTCACCCACGGCGAACACCGCGACACGGGCGGTCTTGCCGGTGCCATTGGGCAGGTTCACCGTGCCGCGGACCATCTGGTCGGCCTTGCGGGGGTCTACGCCCAGCCGGATCGCGACCTCGACGGTGGCGTCCTGCTTCCTGGAGGCGGTCTCCTTGGCCAGCTTCGCGGCCTCCAGCGGGGAGTAGAGCTTGGTCTTGTCGACCTTCTCGGCGGCTTCCCGGTACGCCTTGCTGTTCTTGCTCAATGATCTTCCAATCTGTTGCTTTGGAGTCGTGGTTGACGGGCCGAAGCGGGCCCTCCCACGGGTTCTGTCGTTGAGATAGACGCCACGCAGTTGGTCACTCGAACAACCTCTGCGTCAGTTCTATCTCGACGTCCTATTCGACCCTATTCGACGGTGATGCCCATCGACCGAGCGGTGCCGGCGATGATCTTCGCGGCCGCGTCGATGTCGTTGGCGTTGAGATCTTCCTTCTTGGTCTCGGCGATCTCGCGCACCTGATCCCAGCTGACCTTGGCGACCTTGGTCTTGTGCGGCTCGCCGGATCCCTTCGGCACGCCGGCGGCCTTGAGCAGCAGCCTGGCGGCAGGGGGGGTCTTCAGGGCGAAGGTGAAGCTGCGGTCCTCGTAGACGGTGATCTCGACGGGGATGACGTTG
>CAYLWH010000049.1:26697-29377 GCA_964387245.1 uncultured Mycobacterium sp.
GACTCCGTCGCCGCGTTGTACGCCTTGCAGAACTCCATGATGTTGACGCCATGCTGGCCGAGCGCAGGCCCGACCGGTGGGGCGGGGTTGGCCTGGCCGGCCTGGATCTGCAGCTTGATCAGCCCGACGACCTTTTTCTTCTTCGGGGCCATGGGTGTTGCTTTCCTTTCTGGCGGGCTCACGCCCGGTTACTCGCCGAGGAGCTCGGCTAAATCTTGGCGACCTGGTTGAAGGTCAGTTCGACCGGTGTTTCGCGGCCGAAGATGGACACCAGCACCTTGAGCTTGTGCTGTTCGGCGTTGACCTCACTGATCGACGCCGGCAGCGTGGCGAATGGACCGTCCATCACGGTGACCGACTCGCCGACCTCGTAGTCGACCAGGATCTCGGGGCGTTCGAAGCTGGCCTCCGATGAGGCACCCGCAGCCGCCGCGGCGGTGGCCTTTGCCGCCTTCTTCGCAGCGCCCTGCGGTAGCAGGAACTTCACGACGTCGTCGAGCGACAGTGCGGTGGGGCGCGAGGTGGCTCCGACGAACCCCGTCACACCCGGGGTGTTGCGCACCGCCGACCACGAGTCGTCGGTCAGATCCATGCGCACCAGGATGTAGCCGGGCAGCACCTTGCGGTTGACCAGCTTGCGCTGTCCGTTCTTGATCTCGGTGACCTCTTCGGTGGGGACTTCCACCTGGAAGATGTAGTCGCCGACGTCGAGGTTCTGGACGCGGGTCTCGAGGTTGGCTTTCACCTTGTTCTCGTAACCGGCGTAGGAGTGTATGACATACCAGTCGCCGGGCCTGCTGCGCAGGTCCTTCTTGAGCGCGGCCGCGGGGTCCAGCTCCTCCTCGGGCTCGGCCGCCCCCGGAGCGATGACTTCAGCGGCTTCGGGTGCGGTCTCGTCAGCGATCACGTCCACCGACTCACCCGCGGGCGCATTGCCCTCGAAGCTGGTCACGGTTGTCAGTCCTCTCTTGGATGTAAACGTTTGTTCCTGCAAGCCGCGTGCTAGCCGAACACCAGCAGCACCAACTTGGCCAGACCCAGGTCGACCACGCCGATCAGCGCCACCATGAACGCGAGGAACATCAGCACCACCGTCGTGTAGCTGACCATCTGCTTGCGGTTGGGCCAGATGACCTTGCGCAGTTCGGCGATGACCTGCTTCAGGTAGTTGATGACGAAGGTGATCGGGTTTCGCGACGGACCGGTGTCGGCATTCTTCGCCGGCTTGGTCTTGACGGGCGTGGCCTCCGCGCCGTCCTCGTCGAGGACCGTGACAATGGCCTCCGTGATGGCTTCACCGGCCGCGGTGTCCACCGCGCGGCGCCGCGACCGCTTGCCGGTCGGACGCGGCGGCGTCACGAAACCCGTCGTGTCGAGCTCGTCGCTCACCACACGCTCCTTCGTCACTGTTGGCTGGTCGACACCTTCCAGTGTCCACCAATGCATTATTCAATTGAGCAGGGGCGACAGGACTTGAACCTGCAACCTGCGGTTTTGGAGACCGCTGCTCTGCCAGTTGAGCTACGCCCCTCTGTTTGTTCCGGCGCGCCTCGCCTTCGCAAGCTCAGGTTCCTCGTCGCCGGGCCGGTTGGTAGGCCAACCTGCGCTTTGGGAGCCCACACAACTCACGCGCTCTCCGATCGGTCGACCGCGAACCGCCGGACAGCGCGCTTGTTCTGGGAGAATCCCGAGGTCCGAGTGTACATCGGGGCCACAGTCAAAACTAATCCGCTACCCGCATCACCTGGCCGCTGGCGCGATCGAATTTGATCTTCGAGGATTCCTCACCCTGCTGGCCCATGAGCGTGGTGAACGCCTCCATGACCAGTTCGCCCTGGTCGTTGGTGAGCGTGTTGCGGGTGACCACGATGTCGGCGCCGAATCGCTCGTCCACCGACACAACCTCCACCACCGGATACAGCTTGTCTCCGACCGTGATCGGCTGGTGGTAAATGAACTGCTGGTCGACCTGCACGATCTGCATCGTCTCGAAGCCGGTGTCGAATTTGCGGAAGAAGTCCTGCTGAACCAGCAACGCGATGATGGACACGAAGGTGACCGGAACGACCAGGCCGTCGTAGCCGAGTTCGGCCGCGGCGTCCTCGTGGTAGTGCGCCGGATGGTCGTTCTTGACCGCTCGCGAGAATTCGCGGACCTGCTCGCGGCCCACGATGAAGTAGTCCGGGTGGGCGTGCACCATCCCCAGAACGTCGAGCTTTATGGCCATCCGGCTAGGCCAGCTTCGCGGTTGCGACCGCGCGCCCGAAGATCTTCTTGCCGCCGGTGGTGGCACTGATGGCGATGACCACCGACCTGGCTTCGGGATCCACTGACTTGACCCTGCCGTTGAAGACGATCTCGGCGCCCTTGCCGTCATTGGGCACCGGGACCACGGCGGTGAACCGTACGTTGTACTCGGTGACCGCACCCGGATCGCCGACCCAGGACGTGACGTAGCCACCGCCCAGGCCCATGGTGAGCATGCCGTGCGCGATCGCGGTGTCGAGCCCGACCATTTGCGCGGTCTCGTCGTCCCAGTGGATGGGGTTGAGGTCACCGGACACGCCGGCGTAATACACCAGGTCCTGGCGGGTCAGCGGAATGACCTTCTCCGGCAACTCGTCGCCGACCTTGACCGAACTGAACTCACGCAGAGCCATCGTTGAAGCCACTCTCTCCG
>CAYLWH010000050.1:0-28944 GCA_964387245.1 uncultured Mycobacterium sp.
TGCACAGGTAGATCAGACGTGCAGGCCGGGGAACGGCCCAAAGTTCAGGTTCCGCACGACGAACCATGTCACGGTGACGATCAAGGCCACCGCCGGGGACCAACGCCAGTGTTGCCAACTGCGGATCGCCCGGCCCCGAATGCTCCCGTAGGTCCACGTCCCGAACGCGATGACCAACAGCACCACCGCGACAACACCGACCGCATTGAAGCGCAGTGCGGCCGGTACATCGCCGTGCATCAACGCGTAGAGCATTCGCAGACTGCCGCATCCAGGACAGTCGATTCCGAACAGCGCCTTGGTCGGGCACACCGGCAGTAGGCCGCCGGGTGTGGTCGGATTCGCCAGGAGGACCACGCTGCACCCACCGACCGCCAGAGCCGCCACACCCAGTGGCTGAGCCAACCGGTGCACGATCAGATGTTGGACATCCCGGTGGACATCGCGATGATGAAATAGATCACGCCCGCGACCACACCGGCGATCGCACCCCACATCGCGAACTTCTTCGCATTCTCGGAGGCCTTCTGCGCTTCGCCGTACTGTCCGGCAGCCCAGAGCCCATTCACCTTGCTGGAGTTGATGATTGCCACGATTCCCAGCGGCAGACAGCACAGCACGGTGCACAGGATGGACCACACCAGGTAGTTGTCCGGCGGCTGCGTCGGCGGCGGGCCGTAGCCGAACGGCTGTCCTTGGCCGTGCCCGTAGGGTGGCGGCTCGTAGGCGCCGGATCCGGGAGGTGGCCCATAGGGTCCGGACGGTGGCGGTGGATAAGTCACCATCGGACATTAGCCAACCCCACCGGGGGTGTCCAGAGAACGCACAGGTTCATCTAGCCCGGTGAGTTCACCGGTTCGATCGGCAATCGACGTAAGGCGCCGGGCGCATCGGCGGGCACCACCGGCCGGCTGGGGGCGATCGGGTCCAGCCGGCGATACGGCTCGCCCTGTGCGGGGCGCCGGTCGGCCTCACCCTTGTTGGGCCACAGCGATGCGGCCCGTTCGGCCTGGGCGGTGATCGACAGCGACGGGTTGACCCCGAGGTTGGCCGAGACCGCCGCGCCATCCATAACCGACAGCGTCGGATATCCGTACACCCGCTGATACGGGTCGATCACACCCTTGTCCGGACTGTCGCCGATCGCCGCGCCGCCGAGGAAGTGCGCCGTCAGCGGGATGTTGAACAACTCGCCCCACGTTCCGCCGGCCACCCCGTCGATCTTCTCGGCGATGCGCCGGGTGACCTCGTTGCCGGCCGGGATCCAGGTCGGGTTCGGCTCGCCGTGCCCCTGCTTGCTGGTCATCCGTCGCACGCCGAGCTTGTCGCGCTTGGTGTAGGTGGTGATCGAGTTGTCCAGATGCTGCATCACCAACGCGATCACGGTGCGTTCGCTCCACTGTCTCGGGTAGAGCATCCGCAACATGCCCCTCGGATCGTCACCTGCCTCGTCCAGCAGCTGGCGCCAGCGCGGCACGTCGGTGCCCCCCGGCCCGGCTCCGTCGGTCATCAGCGTTTGCAGCAGGCCCATCGCGTTGGAGCCCTTGCCGTAGCGCACCGGTTCGACGTGGGTGTCGGGGGTCGGATGGATCGATGACGTGATGGCCACGCCGTGGGTCAGGTCGAGATCCGGCCTGGCCTCCAGCCGCCCGGCGCCGACGATCGACTCGGAGTTGGTGCGGGTGAGGACCCCGAGTTTGTCCGACAGCCGCGGCAGCAGTCCGCCGTCGCGCATTTTGAAAAGCAGCTTCTGGGTACCGTACGTACCGGCCGCGAGCACCAGATGCGTTGCGGTGAAGGTCTTTCGGCCGCGACGCAGCATCCGTCCGGTCCGGACCGTGTCGATCTCCCAGAGCCCGTCGGCACGCTGTCTGAAGCCCTTCGCCGTGGTCATCGGATGTACTTGTGCGCCAGCGGATTCCGCCAATCCCAGATAGTTCTTCACCAATGTGTTCTTGGCGCCGTGCCGACAGCCCGTCATACACTCGCCGCACTCGATGCAACCGGTGCGCGCCGGCCCCGCGCCCCCGAAGTACGGGTCCGGGACCCGCTGGCCGGGCGCCTTGACACCGTCGGGGCCGAAGAACACCCCGACCGGGGTGGGCACGAAGGTGTCGCCGACACCCATGTCGTCGGCGACCTCCTTCATGATCCGGTCGGCGTCGGTGAACGTCGGGTTGGTGACGACGCCGAGCATGCGCTGGGCCTGCTCGTAGTGCGGCATCAACTCCGCCCGCCAGTCGGTGATGTGGGCCCACTGCTTGTCGGCGAAGAAGGGCTCCGGCGGCACGTAGAGGGTGTTGGCGTAGTTCAGTGAACCGCCGCCCACCCCGGCGCCGGCCAAAATCATCACGTTGCGCAACAAGTGGATTCGCTGAATGCCGTAGCAGCCCAGCTTCGGCGCCCACAGGAACTTGCGCAGGTTCCAGGAGGTCTCGGCGAACTCCTCGTCGGCGAAGCGGCGGCCCGCCTCCAGAACGCCGACGCGGTAGCCCTTTTCGGTGAGCCGCAGGGCACTGACGCTACCCCCGAACCCCGAACCGATGATGAGAACGTCGTAGTCCGGTTCCATCGGGCCAGTATGGCCTCACTCACCGGTGACCAGCCAGCAAGGTGCGCCTAACTTCTCTTGCCGAACAGACACAGAATCACCTGAATTCAGACGCAAACAGGTAATTCTGTGTCTGCTCGGCAGAGGTATCCACAGCGTGCGAATGGCTGAATACCGCAGCATCGTTACCGGTTGCACGATTCCGCGCATGGACCGCGCCGTTCACGACCTCCTCGACTTAGCCGAAGGCTTTGCGACCGCCGGGCAATTGCTCACCGTCATGACTCGCAAGCAACTCGACGCCTTCGTGCGATCCGGCGATCTGGTGCGCATCTGGTATGGGGTGTACGGCCTCGCCGAACCCACCATGACCGACCGACTGCACGCCCTCGGCCTGGTCATGACGGAAGAACCGGTAGCCTGCCTCGGCACGGCCGCCGCCCTGTACGGATTCGACGTGCAGGGCACAACGGCGATCCACGTTTTCGACCCCGGTGTGCGGATGCGACCAAACATCGGCCTGATGGTGCATCAACGAACGGGCGCCCCGATTCGACGGATTGCCGGACAGTTGGCGACCACGCCCGCATGGACCGCGATCGAGACCGCGCGGCAGCTCCCTCGACCACGCGCCCTTGCCACGCTGGATGCGGCACTGCACTCGGGGTACTGCTCGCCCGCGGATCTTGCGGCGGCTGTCCGGGAGCAGCGCGGCCGTCGCGGCATCGTCGCTGTGCGCGAACTGCTTCCGCTCGCCGACGGCCGCGCGGAGTCCGCCATGGAGAGCGAGGCCCGGTTGGTGATGATCGAACGCGGACTGCCGCGCCCCGAGCTTCAGTACGAGATCCAGAGCCTTGACGGCGAAACCTATCGGGTCGACTTCGCATGGCCCGACGCAAGGGTGGTCGCAGAGTACGAGAGCATCGACTGGCACGCGGGCCCCGCCGAAATGATCAGGGACAAGAAGAGATTGGCGGCGATTCAGGAACTCGGCTGGATCGTCATCCCGATCGTGGTCAGCGATGTTCGCGTCCATCCGGACAGGCTGGCGAAGCGCCTCGCGACCCACTTGTTCGATCTGCCGAGCAGACACAGAATCGCCTGAACACGGGCGCAAACAGGTAATTCTGTGTCTGCTCGCGCAGGAAAGGTGACTCAGCTCCCGACGGCGAGGCCGACCTTCTGGAATTCCTTGAGATCGCAGTAGCCGGCTTTGGCCATCGACCGGCGCAACCCGCCGACCAGATTCAGCGAGCCGAACGGATCGTCGGACGGGCCGTTGAGTACCTGGTCGAGCGACGGCCGCTCCCCTACCGCGACCTCCAGGAGTGCACCTCGCGGCAGCGACGGGTGCGCCGCCGCGGCCGGCCAGAACCACCCGTCACCCGGCGCTTCGGCGGCCAGCGCCAGCGGCGGGCCCAACACCACGGCATCGGCACCGCAGGCGATGGCCTTGGCCAGATCGCCGGAGGTGTGGATGTCGCCGTCGGCCAGGACATGGACGTACCGGCCACCGGTCTCGTCGAGGTACTCGCGGCGGGCGGCGGCCGCGTCGGCGATGGCGGTGGCCATCGGCACACTGATGCCCAGCACCTCGTCGCTGGTGGTCACACCCGCGGTGGATCCATAGCCGACGATCACACCGGCCGCCCCGGTGCGCATCAGATGCAGGGCGGTGCGGTGGTCCAGCACGCCGCCGGCCACCACCGGCACATCGAGTTCGGAGATGAAGGTCTTGAGGTTCAGCGGTTCCGCGGCGCCGTGGTTCTGGGCGACACGCTCGGCCGAGATGATGGTCCCCTGGATGACCAGCAGGTCGATCCCGGCGGCCACCAGCGTGGGCGTCAACGCCTCTGCGTTCTGCGGGGTCACCCGCACCGCGGTGGTGACGCCGGCCTCCCGGATGCGCGACACCGCCGCACCCAGAAGTTCGAGGTCCAGTGGCGCCGCGTGCAACTTCTGGAGGAGCCGGATCGCCGACGACGGTTCGGGCTCCCTGGCCACCGTCTCCACGACCTCGGCCAGCTTGGCCCCGACGTCGGCGTGCCGGCCGATCAGACCCTCACCGTTGAGCACCCCCAGCCCGCCGAGCCGGCCCATCTCGATGGCGAACTCGACCGACGCCAACGCATCGGTCGGGTGGCTGACCACCGGGATCTCGAACCGGTACGCGTCGAGCTGCCACGCCGTCGAGACATCCTTCGACGACCGAGTGCGTCGTGACGGCACGATGGCGATGTCATCGAGTTCATAGGTCCGGCGGGCCGTCCGGCCGATGCCGATTTCGACCACGTCGCGCATCGGAACCCCCTAGCGCGAGTAGTAGTTCGGCGCTTCGACAGTCATGGCGATGTCGTGCGGGTGGCTTTCCTTCAATCCCGCGGCCGTGATCCTGACGAACTGCGCGTGTTGCAGATGCTCGATTGTCGCAGAGCCGGTGTACCCCATTGCCGCTCGCAGGCCGCCGGTCAGCTGATGGATCACGGTCGACAGCGGACCGCGGAACGGTACCCGGCCCTCGATGCCCTCGGGGACCAGCTTGTCCTCGGACAGCACATCGTCCTGGAAGTAGCGGTCCTTGGAAAACGATCCGCGAACGCCACCGGCCGCACCACGCCCCTGCATGGCTCCCAGCGAGCCCATGCCGCGGTAGCTCTTGAACTGCTTGCCGTTGACGAAGATCAGTTCCCCCGGCGCTTCGGCGGTGCCCGCCAGCAGCGAGCCCAGCATGGCCGCCGACGCTCCGGCCGCCAGCGCCTTGGCGATGTCGCCCGAGTACTGCAGTCCACCGTCCGCGATCACCGGGACACCGGCGGGCGCACAGGCGGCCACGGCTTCCAGGATCGCGGTGATCTGCGGTGCGCCCACACCCGCGACGACGCGTGTGGTGCAGATCGAGCCTGGTCCGACGCCAACCTTCACCGCATCGGCGCCGGCCTCGACGAGCGCGGCCGCCGCGGCCCGGGTCGCGACATTGCCACCGACCACGTCCACGCGGTCACCGACTTCGGCCTTGAGCTTGCCGACCATGTCGAGCACCCGCCGATTGTGCGCGTGCGCGGTGTCCACGATCAGGACGTCGACGCCGGCGTCGGCCAGCGACATGGCGCGCAACCAGGCGTCGTCCCCGACCCCGACGGCCGCTCCGACGAGCAACCGACCATCGCTGTCCTTGGTGGCCAGCGGGTGCTGTTCGGTCTTGACGAAATCCTTGACGGTGATCAGTCCGGTGAGCCTGCCGTTGCCGTCCACGATCGGCAGCTTCTCGATCTTGTTGCGCCGCAACAGCCCCAACGCCGCGTCCGCGGAGACCCCTTCCCGCGCCGTGATCAGCGGCGCCTTGGTCATCACCTCCGAGACCGGCTTGTTCTGGTCGACCTCGAAGCGCATGTCCCGGTTGGTGATGATCCCGACCAGCGAGCCGTCGGGGTGCACCACCGGTAAGCCCGAGATGCGGAACCGTGCGCACATCGCATCGACCTCGGCCAACGTGTTGTCCGGCGAGCAGGTCACCGGATCGGTGACCATCCCGGCCTCCGATCGCTTGACCGTTTCGACCTGACCCGCCTGCTCGGCGACAGGCAGATTCCGATGCAACACCCCCATACCGCCGGCACGGGCCATCGCGATGGCCATCCGCGCCTCGGTAACTGTGTCCATCGCGGAGCTGACCAACGGCACCTTGAGCCGGATCCGGCGGGTCAGCTGGCTGGAGGTGTCGGCGGTCGCGGGGATCACGTCGGAGGCAGCCGGCAGCAGCAGGACGTCATCGAACGTCAGACCGAGCATGGCGATCTTGTGCGGATCGTCCCCACCGGTCGGCACGACGTCGTCGAGCAGGCCGGACATACGCGACTCCATGGGTGACCTCCGGTGAGTAGGATGACCAATCCTATCCGCTCACCCGCGGATTCCGGACGCGCCGGTGCCCCGGCGCGCGGGGCCACCAAGCACCTTGTCCGCTGGCGCGACACCAACCCGGCTGCGTACTGTATAGCCGTGCGCGACCACTTCCCGCCGGGTTTGCCACCAGATCCGTTTGCCGACGACCCGAGCGATCCGTCGGCGGCCCTGGACGCGATCGAGCCGGGTCAACCCCTGGATCCCCAGGAGCGTTCCGCGGTCGAAGCCGATCTGGCCGACCTCGCCGTCTACGAAACACTGTTGGCGCACAAGGGAATTCGCGGCTTGGTGGTGTGCTGCGACGATTGTCAGCAGGACCACTACCACGACTGGGACATGCTGCGGGCCAACCTGCTGCAACTGCTCGTCGACGGCACCGTGCGTCCGCATGAACCGGCCTACGACCCGGAACCCGACGCCTATGTCACCTGGGATTACTGCCGCGGCTATGCCGACGCGTCGCTCAACGAGGCCACCTCCGACAGCGACGGGTATCGCTGAGTCCTAGCCCGCTGACCCGGGTACCGGCACCGTCGTGATCGTCGGGATCACCGGCACCGGTGGCGCCTGCCGTTGCGGCGGCGCGTCGGCCGTCCCGGGCGCCTCACTGATCGGTTCCTGAACAGTCGGGGCCTGGGTCGTGACGGTCGGGGCGGTGGCCCTCGCCGGCGTTGACGGCGACTCGACGGCCGGCTCCTGCGTCGTCGGTACCTGCGCTGCAGGCGGTGTGGTCGCGGTACGGGTGGGAACGGCCTGCGTGGTGGTCTGGGCCGCCGTCGGCTCTGCCACCTCGCTGGTTGCCCGCACGGTCGGTGTGCTCGTCGTCGTCGCCGGTGCCCGGGTGGTGGTCACCGGAGCCTGTGATGCGGTCGTGGAGGGCGCCGATGTCGGCACCGTCGTGGAGGCCGTGGTGGACGGCGCAGCCGACGTCGTCAGGGTTGCCGAGGTCCCGCTGGTCGGCGTCGTGGGCGGGGTGGTGGCCGGGCCGGTTGTCGTCGTGGTCGCCGTTTGGGTGCTCGTCGTCGCGGACGCACCGGTGGTCGCCGGAGCCTGTGTTGTGGTCGTCGTTGTAGTCACCGCCACCGGCGGCAACGGCAGCAGCGTCACGCCCGGCGGTGCGGCCGGGACCGGTTCGCCCGGAACCATCGGCGGCAGCGTCATGGTGGCATCCTTCAGGCCGACCTGGTAATTCATCTCGTTGAGCTGCCGAATGAGATCGGTCTTGGTGAGGACATCCCCGACGCTGTCGAGCTGGGTGCTCAGCGGCCGCAGCAGGTCCTGCGCCTGCTGCCATTCACCTCGCTCGATGAACTGCTGAACCTGCAGCATCTCGGTTCCCAGCGGCTCCACCTCAGGCATCGGTGGCAACGGGAGCAGCGTGACCCCCGACGGCACGGCCGGGATCGGCAGCCCCGGCACCATCGGCGGCACGGTCTGGGTCGGTTGCTGCGTGCCGACCTTGACACTCAGGTCGTTCCACTGCCGAACGAGATCGGTCTTGATGCTGACGTCTTCGACGCTCTGGACCTGCGTGCTGACCGCCTGCAGCTTCTCCTGGGCCTGCGTCCAGTCGCCCTGCTGAATCAGCTCCTGCACCTGCTGCAGTTCGGTCTTCGCGACCAGCGCCACGCGGTCGTCCCTTATCGCCGGCGACTCACCGAAGATCATCGTGTGCAGGCCATACAGCGCATCCCCCGGCCCCGATCCGACCACGACAGCACCGAATCCGCCGATGCAGAGCACCGCGGCAGCGGCCGATGCCACCACCGACAGCCCGCGCCTCGGACGCAGCTTCGGACCCGGGTCGGTCTTTCCCCGGTTCAGAGCGACGACGGCTTGCTGCTCGGTGATGACACCATCGACCGGTCGGCTGCGGACCTCGTCACGCCAGCCCTCGAGCAGGCCGAACAGCGCCGCCTCGTCCGGATCGCTCGACGTGAACCGACGCTCCCCGGCGATTGCGTCGAGCAGTGCGTCGGTGCGGGCGATCGCCTCCAGTGATTCGTCAGCCATGGTCATACCCCGTGGCCAGGACCTCGGTCTTGAGCCGGGCCAGCGCCCGATGCTGAGCCACCCGGACCGCACCCGCGGTACTGCCGACGGCCTCGGCGGTTTCTTCCGCCGAGAGCCCCACCACCACTCGCAGGATGACGATCTCGCGCTGCTTCTCCGGCAGGACCCGCAGCAACGCCTCCATGCGTTCGGAGGCATCGACCTTGATCGCGCGCATCTCCGGTCCGGTGTCGAAGGCGACCCGTTCCGGCAGGACATCGGTGGGTTCGGCACGGTTGCGTCCCGCGGCACGATGCGCGTCAGCTACCTTGTGCGCTGCGATCCCGTACACGAAGGCGAGGAACGGTCGTCCCTGGTCCCGGTACCGCGGCAGCGCCATCATGGCGGCCAAGCAAACCTCCTGAGCCACGTCATCAGCCGATAGACCACTGCGCTCCGCGGTCCCGACGCGAGCCCGGCAGTACCGGACCACGATCGGACGGATGGTCCCCAACACTTCCCGGAGCGCGTCGCGATCGCCGGCCACCGCATCAGCGACGGCACCGTCGAGACGCTCTCCTGGAATTGTCATCGACGGCGATATCTCCAACGTTACGAACGGGACGCATCCCGGCGGTGGGGCTCAGCTAAACAATAACGACAGCGCGGCGGGGTAATGGTCAACCCATGCGCCAGTGTCCACCACGGTGCTCGACAAGCCTGGCGCACTCGTCCCGGATCGCCGACACCTCATCGGCAGGCAGCAAACCACTGCCGATGCCGGTGAGCAAGCTCGCCAGCGCCCAGCGCAGCGGGATCAGTCCATGACGCGCGGTGGCGGACAGCGACGCGTCGGCCAGCGTCCGGGACTCGTCGACGCGGCCCGCGCTACACAGCGCAGCCGCGAGTACAACGTTGCTCTTGACGCGGTGACGCACCGAGACGCCGGCCTGAGCGAGTTCGACGGCCCGCCTCGCATGTGCGACGGCGGAGGTCCCGTCAGCGGTGGCCATGGCCAGTTCCGCCCTGACCCACCCGACCCGCACGGCGAGCCGATCGGGCGGATCACCGACCGCGCCCAGAGCGTCGCGGGCGGCGTCAAGCAGCCGTGCGGACGCCGCGAATCTGCCCACCCCGAGCGCATCGGCAGCCAAGCCGACCAACGCGTCCACGCGGGCCGGGCGATCACCCTGGGCCAACAGGAGCGCCCGCCCGTCCCAACCACGTGCAAGACGGTGCCAGCCCAGTTGGCGAAGCAGAGAACCCTGAGTGCTGTGCGCCAGCGAGACCAGTACCGTGTCCTGCGACCGGCGCACTGCGGCCAGGTCGGCATAGGCGCAGCCGTAATGGCCCTGCCCTCCCGCGGCGACGGCGCGCAACCACCTCTGCGCATCGCTGCCGGGAAGCGGCAACGGCCAGCGGGACGGGTCATCGCCGAATGCGGCGGCGCTGAGGGCAGGCACGGTTAACAGTTTGTCGCCGGCACGTTACAGCCATGTCAACTGCCTACCGGGCGCTAGGAATTCGCCGGACCGCGGGATCGCAACCGAACTGCGACAATGTCCCGATCATCGGATCAGTCGGCCGCACCGACGGCGCTGAACGCGTCACGAACAACGCAAAAGGATGAACGTGAGGTAAATTCTCACGCTGCGGATAGGACATTTGGCACACATGTCCGGTATTGACTGGCGTCATCGGCCGACCCTACGTTGTGTGCACGAGTAGTCACCGGCGACCGCACTCGGACCTGTTCCCTATTCCTCCCACGCGAAATGCGTGAGTACAGAGGGCAATCCAGGAAGGAACGTCCAATGCCACAGCCGCAGCGACTGCCCGGACCGAACGCCGATATCTGGGACTGGCAGATACAGGGCCTCTGCCGGGGAGTCGATTCCGCCATGTTCTTCCATCCCGACGGTGAGCGCGGCCGCGCCCGAGCACAACGCGAGATGCGGGCCAAGGAGATGTGCCGCAGTTGTCCGGTGATCATCCAATGCCGTTCGCACGCACTGGCTGTCGGTGAGCCCTACGGCATCTGGGGTGGGCTGAGCGAATCCGAGCGCGAACAGTTGCTCAAGCGGGGCATTCGCCGCAGCGCCTGAGCGGGGTGGGCGCGCACCGACCGTGGGACATATGCAGGGAAGTCATTGGGATTTCACCCATAACGCCCGCTGTCGGAGCGCGTCGCCTGGAAGTGCCGTGCCTCCGCAGCCGACCAGCTAGGCGGGCGCTTCTCGATGAAGGACTGGACGCCCTCGAGTGCCGCTGGGTCCAGCATGTTGCATGCCATCGTCTCGCCCGCGTCCGCATAGGCGGATTCGATGCCATTTTCGATCTGGCGGTAGAACAGGGCCTTCCCCATTGCAATTGCGACACCGGGCTTCGCGACAATGCTCGCGACCAGCGCCTCGACCGCCTCGTCAAGCGCCTCTGGCGCCGCCACTCTGTTGACGAGCCCAAGCACGCGGGCCTCCTCGGCAGAGATGTAGTCGCCTGTCACGAGCATTTCGAAGGCGGCTTTACGGGGGATGTTGCGCGACAGCGCCACTCCTGGAGTCGAGCAGAACAGCCCGACATTGACGCCGCTGACCGCGAAACGCGCGTCGTGGCTGGCCACGGCGAGGTCGCACATCGCGACCAGTTGGCAGCCCGCGGCTGTCGCGAGACCATGGACACGCGCGATGACCGGCGCCGGAAGGCGCTGGATCGAAAGCATCACGGCTGTGCACTGTGCGAACAGGCGCTGGTAATACTCGAGCGACGGCTCGGCCCGCATTTCCTTCAGATCGTGGCCGGCGCAGAATGCCTTGCCAACCGCGCCGAGAACGACCGCGCGAAGCCCCTTGTCCTTGCCGAGCACGTCAACCGCCTCGCCGAGCGCTGCGAGCATCGCCGCGGACAGTGCGTTGAACGCCTGCGGTCGGTTCAGTGTCAGCGTGACGACGCCGCGGTCATCGCGGCGTTGCAGCAGCAGGGGTTCGTCCATCGCGTTGACCTCACTCGATTGGCGCGACGCAGTTGGAGAGCTCGCGCAGCTGAAGCATGCCCGGCGTTTCAGCCACTGCGCCGACTATCGGCCGAAAGCGCACGCATGATCATGCCCGGAAGCTCCTCCATGCCCTGCTCGCCCGCATCAGCAGCGCGCGAGCGTCCCAGGACTACATCATGACACCGAGGCGAAGGAGCGGTCGGGCGTTGACCCGCAACGTCTCTCAGATGATGACGTCAGCTGAAGGCCAAGCGCGTGCCAACCTCAGGTCCGTAGTCAACAACACCAGACCCGCCCTGTCGGCGAGCTCGACGTACAGCGCATCGACCAGGCGGAAGGTGTCGCGGCGCGCCCACGCTCCGGCAAGCAGCGGCTGCAGACCGTGCCGAGTCACCGGCGCCTGGCGCAACTCATCCAGTGCCGCTTCGACCTGCGCAACGGTGAGAACACCGGCACGCTGCATGCGGCCCAGCGCCGACAACACCTCGGCATCGAAGTGCGCCGGCGCGTGCATCACCGTCCGAGCCAGTCGCGCACGCACCGCCGAGAACCGATCACTGCGAGCAACCAGATCCACCATGGCACTCGCGTCGACGATCACCTGCTCCGGCGGCGAAGCGGCGGCCGCGCTCACGCTCCGAACTCGTCGCGGGCGGCATCGATCGCGTCCAAGACATCGTCATGCCGAGCGTCGGTGCTTCTGGCCTCCAGTCCCTGCAGCCATGCGTCGGTTGCAGAGTTCTCCAGCTCGGCACTGATCGCGGCCTGAGTCAGCGCCGAAACGTTCAAGCCACGCGCCCTGGCGCGCTCCGCCAATTCGTCCGGCACGTACACGTTCAGTCGAGCCATACACACTACTGTACACACCTTGAGGAGTTCTGGAATGTCACCTCGACGGGATCAGACGAGCCGAACGAAAGCAGCCCCCGCCTGGCCGTGATCATTTCCCGGCCAAGCCGTGGTCAAGGGCGTACATGCTGGCACCGATCCGGTTCGACACGCCGATCTTGGCGTACGTCCGCTCGACATGGTTGCGCACCGTCTTCTCGCTGAGCACCAGCGACGCTGCGATCTGCTTGTTCGACGCACCGGTCGCCACCAGCCGCAACACTTCGATCTCGCGGGGGGTGAGCCGGTCAGGTCGTGGGTAGATATCACGGTCCCGATTGCCCGCGGCGTACAGCACGGCATCGACCGCGGCCGCCTCGAGTTCCCCGTCGCGCACCCTCGCCCTCAGCCGTCGCGACGCGTCCTGGACGGACAGGGCCGGCCGATATGGCCTGGGCTCAAGCGCCGACTGGTAGCTGGTGGCGGCGGCCAGAATACGATCGGTCCGACCCAGCGCCAGTCCGGTCAGGCTGCGTGGATAGCCCTTCCCGTTGATGCATTCATGATGGTTGCCGGCCAGCGCGGCGACGTCCTCCAAACCACCGACCTGGCTCAGAATGCGGACAGTCAGATAGGGGTGCAGGCGCACTCTCTCGAACTCCGCCGCCGTCAACGGCCCCGGCTTGGACCAAATCTGGTTGGAGACACCGATGCGGCCCAGGTCGTGCACATGGCCGGCCCGCCGGGTCACCGTGACCGCGGCGTCGTCCAGTCCGGCCGCTTTGACCGCATCGGCGGCAATACGCCCGACCGCACGCGAATGCCCCAGTGTGAACGGGCATTTGAGGTCGACGAAGTCTCCGAGCGCCTCGAGCAACGCGTCGAGTTCGGCACCGTCGATCCGCTCACCGCGGTCGGGTGCCTCGTGCAGCGCGGCGGCCCAGCTGTCTCCGACCGTAGGGCCCGCCAGGATCCGCTCGGCGTCGCCGATGAAGGCGTCGGCGATCACCGGGTCGAACTGGCCGGCGCGGCGGGCACGGACCATCGCGACCGCCCCTTCGACACCACCGGTGCGGTGGTGCACCTCGACCATGTCGGCCGCCTGGGCGACCCGCATGGCAACCGGGATGGCGTCACCACGGACGCCGCCGGGCAGGCCGCCGCCGTCGTAGCGTTCGAAGCTGTGGCGCAGGGCCTCCTGCACCTCGGCGTCCAGGCCCATCCGTTCGGCCAGCAAGGCCGCAGAGGTGCAGTGCGAGTGAATCAATTGGGACAGCTGGCCGCGTGCGTTGACGAACAACGTTGCGAGCACTGACATCCGCCGGGCCAGTGACTGGCCGCGGGCGACGTTGGTGACCAGGAACCGGTAGTACGGCGCGCCGGCCGAATCCACGAAGTAAGAGTCGTGACGAACGGCGATGTCGTCGCCGAACCATCGTGCGTACTCGTGCGAGTCGGCGTGACAGCCGATCCACATGATCAGTGTCGAGTAGTACACGCAGGCGCGTTGCGCCCGGCTCAGGCCGAGCCGGTCGGCGATCCGGGTGCCGATCAGGGCCGAGCGCAGCATGTGCTCGGCCGGCTGGCCCAAGCCCAGATCCACGGCCACCGACAGCGCGGCGAGCAACTCTGCCCGGGTCGGGCCCGTTCCCGAGTCCACCGCCTGATTGTGCTCCTCAGCGCCGGTCAGGACACGCCAACTCGACCGCGCTGCGATGCCGGGTCGGGTCGAAGGCCTCGAACCGACCCTGCCCCACAACCGCGAGTCCACGCTGGGGGGGCCGGAAGTCGCCCAGTCGCGCCTGGTCCCGCAGCGGCGCGACGGGCCCCAGGTCGCGGCCGAACAGCTCAGCCCGCGATGCACGGACTGCCCACATGCGCTTGGGTGCAATGCGGAAGTGCTGCCCGTTGGGCATCGTGCCGGCCAGCCGCACCTGCCCGGCACGCAGCAGGGGCCCGGCTGCCCGACCGATTGCGCCGAGCGTGCCGGTGCGCGTCCACACCCCGTCTGGGAGGCGCGGGCCGATGCGGCTGAGCAGCCGGGTGGCGGCCGTGTGGCGCAGTTCGACGGTCCAGTGCAGGACATCGGGGATGTAGATGGCCAGGCTGAAGTCCCCCGTCCACGTCACGTCGACCGGGCAGACGACGGCCTCGTTGGCGGTGGCCGAGCTGAAGTAGCGAGCGCAGCTCTGCTCGGCCGGCGTGGTGGCGTAGAACGTCCACGCGCCGGCGGGGTTGCGGTGCCACACCGACCGGTAACCCGAAGACCCGGGCAGGAACGACGCGGCGGGGAAGTCGCGGAAGGCCAGATAGTGGCCGCTGGCGAAGGGCAGTCCCATCACCCCGAAGCCGGTGACGGTCTCGTCGGCTCCGGAGGGCAGGATCGGGATGCGGGCCACCTCTGCGGCGGCGGTGCGGGGGTTCTGAATCGTTGTCATGCGATGAACATGGCGCACGGCGCCGACCGGGCGCATGGGGCGATTGCCTCAAAACCTCGGGGGCGAGACATCGTGATCGGAATACACTGCGCAGCCTGATCGCTCGGCTTCCGTTCAATTGTCTGTCGGCAATGACTTCGAGCAGGCGTAGCGGACCGGATGCAAGCAGTTCTCCGCACCTGCGGTCAAGTCCCTGACCGTAGCGAACAGGCTGCCAATTAACGGGAACGCCCGGTCCTGAAGGGCGGGGTGCCGCGTTTGATACATGGAGCCACCCCGTCCAGCAAAGTGACAGACGACAGACGGTTCTATACCTCGTTGTCGGTCCCTGTGGTTATGCTGACGCCCGCCTGTGAAAGCACAGCTATCAGAGACGGGGGAATTGCATGACTACGCCTGCGGCAGGTTGGTATCCAGATCCGAGCGGCACTCCTCAGCTGCGGTATTTCGACGGCAACAACTGGACGGACAAGTTCGCCCCTCTGGCGATCACGCCGCCCGTCGCGCCAAAGAAGAACCGCAAGGCACTGCTAAGCGTCGTTGGCGCGTTCGCCGTACTAATCCTGCTGGGCAAAGCCTGCTCATCTGATACACCTGACGGCGCGAAAGAATCCACGCCGGCGTTGAGTCCCACGGCGACCTCGGCTGTAAAGTCACCAGCAACGGTGACCAAGAAGACGGCCGCTCCCGCAGGCTCGACCGTCCGCGACGGCAAGTTCGAGTTCCAGGTTCTCGGGGTCGATCGGGCGGCCACGAAAGAGGGCATCTTCAAGCCTGAGCAGGCCAAGGGTGAGTTCTTCATCGTCCATTTGCGGGTGACGAACATCGGTGACGACGCCCGCAGCTTCTCCGCATCGAGCCAGCATCTGATCGTCAACGGTAACAAGTACGACGCTTCCAGTTCGATCAGCGACGAAAACTGGATGGAGGACATTAACCCTGGCCTCGGTATCGAGGCGAGCGTCACGTTCGACATTCCACCAGGTGCGGTGCCTGAAGCAATCGAGTGCCACGACTCGGCGTTCTCGGGGGGAGCGCTGCTCGCGCTCTGACGCCGGTTTTGTTCAAACGGCCTGAACAGAAGTGGGTGAAGAACACCCCGGCACGCTCGGCCGGGGGTGCCTCCGTATTTCGGTGTCAATTAGGGCCGTAACAGCCTCAAGGAAGAACACCCCCGGCCAAAGAGGCCGGGGGTGTTCCGTCGTGCTGCGTTTCTAGTGACCGTGGCCGTGATGGCCGTGCCCGGCGTGCTCGTCCTCGCCTGCAGGCTTCTCGACAATCGCGGTCTCGGTGGTCAAAACCATCCGGGCCACCGATGCGGCGTTGAGCACCGCTGAGCGGGTGACCTTGACCGGGTCGATGACGCCCTGCGCCACCAGGTCGCCGTACTCCAGCGTGGCGGCGTTCAGCCCATGCCCGGCCGGCAGTTCGGCGACCTTGCTGACCACGACGGCACCGTCCAGGCCGGCGTTGCTGGCGATCCAGTACAGCGGAGACGTCAGCGACGACCCGAAGACGTCGACACCGAGCGCCTCGTCACCGGACAGCGACGCCTTGAGGTCCGCCAGCACCTTGCGGGCCTGCAGCAACGCGACACCGCCACCGGGGACGATGCCTTCCTCAACCGCGGCCTTGGCCGCCGCGACCGCATCCTCGACGGCCTCCTTGCGCTTCTTGAGCGCCGTTTCGGTGGCCGCGCCGACCTTGATGACGGCGACCCCGCCGGACAGCTTGGCGAGTCGCTCCTCGAGCTTCTCGCGGTCCCAGTCGGAATCGGTCACCTCGATCTCGGCGCGCAGCTGCTTGGCGCGCGTGTCGACGGCCTCCTTGGTGCCGCCGCCGTCGACGATCACGGTGTCGTCCTTGCTGACCACGACGCGACGGGCTGTGCCCAGCACGTCGAGGCCGACCTCGCGCAGCAGCAGGCCGACGTCGGGGTTGACCACCTGACCACCGGTCACCACGGCCAGGTCCTCGAGGAATGCCTTGCGACGGTCCCCGAAGAACGGCGCCTTGACCGCGACGGCCTTCAGCGTCTTGCGAATGGCGTTGACGACCAGGGTCGACAGCGCCTCCCCCCCGACATCTTCCGCGACGATCAGTAGCGGCTTGCCTGCCTCGGCGACCTTCTCCAGCAGCGGCAGCACGTCGGGCAGCGAGGTGATCTTGTCGCGGTGCAACAGAATCAGCGCATCCTCGAGGATGGCCTCCTGCAGGTCGAAATCGGTGACGAAGTAGGCCGACAGGTAACCCTTGTCGAAGCCGACGCCGTCGGTGATCTCCAGTTCGGTGCTCATCGTCGAGGACTCCTCGACGCTCACCACACCGTCACCGCCAACCTGGGTCATGGCCTCGCCGACCATCTCGCCGACCTCTGCGTCGCGGGAGGACACGGTGGCCACCTGGGCGATGGCGTTCTTGCCGTCGACCGGGGTGGCGGCGGCCAGCAGCGCCTCGGAGACCGCGTCGGCGGCTTTGGCGATTCCGGCACCGAGCGCCATCGGATTGGCTCCGGCCGCGATGTTGCGCAGGCCGGCCTTGATGATGGCCTGCGCCAGCACAGTCGCGGTGGTGGTGCCGTCGCCGGCGACGTCGTTGGTCTTGGTCGCCACCGACTTCACCAGCTGGGCACCGAGGTTCTCGAACGGATCCTCGAGGTCGATCTCCCGGGCGATGGTGACACCGTCGTTGGTTACGGTTGGTCCGCCCCAGGACTTGGCCAGCACCACATGTCGGCCCCGCGGGCCCAGCGTGATCTTGACGGCGTCGGCGAGTTTGTCGACGCCGGCCTCCATGGCGCGGCGCGCAGTTTCGTTGAATTCAATCTGCTTGCTCATATGAATCTTTCCCTGTTGCGCGCGCCGCCCCGGACCTCGCCCGCGTGGGCGGGGACGTCCGGGGCGGAACGCGATCGCTTACTTGGAGACGCTATTTCGCAACTACGGCCAGCACGTCACGGGCCGACAGGATCAGGTACTCCTCGCCGTTGTACTTGATCTCGGTGCCGCCGTACTTGCTGTAGATGACAACGTCGCCCTCCGACACGTCCAGAGGAATCCGCTTCTCGCCATCCTCATCCCAGCGGCCGGGGCCAACTGCGACGACGGTGCCTTCCTGCGGCTTCTCCTTGGCGGTGTCGGGGATGACCAGACCGGATGCGGTCGTGGTCTCGGCCTCGTTGGCCTGTACGAGGATCTTGTCCTCGAGTGGCTTGATGTTCACGCTCGCCACAATGGAGCCCCTTCACTGATGTAGGTGTTTTGTGTCCGGCATTCGTGCACGCCTCGCGCCGTCGTCGCGGGTGTCGACACGGGGGGTGACCGACTGCCACCTAGCACTCTATACACGAGAGTGCTAACACTCAAGGAAGGGGTGGCAAACACCGCTCAGGGCGAACACGCGGATCAATGTCGGACGCCGGGTATATGCTCGAACACATGTTCGATTCAATGCCGCCGCGGTTCGGTACGCTGCGCGAACTGTCTGACGCAGCTTTGGTCACGTGCATCGGGGACTGGGCCCGGATCGCAAACTCGGCGGAGGCCTGCAAGACCGCCGCCATCGCCGAATTGGTGCGCCGCCGCGTCGTCGACGAACATCCCGACTGGGCCTGTGACGACTGGGACGCGTGCGCTGCCGAACTGTCCTGCGCGCTGACCATCGGACACGGCCCGGCATCCGGTCAGATGACCATGGCGATCGCCCTTCGTGACCGGCTGCCCAAGGTCGGCGCGCTGTTCTTGGCCGGCGAAGTGGGCGCCCGCACCGCTGGAACCATCACCTGGCGCACCATGCTGGTCGACGACGGCGAAGCTCTGGCCGCCATCGACACCGACATCGCCGAGGCAGTCAGGCGGTGGGGCGCGCTCTCGAAGTACAAGCTGGAAAAGGCGATCGACGCCGCCGTCGAACGCCACGATCCCGACGCGGTGCGACGAGCCCGCAGCGCGATGCGGGGCCGGAACTTCACGATCGGTGACCACAACGACGAAACCGGCACCACGAGCGTATGGGGAAAGTTGTCGACGCCGGACGCGGCGCTGCTGCACCAGGCCATCCAGTCCCTGATCCGCAGCGTGTGCGACGAGGACCCCCGCACGATGGCGCAGCGCCGCGCGGACGCCGTCGGCGCGCTGGCCGCACGCGCCACCCGACTGCCATGCCGCTGCGACAACCCGGGGTGCCCCGCCACCGCAGCCGGTGCGGATCCAGTTGCCACCCAGTTCGTCATCCAGGTCCTGGCCGACGAGAGCGCATTGGCCGCCGTTCCCGATCCGCAGATGGACGGCGGCCCGGATCTCGAGGACCAGGAGCCGACCGCTCCCACCGAACACCAGCCACCGACCCGAACCGCGGCGTTGCGACCCGTTCCCGCGGGGCTCATCCCGGACATGCCCGGCAGCGGCCTGGTACCCGCCGCGGTGGTGGCCGACCTGATCGTCCGCGGCGCCAAGGTCCGACCGATAGACGTTCCCGACTCTGCGCCCGAACCCCGCTACCGCCCGTCGGCCAAGACCGACCGGTACGTGCGCACCCGGGATCTGACCTGCCGACACCCCGGCTGTGACCGCACCGCAGTGCACACCGACATCGACCACACCATCCCCCACCCCTACGGACCCACCCACCCGTCCAACTCCTCCTGCCGATGTCGCAAACACCACCTCGTCAAGACGTTCTGGCCCGGCTGGACCGACGAGCAGCATCCCGACGGGACGATCGTCACCACCACACCGGCCGGACATCGTTACACCACCAAACCCGGTGTGGCGCTGCTGTTCCCGGGTACCGACACCACGACCGCTGCGTTGCCGCCGCCAGCGGGTCGGCCCTGGCCCACGCCCGCGCGCGGCCTGAAGATGCCCAAACGAAAACAGACCAGGGCCAAGGCGCGCGCCTACCGGATGAAAGCCGAGCGCGCACGCAATACCCTGCCGTCCGGCGACCCCCCGTGCTGACGGCCGTCGGCAAATATCAGCAGTTTCACGGCGGGCCGATGTTATGTTCACGGCACCGGCCGAGCGTTGGGATCCGATACGGAGAGGAAGCAGCCGGCATGGCCGAGGTGGACGCCGAGGTGGACTGGGACACCCTGCAGAAGGCCGCCCTCGAGGCCGCCGCACACTCCTACTCGCCGTACTCGAAATTCCCCGTCGGGGTTGCCGGGTTCGTCGACGACGGCCGCCTGGTTTCGGGTGCCAACGTCGAGAACGCCTCCTATGGGCTGACCCTGTGCGCCGAATGTTCCATGGTGTCGGCGCTGTTCGCGTCCGGCGGCGGCCGACTGGTCGCGGCGTACTGCGTGGACGGCAACGGCGATGCGCTGATGCCCTGCGGGCGTTGCCGTCAACTCCTTTACGAACACGGCGGGCCCGACATGCAGATGATGACGCCGCAGGGTGTGCAGACCATGGATCAGCTGCTGCCCCAGGCCTTCGGGGCGTGGGACTTCACCGACAGGACGCCGCTCTGAGCAAGGCCACCCTACAGGCCCAGGTTCTCGGACACCCCGGCGCGCAGGGCGTCGAGTTCGGCGACGGCGAGACCGCGGGCCTCGGCGACGGTCCCGGTCACCGGCACCTCCACCTGCAGATAGCACTTCAGCTTGGGCTCCGTGCCGCTGGGCCGAATGATCACCCGGGCATCCTGCAGCGTGAACCGCACACCGTCGGTGGGTGGCAGACCGTCGGCGCCACACTCGAGATCGTCCATCCGCACCACATCCCGACCCCCGAGGGTCCTCGGGGCGTGCGCCCGCAACCGCGCCATGGCATCCGCGATGAGCGCCAGATCGGCAACCCGCACCGCCAGCTGGCTCGTCGCGTACACGCCGAACTTGCGGGCCAGATCATCGAGCACATCTTGCGGGCCGCGGCCCTCGGCCTTCAGCGCGGCCACCATCTCGAGCACCAGCAGCGACGCGGTGATCCCGTCCTTGTCCTTGACGCCGCCCGGATCGACGCAGTAGCCGATCGCCTCCTCGTAGCCGAAGCGCAACCCCGGCACCTTCGAGATCCACTTGAAACCCGTGAGGGTGGCGGCATATCCGTATCCGGCGTCGGTGGCGATGCGTTCCAGCAGCGTGCCCGACACGATGGACTGGGCGAAAACCCCCGCGGCGGGTGTGCCGGCCCGGCGTGCCCGTTCGGCGATCCACCAGCCGAGCAGGGCACCGAGCTCGTCACCGCTGAGCATGCGGTAGCCGCTGTCGTGGCGGATGCCCGCGGCACACCGGTCGGCATCCGGATCGTTGGCGATGATCACGTCGGCGTGAACGGCGCGGGCCGCGGCCAGCGATAGATCCATCGCGCCCGGCTCCTCCGGGTTCGGAAAGCTGACTGTCGGGAAACTGCCGTCCGGGTCGAACTGCGCCGCGACCTTCGCCGGCGCGGCAAAGCCCGCCTCTCCAACCGCGCGCATGAACACCTCGCCACCGACGCCGTGCATTGCGGTGTACACCGCGGACACCGCACGTGGGCCCGCGGCGAGCAGCGACACCGCCCGCGCCACGTACGCGTCGAGCACCGCACCGTCGAGCACCTCGTAGTCGTCGGACTGCGGAATCGACGCCAGCGGACCCACCGCCGCGATGCAGGCCGAGATCTGCGCATCGGCGGGCGGAACGATCTGACTGCCGTCACCGAGGTACACCTTGTAGCCGTTGTCGTCCGCCGGATTGTGTGACGCGGTGACCATGACCCCGGCGCCGCAACCGAGGTGGCGGATCGCGAACGCCAGCACCGGAGTGGGCAGCGGACTCGGCAGCACCATCGCGGCGATGCCGGCGCCGGCCATGATCCGGGCGGTGTCGCGGGCGAACACGTCGGAGTTGCGCCGGGCGTCATATCCGACGACGACGCCCTTGCCGGCGCGCTCGGACAGATAGGCGGCCAACCCGGCCGCCGCACGCGCCACGACGACGCGATTCATCCGGTTGCTGCCCGGCCCCAGCCGGCCCCGCAGCCCTGCGGTGCCGAACCGCAGTGTCCCGTCAAAGGCGTCGGCCAGTTCGTCGGCGGCCTCGGCGTCGCCGGCCTCGGTACGCGCCAGTAGTGCAGCCAACTCCTCGGCGGTCGCAGGGTCGGGATCCTCGGCCAGCCACGCGCGGGCGGTGTCGAGCAGATGCGTCGCGACCGTCATGTCACCATTGCCACCGACGAGGACGCGCCGATGCGGTCCGCCCCGGCGGACAGCATGGTCTCGGCGTCCTGCCGGGTCCGCACGGCACCGGATGCTTTCACACCGAGCTTGTCCCCCACTGCTTTTCGCATGAGTGCGACGTCCTCGGCGGTGGCCCCGCCACCACCGAAACCGGTCGAGGTCTTCACGTAGGCGACGCCGGTGCGCAACGCGACAAGACAGGCGACGACCTTCTGCTCATCGGTGAGCATGCTGGTCTCGAGGATCACCTTCACCGGCACGGGACGGGCCGCGGCGGCCACCCCGCGCATGTCCTCGTAGACGTCCGTGAGGACCCCGGACAGCAAGCCACCGATGTCGATGACCATGTCCACTTCGTCAGCACCCTCGGCCACCGCGATGCGGGCTTCCCCGGCCTTGGCCCCCCGGCTCATCGCACCGAGCGGGAAGCCCACCACGGTGCACACCATCACGCCGGACCCGGCCAGGCGTCGCGCCGCGGTCGGCACCCACCGGGTGTTGACGCACACCGATGCAAAGCCGTGCTCGGCGGCCTCGTCGCACAGGGCCGCGATGGCGGTGGCCGTGGCATCGGCCTTGAGCAGGGTGTGGTCGATCCGGCCGGCCAGGTTCTCGGCGGTGCGCAACACGGTGGGTACGGTCACATCTTCGGGGTCCGGACCCAGCACCGCGGTGACCTCCTCGTCGGCCCGGGCGATCAGAGCGGTGAGGTCGGTCATGTCGGCAATCCTCCTGTCAGTCACCCAGATTGCGGGCGAGGTAGTTGAACAGCGCCACACCGGAGTCCTCGCTGAACTTGTGCAACTCCTCGGGGCTGGCGGTCACCTGATCCCCGTCCAGCCGGTTCAACAGCGTGCAGCAGATCATCGCGAACTTCGAAAAGCCCCAGTGGTTGAGGTAGCCCGCGAGCATCGCGCCTTCCATTTCGATGTTGCGGACCCCGTTTTCGTCGAGCCAGCGCAACCACGCCATCTTGCTCTGCGGCGTCTCGAAGCACACCGCACCGTCGAGTCGGTACTGCTCGAGGAAGAACTCGTTGCCGGCCACCGTCTTTCCGGCCACGATGTCGAATTCGGCGTCGTCGTTGGCCACGAGGATCGCGTCGCGGGTGTCGGCCGGGAAACGCCCATCGAACCAGTACTCGCCGTCACCGCCCTTCAGCAGCCGGTAGGGCTTGAGGTCGGCCATCAGCCCCTCCGAGGACACCACCACCGTGCCGCCCGGCAATCCGACTCCGCCGCTGGTTCCGACGCGACACCAGAAGACCTCGTCGAGGGCGTCGAGGTCGCCGCGCTTGAGGAAGTACACCAGCCGCATGAGTTCCTGTACCGCTATCGACGCGCTGGGCATGCCCATTCCGTGTGAGACGAACAGCACCCCGGCCGTGTAGCGCGTGACGAACCGGTCCTCCTTGGCGAACGGCACGATCTGCGCCGCGCCGTGCTGGGCACTCCACCGTTGCGCGAACTCCTTTATGCGGCCGCCGGAGCCGGCCATGATGACCGCCTTGACGTCCCGCAGCGCGTCGAGCAGGACATCCGAACTCGAGACGCCGAGGTGGTAGTACGCATCCTCATGACTGCCGTCGACGACACCGTCGAGAAAGGCGTGGTTGACGTTCTCCGTCTTCACCGCGTCGAATCTACGCAGCGCTCGGGCGCACAGGGTCGACATCGGCCAACCGTGTCGACCGGCTAGCTGACCTGCCCCTGCACCACCGGCAGCCCGGGATCACTGGCAACGCCCAGCGGCGACGGCGCGGCACCGGCGGCGATCAGGTGCGCGGCGTACGAGGCGATCATCGCGCCGTTGTCGGTGCACAGTCGCGGACGGGGCACTCGCAGTGTCAAACCGGCTGCGGTGCAACGCTCTTCGGCAAGTTGTCGCAGTCGTGAGTTGGCCGCCACGCCCCCGGCGATCAGCAGAGTCGATACGCCGAGATCGGTGGCCGCGCGGACGGCCTTCCGGGTCAGCACATCGGCGACCGCTTCCTGGAAGCCGGCCGCGACGTCGGCGACGGGCGCCTGCGGGTTGGACTCGACGTAGCGGGCCACCGCGGTCTTCAGGCCGGAGAAGCTGAACGCACAGGGATCGTCGCGGGGCCCGGTCATGCCGCGCGGAAACACGATGGCGTCACGGTCACCGGTGCGGGCCAGGTCGTCGAGCACCCTGCCGCCCGGGTAGCCCAACCCCAGCAGTCGGGCCACCTTGTCGTACGCCTCGCCCGCCGCGTCGTCGACGGTGCTGCCGAGTTCGGCGATCGGCTCGCCCAGGGAGCGAACGTGCAGCAGATGGGTGTGTCCGCCCGACACCAACAATCCCACGCAGTCCGGCAGCGGACCGTGGTCGTAGACGTCCGCGGCGAGGTGACCGCCGAGGTGGTTAACGGCATAGAAGGGCACGCCCCACGCCGCCGCATAGGCCTTCGCCGCGGCCACCCCGACCAGCAGAGCGCCGGCCAGCCCCGGCCCGATGGTGGCCGCCACCACGTCCGGTCGCTCGACCCCTGCGGTCGCCAGCGCCCGACGCATCGTCGGACCCAGCGCCTCCAGGTGCGCGCGCGAGGCGATCTCCGGGACGACCCCGCCGAACCGCGTGTGCTCGTCCACACTGGAAGCCACCTCGTCGGCCAACAGGTCAACCGTGCCGGCCGCCGCATCCAGCCGGGCGACACCGACTCCCGTTTCGTCACAGGAACTCTCGATGGCGAGGACAACCGTCATCGCGACGTCCCTGCCGGCTCGCGGCGCATCGTATAGGCATCGGCGCCGCTGACCCGGTAGTAGCGCTTGCGCACGCCCACCGCGACGAATCCGACGCTCTCGTAGAGCGCGATCGCCGGGGCATTGTCGGTCCGTACCTCCAGATACACCACCCCGCCGCCGGCAAACTCCAGCAGCGCGTTCAGCAGCTGCCGGCCGACGCCACGGCCCTGGAATGCGGGGTCGACGCCAATGGTGTGCACCTCGTACTCGAACGGTTTGCGCCGGCCCAATCGGGCTATCCCGGCATAGCCGATGAGCAGTTCGCCCGCCCGCGCAGCCACGTACCGGATGTGCGGTGCATCGAGTTCACGGGTGAAAGCCTGTGCCGGCCACGGGTCGTCGCCGTCGAACAGCAGCGCCTCCAGTTCGCCGCACCGGGCGGCATCGGCTCGAACAAGCGGGGTCAGCACCACCCGGTCGGTGTCGCTCACCTCGCGGCCGCACGTTCGGCCAGTGTCTTGGCGTCCGGCCGGCGCAGATACAGCGGCACCAGGGCCCGCCCCACTTCGCCCCAATCATCCACGGCCGCAACCAGACCCATCGGCGATGGGAATACCGGCCCGACGACATCCAGACCGAACTGCGCGGCGTGCTGCGGTGAACCGGCCACCGCAACCGCACCGTCGATGTTCACCCCGGCGGCCGCGTCGACGGCCGGCCCCTCGATGCGTATACCATCGCGGTACCGGGCCCAGTAGACCTCTCGGCGTCGCGCGTCGGTCACCACCAGCACGTCGCCTTCGATGCCTTCGGTCGCACCGCCGATGGCGTCCAGGCTGCACACGCCGTACACCGGAATGCCAAGGGCGTGCCCGTAGGCGGCGGCGCTGGCCATGCCGACGCGCAGGCCGGTGAACGGTCCGGGGCCGCAGCCGACCACCACGGCGTCCAGTTGCGTCATGCGCACGCCCGAATCGGCCACGGCGGCCAGCACATTGGGCGTCAGGCATTCGGCGTGCGCACGAGGATCCTCGGTGATCCGCTCGGCCAACGGTTCCAGCCGCGTGCCGACGCGCACCACGCCGGCGGTCACCGCTGCGGTCGCGGTGTCGATCGCCAGGACCAGTCCCCTCATTCGGTGCTCCAGCGCCACCTCGCGGTGCGCGCCTCCGAGTCGGCGGCCCGCTCCAGCCGAACGTCGAGGTGGTGATCGGAGAGACGTTCGGCCAGGCCTTCGCCCCACTCCACCACCACGACCGCGTCGTCCAGATCGGTGTCGAGATCGAGCGAATCGAGTTCCGCGAGCAGATCGGCAGCGGCGTGGTCGAGCAACCGGTACACGTCCACATGCACCATCGCCGGGCAGCCACCACGGCGGGCCCGGTGCACGCGGGCCAGCACGAATGTCGGCGAGGTCACCGGCCCGTCGACGTCGAGTGCACGCGCAATCCCCTTGGCCAACACCGTCTTTCCCGCCCCCAATGGTCCGGACAGCACGACGACGTCGCCGGCTCGCAGCCCCGCGCCCAACCGCTCCCCCAGCGCGATCATCTCTTCGGCAGTGGCCAGCACCGCTGACGACGGCTCAGCCATTGGGCCGCAACCGCTCGCGCAACCGCCGCGACATCGCCACCAGCCTGCTGGGCGTGGCCCGCTCCACGAGCCGCACCAGCGCCTCGTCGATCAGGTCGGGTTGTTCGAGCTGGACCAGATGCCCGGCGCCGCCGACCACCAGCAGCTCGGCATTCGGCAACGCCGCGGCCATCTCCTCGGAGTGCTCCGGCATGGTCAACGTGTCAGACGACCCGCACGCGACGAGCGTGGGCACTTTCGAGAGCACCGCCAGACCGTCGGTTTCGTCGTGCACTCCCAGCGCGTGCAGAAAACCGACCATGGTCGTGACCGGCGTGTCGTGGATCATCCGTTCGGCGTAGCGCGCAACGGTCGGGCTCACCGCGCGGTCCCCGAACGACGCGGCCTGCAGCACCGGCGACAGTACCGACCGCACCGCGCCGCGTCCGCGGTGGACCAGGTTCGGCGCGTAGCGGGTGGCAAACCGGGCCGCCTCCAGCGCGGGGTTCTGCAGGATCTCACCCAACGGTGAGCGGGAAATCCCTTCGGCCGCCGACGAGATCACGGCCGCACCGACGATGCCGGTGCCGTAGCGGCCGGGGAACTGACGGGCGTGCGACAGCACCGTCATCCCACCCATCGAATGTCCGACCAGGATCACCGATCCGCGCGGCGCCAACACGGTGAGCACGGTGTCGAGGTCGCAACCCAGTTGGGCCACCGAGTAGGTGTGCGGCGCAGCGGAGCCGGACTTGCCGTGTCCGCGCTGGTCGTAGAACACCATCCGGACCTGGTCACCCCACACCCGGGCCAGTTCACGGCGCTGAAAGTAGAAGGCACCCATGTTCATGCAGAAGCCGTGTGCGAAAACGACAGTCACGGCTGCGCCGGCCGGACCGACTTCCTTGACGGCCAGGTCGACACCGTCGGGCGTGGTGACCACACACCCGCGGTCAGCGTCGAGCAGAGCGAAATCCTCACCCGCAAAACGGTCGTCGGCCACCGACCGGCTGGCCATCGACCGGGCTGCCGAGGCGCCGGCCACGCCGGTGACCGCGGTCACCCCCGCCATGCCCGCCATCCAGCGCCGTCGGCGCAGCCGCTCGTCACGGTCGGTCATGACCAACCCCGGTAGGTACGAACGACCCGGCCCCTCGGGCTGGTGACCACTTCGTAGTGGATGGTGCCGAGCAGATCAGCCCAGTCCTGCGCCGTCGGCTCGCCCGCCGTGCCGGGACCGAACAGCACCGCGTCGTCGCCGACAGCGACATCGACCGGGCCGGGGCCGAGGTCCACCACGAACTGGTCCATGCAGATTCGGCCGACATTGCGACGCAGTCGGCCGTTGATCAGCACGTCGATCCGGCCGGACAGCGCGCGAAAAACGCCGTCGGCGTAGCCCAGCGGAACCAGCGCCACAGTGGTGTTGCGTTCGGCGATCCAGGCGTGACCGTAGGACACCCCGTCGCCGGCGTGCAGCGGCTTCACCATTGTCACCGGGGCGCGAAGTGTCATCGCGGGCACCAGACCGGCATCGGTCGAGTCGGCCAGCGGGTTCAGCCCGTACACCGCAACGCCGGGGCGCACCATGTCGAACGCGAGGTCGGGGCGGGCCAGCACGGCCGGCGAATTGGCCAGATGCGCCACCTCGAACCGCACACCGTGGCGGCGTGCCAGATCGAGCGCGTCGCGCAGTCGCTCGGCCTGCAGGTCGTTGTTGGGATGCGCGGGTTCGTCGCCGTGCGAAAGGTGCGACATCAGGCCGCGGACCCGGATGGCGTCCTCTGCGACTGCCCGCCGCAGTGCGGCCAGCACGTCGGGATAGTCGGCAGACGCGACGCCGTTGCGGTTCAACCCGGTATCCAGTTTGACGGTGACGGTGGCAGTGACACCGGTGCGCCCGACGGCATCCAGCACCTCGTCGAGCTGCCGGGTCGAGGACACCCCGATCTGCACGTCGGCGGCGACGGCCGGCGCGAAATCCGTTCCCGGCGGATCCAGCCAGGCCAGCACCGGGGCGGTCACGCCGGCATTCCGCAACGCCATTGCCTCACCGACGTTGACCACCCCGAGCTCGGCGGCTCCGGCCGCCAGCGCCGCGCGTCCCACCTGCAGCGCGCCGTGTCCGTAGCCGTCGGCCTTCACCACCGCCATCACCTGAGCCGAACCGGCACGTTCGCGCAGCAAGCGCACGTTGTGGGCGATGGCGTCGAGATCCACCTCGGCCACAGCAGTGGCGGCCCGCCTGTTCGCGGTTGCCGTCTCGGTCATGCGCCGATTGTCCCAGAACCGTGGCCCGGTCGGCTCCGGCAGGTCAGTGCGCGAAGTGCTGCTCGGTCGAGAAACCACCCGTCTTCAGCTTGTCCAGCTTGTTCAGCACCTCGACGAGGTCGTCGCGCAACGCGCGCGCGAGGTTCGCCGAGAAGCCCTCCCTGACCACGACACGCAGCACCGCGACGTCGTTGGCGTTGTCGGGCATGGTGTAGGCCGGTACCTGCCAGCCGTAACCGCGCAGCAGCGCGGAGATGTCGAACACGGTGAATCCGAGGTCGCCGTTGAGCTGGAAAGCCACCACCGGGATAGCCGACCCGTCGGAGATGACCTCGAACGTCGGTTCGTTGTCGCGCCCGGTCATGGCGGCCAGTTCGTGCGCCAGCCACTGCGCTGTTCCCGACAGCGACCGCATTACCTGGGTGTAGCCGGCCCGCCCCAGCCGCAGGAAGTTGTAGTACTGCCCCACCACCTGATTGCCGGGCCGGGAGAAGTTCAACGTGAAGGTCGGCATGTCGCCGCCGAGGTAGT
>CAYLWH010000051.1:0-5931 GCA_964387245.1 uncultured Mycobacterium sp.
GGCCCGAGGCCGGCGATGCGTTGTTGTACGCGCGTCCCAGTCGGGTGATCGAGTCGAGGAGGACGACCACATCTTTGCCTTGCTCCACCAAGCGCTTGGCCCGCTCGATGGCCAGTTCGGCGGCCTGGGTGTGGTCCGACGGCGGCCGGTCGAAGGTGGAGGCGATGACCTCACCCTTCACCGAACGCTGCATGTCGGTGACCTCTTCTGGCCGTTCGTCGACGAGCACCACCATCAGGTGGCATTCGGGGTTGTTTCTGGTGATCGCGTTCGCGATATCCTGCATGATCGTGGTCTTGCCGGCCTTGGGCGGTGACACGATCAAGGCACGCTGACCCTTGCCGATCGGCATGATCAGGTCGATGACTCGGGTGGTCAGCTTGTCCGGCGAGGTCTCCAGCCGTAACCGCTGATTCGGGTAGAGCGGGGTCAGCTTGCCGAACTCGGGACGGTTCCTGGCCGCCTCGACCGGACCGCCGTTGACGCTGTCCAGACGGACCAACGGATTGAACTTCTGCCGCTGGTTGGGCTGCTCGCCGTCCCGCGGTATCCGCACCGCCCCAGTGACGGCGTCGCCCCGCCGCAGGCCGTTCTTGCGCACCATGTTCATCGAGACGTAAACGTCGTTGTGGCCGGCCAGGTATCCCGAGGTACGGACGAACGCGTAGTTGTCCAAGACGTCGAGGATGCCTGCGACAGGCTGAACGACGTCGTCTTCGCGCAGCTCGGTCTCACCACCGCTGCCGACGCCGTCACCGCCGGGACGGTCACCGCGCCGCTTGCGGTCGCGGAAGCGCCGTCCGCGACGACCCTGCCGACCATCGCCGTCGTCGTCATTGGCGTTCGAGTTGCCATTCGCGTTGCTGTTGCGGTTCTGCTGGTTGCCCTGCTGATCGTTGCCGCGGTTCGGCCGGTTGTCGTCTCGGCCGGAGTCCGAGCGCTCGTTCGACCGGGGAGCGTTCGACCGGGGTGCGTCGGACTCCTCAGCCTTGTCCCGCTGACCGGTGTCGGCCGGCGTGCCCTCGGATTTCGCGGGGACCTCGTCGGCCTGCCGCGTGGGCGACCCCGCCTCGCTCGACGCACCGTGCTGAACTGGGGCCTCGGCCTGGTCGTTCTGCTCATCCGGGGTGCCGTTTCGGTGGTCGGCACCGGTGCCGGGCTGGCCGCCGCCCTGGTGTTGGCGGATGGCGGCGATGAGTTCGCTCTTGCGCATCCCGGACACACCCTTGACGCCAACCTTGCCGGCGAGCGCCCGAAGCTCGGGCAGCACCATCGTGGCAAGCGAACCGCTGCCACCACTATCGCCACTATCGCCACCGCCCGCGGCGGGGGCGGTAACGGCTTTGGTCACGGTAGTCGACGACGGCGCAGCTTGATCGAGGCTGCCTTCAGCCGTGATCAGGTCCGTATCGGTCACGGATATCCTTTCTTCCCCCGCGGTGTCTGATGCGGGGGTTCGGTGTGCCCAGCAAAATGCTGAGTACTCAAGTACCACCGTCGACTGAACAACGGTGATCGCCGGGATTCGCGCTGGGTGACGATCCGTCCGTCCACGAGTACATGAGGAAGTTGGTGGTCGTCATAGTGTCGGCGCAGAAGACGCTGCGATTGCCGGGACGGCACCGAGGATATCCCTCATCGTTGCCGGAAGCAAGAAAGCTCAGGAGGCGTGTGGCGCCGGTCAGGCGCCGACCGCCACCCCCGAACTCCAGCGGACTCCCTCCCCGACGCTCATACGGCCGACGGTGAATCCGTGCGCGGCGCCGAAGTCGATCACCTCCGGCGGTAGGCAACCCTCCGTGGAAAGCACCAAAACCGCAGGTCCGGCCCCGGAGAGCACCGCTGCGACGCCGTGCCGACGCAGCAGTTGCAGATATTCCGCGGACGCCGGCATGGCGGCCGCGCGCTGCGGCTGGTGCAGGACGTCCTCGGTGGCGTCCATCAGCAGGTCCGGACGCTCGGTCAGAGCGACGACCAGCAGCGCGGCCCGGCTGACGTTGAATCGGGCGTCCCGATGACTGACCTGCGCCGGCAGCAGTACCCGCGTCTGTGCGGTCGAGGACTGCACCTCGGGAATCGCCGGGAACAGGGTGATGTCCGGGTGCAGCCGCAGCGGAATTGCCGCGTACTCGGGCGCACCTCCGGCTGGGCCGGTCCGGGTCCAGGACACCACCGCGCCACCCAGCACCGCGGCCGCCGCGTTGTCAGGATGACCTTCGAATTCCGAGGACAGCTGAATCAGCTCTGCCGTGCTCAGTGGATCTGAGTCCGTTTGCGCAACAATCCCATTGGCGGCCGCCAGACCGCCCGCCACTGCCGCCGCCGACGATCCGAGTCCGCGCGAATGCGGAATAGCATTGCGGCAGATGACTTTCAGGCCAGCCGCCGCAACTCCACTGACAGCCAGACCTCTTTCGATGGCTTGCACGACGAGGTGATCGGCACTGAGCGGAACCCGACCGAATCCCTCCCCTTCGACCTCGACGACGAGACCGGATTCCGTTGTCTGTACGATGATTTCGTCGTAGAGACTCAGTGCAAGACCCAGACTGTCGAAGCCCGGCCCCAAGTTGGCACTGGACGCCGCGACGGTCGCACTCGCCGTCAGCCCGGCGGGTAGGATTCGCGACATCCGTCAAACCAGTCCGAGTTCGGCGACAACGGCCACTGGGTCGACGGCCACCGGCGTCACCGCCGGCATGTCTTTGAGCGCGGTGTCGGGATCCTTGAGGCCGTTACCCGTTACGGTACAAACCACCGTCGATCCCGCGGCCACCCAGCCGTCCTCGACGGACTTGAGCAGCCCCGCGATGCCGGCGGCGGATGCGGGTTCGACGAAGACTCCTTCGGCACGCGCGACGAGACGGTACGCTGAGAGGATCTCCTCGTCGGTTGCGGCGACGAACCGCCCGTTGGAGTCTCGCTGAGCCTGCACCGCCGAATGCCAGGATGCCGGCGAGCCGATACGGATGGCAGTGGCGATCGTCTCCGGTTCCTTCACCGGCTCGCCGAACACCAGCGGCGCGGCGCCGGCGGCCTGGGTGCCCAGCATTCGGGGCAACGTGTCGACGAGTCCGTCGCGGTGATATTCCGTGTAGCCCTTCCAGTACGCGGTGATGTTGCCGGCGTTGCCCACCGGCAGCGCATGGACGTCGGGTGCATAGCCGAGCGCGTCGACGATCTCGAAGGCCGCCGTCTTCTGCCCTTCGATGCGCATCGGGTTGACGCTGTTGACCAGAGCGATCGTCGGAAAGTCGGCGGTCATCTTGCGGGCCAGTTCGAGGCAGTCATCGAAGTTACCGTCGATCTGAATGATCTTGGCGCCGTGCATAACCGCCTGTGCCAGCTTGCCCATCGCGATCTTGCCCTGCGGCACCAGCACCGCGCAGGTGATCCCGGCGCGTGCCGCATAGGCAGCGGCCGAGGCGGAAGTGTTTCCGGTCGAGGCGCACAACACGGCCTGCTGTCCACGGGCCAGCGCGTCGGTGATCGCCATCGTCATGCCCCGGTCCTTGAAGGAGCCGGTCGGGTTGAGCCCCTCAACCTTCAGATACACTGTGCAACCGGTGATTTCGGAAATCCTCTTGGCGTGGATGAGTGGCGTCCCACCCTCAAGCAGGGTGATCGGTGTCCAGTCGTCGCCAACCGGCAACCGGTCCCGATATGCCTCGATCAGCCCAGGCCACCCCCGATGCACCGGCGCCTTGGGGGTACTCATTCCCCGGCCCCTTCCATTCGCAGCACGCTGTTGACCTTCGACACGGCATCAAGGTCCGCGAGTGCAGCGATCGTGTCGCTCAGCGCGGCGTCGGTGGCCCGGTGGGTGAGCACCGCGATCCGGGCGCCGACCCGCTGACCGCCGTCATCGATGACGCCTTCCTGGCGAACCTCGGCGATACTGACTTCTCGTTTGGCGAACTCGGCTGCCACTGAGGACAATACGCCGGGACGGTCATCGACGTAGAGGCTGACGTAGTAGCGCGTCGGTATCACCCCGATCGGAGCGATCGGCAGTTGCGCGTACTTGGATTCGCGCGGCCCGCGCCCGCCCTGGACCCGGTTACGCGCGGCCATCACAAGATCGCCCAAAACCGCTGAGGCGGTAGGCGCCCCGCCGGCGCCCTGACCGTAGAACATCAGCCGTCCGGCTGCGGCGGCTTCGACCACCACGGCGTTGAACGCGCCGTTGACGTTCGCCAAGGGATGCGACAACGGCACGAGGGCGGGGTACACCCGAGCCGACACGCTCTCCTGTCCGTCGGCGGCTGTGATCCGCTCACAAATCGACAGCAGTTTGATGGTGCAGCCCAACGCCTTCGCCGACTCGAAGTCCTCCGCGGTCACCTTGGTGATGCCTTCGCGGTAGACGTCGTCGGCGGTGACCCGGGTGTGGAATGCGATCGAGGCGAGGATCGCCGCCTTAGCCGCAGCATCGTAACCCTCGACATCGGCGGTGGGGTCGGCTTCGGCGTAGCCGAGCGCGCTGGCGTCCGCAAGTGCGCTGTCGTAGCTCGCGCCCGTGTCATTCATCGCCGACAAGATGTAATTCGTTGTGCCGTTGACGATTCCGGCGACACGTAGCACGGTGTCGCCGGCCAGGGACTGGGTCAAGGGCCGGATCACCGGAATCGCACCGGCGACCGCCGCCTCGAAGTACAGATCGACGTGCGCCTGCTCGGCCGCCTGCGCCAGCTCACCGGTGGACTGCGCCAACAGGGCCTTGTTGGCGGTCACCACCGACTTACCGCCCCCCAGTGCCGCCAGGATCGCCTTGCGCGCCGGCTCGACCGGACCCATCACCTCGACGACGATGTCGACGTCGTCACGGGCAACGAGCTCGTCGATGTTCTCGGTGAGCATGCCCACCGGTACTCCGCGGCCGTCGGCGACCCGGCGGACACCGACCCCACGCAGCACCAGGGGCGCGCCAATGCGAGCCGCCAGATCATCGCAACTCTCCTCGATGATTCGCACGACCTCGGTGCCCACATTGCCCAAACCCAATACCGCTACGCCGACCGGCTTTTCCTCACCTGTCACCACTGGCCTCACCCTACTTCCAGACTCAGAAGGTCATCTACCGTCTCGCGGCGCAGGATCAATCGTGCGCTTCCGTCGCGCACCGCCACCACGGCCGGCCTGCCCAGCATGTTGTACCGACTCGACATCGAATAGCAGTACGCGCCGGTGGCTGCTACGGCCAGCAGGTCGCCGGGCGCCACGTCGTCGGACACCCACGTGTCCCGAACTACGATATCGCCACTCTCGCAATGCTTTCCGACTATCCTCGCCAGCTTGGGGCTGGCGGTGCTGGTCCGTGACACGAGTCGGACGTCGTACTCGGCACCGTATAGCGCGGTGCGGATGTTGTCGCTCATGCCGCCGTCGACGCTGACATAGCGACGGCTGGCAGTGGGACTGATCGCAACGTCCTTGACGGTGCCGACCTCGTAGAGTGTGACGGTGCCCGGGCCCGCGATGGCCCGGCCGGGTTCGACCACCAGGCGCGGCGGCGGCAGGCCCACTGCCGCGGACTCGGTCTGCACGATCACCTCCAGGTTGGCGGCAAGGTCCTGCACCGGGGGTGGATCATCCTGCGGCACATACGAAATACCGAGACCACCGCCGAGATCGACGGTTGCGATCTGGGCCGTCCTCGCCACACCGAACTCCGCGACGACGTCGTGCAACAGTCCGATGACGCGGTGCGCGGCAATCTCGAAACCCGCGACGTCGAAGATCTGTGAGCCGATGTGGCTGTGCAGGCCGACCAGGCGGAGGTTCTGCGTCTCAAACACCCGACGCACCGCGTTCATCGCCGCACCGCTGGCCAGCGACAGGCCGAACTTCTGATCCTCGTGCGCGGTCGAGATGAACTCATGGGTGTGCGCCTCGACACCGACAGTGACCCGGATCAGCACGTCCTGCACG
>CAYLWH010000051.1:6031-28621 GCA_964387245.1 uncultured Mycobacterium sp.
CCGAACGCCTCGGCCATCTCGCGGCATCGCGACCGGAAATCGTCCTCGTCGACGACGAACAACGGTGTGCCGTATTCGCGGGCGAGTTCGGTGACCCGCACACCGGCAATCCTCGCCTCCCCGTCCGTACCACGAATGAAGTTGCGCGGCCACACATTCGGGGCGAGCAGCAGGAGTTCTTGTGCGGTAAGGGGTTTGGGCGGCGCCCCGCCATGATGGATCTCTTCGGCGTGGCGCGGGCCGGCCGGATGTGCGTTCACATGCGCTCCGGCGCGGAGACGCCGAGGATCCCGAGCCCGTTCGCGATGACCTGCCGGGTGGCGCGGCACAGGGCCAGCCGCGCGCGGTTCAGGTCGGAGGGCTCCTCGTCACCCTGCGGCAGCACGCGACAGGAGTCGTAGAACCGGTGGTAGTCACCGGCCAGGTCTTCCAGGTACCGGCACACCCGGTGCGGCTCACGAAGCGACGCGGCAGTTTTCAGCACCCGCGGGAACTCGCCGAGGCCACGGATCAGGGTGCCCTCCTTTTCGTGGGTGAGCAGATCCAGGTGAGCGGTATCCGGGGCCAACCCCAGTTCGGCGGCGTTGCGGGCCAGCGCGGAGAGCCGCGCGTGGGCGTACTGGACGTAGTAGACCGGATTCTCACTCGACGCGCTGGACCACAGCGCCAGATCGATGTCGATCGGGGTATCCACCGACGACCGGATCAGTGCGTACCGGGCGGCGTCGACGCCGATGGCGTCGACCAGGTCATCAAGGGTGATGACGGTGCCCGCCCGCTTGCTCATCCGCAGCGGCTGGCCGTCTCGGACCAGGCTGACCATCTGGCCGATCAGGACCTCGACCGAGTCCGGGTCGTAACCGAGGCCGGCCGCCGTGGCCTTGAGCCGGGCGATGTAGCCGTGGTGGTCGGCGCCGAGCATGTAGATGCACAGGTTGAAGCCGCGCTCACGCTTGTCCAGGTAGTACGCCAGATCGCCCGCGATGTATGCGGGCTGACCGTCGCTCTTGATGACGACGCGGTCCTTGTCGTCGCCGTAGTCGGTGGTGCGCAGCCACGTCGCGCCATCTGCCTCGTAGATCTTGCCGTTCTCGCGCAGCCGGGCGATGGCCTGGTCCACCCGGCCCGAGGTGTGCATCGAGTCCTCGTGGGTGAACACGTCGAAGTCGGTGCCGAAGTCGTGCAGCGATCCCTTGATGTGGTCGAACATCAGGTCCACGCCTATCGAGCGGAACGTCTCCTGCTGTTGCTCGGCGGGCTGGGACAGCGCCGCGGGGGCGCGTTTGACGACCTCGGCGGCGATGTCGTTGATGTACTCGCCGGCATAGCCGTCCTCCGGGGTGGGCTCACCCTTGGCCGCCGCGACCAGCGAGCGGGCAAAGCGGTCGATCTGGGCGCCGTGGTCGTTGAAGTAGTACTCTCGCGTCACCTCGGCGCCCTGGTTGGCCAGCAGTCGGCCCAGCGCATCGCCCACCGCGGCCCATCGGGTGCCCCCGATGTGGATCGGCCCGGTGGGGTTGGCCGAGACGAACTCCAAATTGATGACCCGGTCCTTGAGTTCCTCCGAGGCGCCGTAGCGCGGGCCGGCGTCCACAATGTTCTGGACGATGGCGTTCTGCGCGGCCGCTTCCAGGCGCAAGTTGACGAAGCCGGGACCGGCGACCTCGGCCGACTCGATGCCCGCCGACGCGGCCAGCGCATCGGCGAGCCAGCCGGCGAGTTCACGCGGGTTGACACCGACCTTCTTGGCCAGCTGAAGGGCCAGGTTGGCGGCGTAGTCGCCGTGTTCGGGGTTGCGGGGGCGCTCCACTGTCACCGTCTCCGGCAGCGCGGCGGGGTCGAGGTTGTGTTCGGCCAACACGGCGGAGGCGGTGATCTTCAACAGCTCAGCCAGATCAGCGGGGGTCACAAAGGGTCATCCTATGGTCTGCGTGGCCGGTGCCCGAATCACGGTTGCGGTGCCTCCGAATGTCCGAGCACCCACCGCGATGCGCTAGTCTGTGCAGGCCCATTGGCGTACGCCTCGACGCTTGTCGTCGGGACCGCGCCCCCGTAGCTCAGGGGATAGAGCGTCTGCCTCCGGAGCAGAAGGCCGCAGGTTCGAATCCTGCCGGGGGCACCATGTAGATGTGGGTTTTTACCGATGCCGGGCGATATCCGGGCTATAAGGGGGTGTCGCCGTGCCGTCGGATGACTACCGCGACTACATCAAGAAGATCGTGGACGCCGCCCCGCCGCTCACGCCAGAGCAACGCGCACGCCTGCGGATGCTTTTGAGCCCCGTGGCGGTGGACCCCCTTACGGACGCAACGACCGACGGCAACACTGTCGAGTTCAGGTTTCAAACAACGTCTGGCGGTAAGGCTGCCGCCAAATAGCAAGGGGGTGTACGGGTGGACGCAAACGCTGAGGTGCTGGGCGATGTATGCGAAGCTCTTCGTGTCGGAGACCCTGGTTCCGCCAAGGCGATCCTCAAGTCGCGCTATCCGTTCGAGCCGGTAGAGAAGATCGTCCGCCGGTACTCGGTAGGCCAGTCGATGGACCTGTTCCTGCGCGATGGCTTCATCGACCGCTACACGGGCAACCGACTCATTAACCCCGGTGTTCTCCGCCTCCTCCATGTTGTGCTTAGGGACGACTTCCCCGCGCATCCGAACTGGAAGGCCTCAGAGACGCACATCGCCTTCTGGGAGTTGTTCCCGACGGTCGATCACCTCGTGCCAGTCAGTCGAGGTGGGAAAGACGACGAGCGGAACTGGGTCACAGCGTCGATGCTGAGCAATCAGGCTAAGGCCCACTGGTCGGTGGACGAACTCGGTTGGAAGCTGTATCCGGCTGGCGCTGTGGAGGAGTGGGACGGGTTGTCGCAGTGGCTGGTCGAATATCTCGCGGCGGACCCGACCGTGTTGACGGAGGCAGCTGAGCCCCACCGTAGCTACATCGGAAAATGGCTTAGGGTCACCGAGGCGGCGCTTGAAGCCGACGGAGACGTGGTCGAGTTCCGGCACGGATAACGTCTACGCCGAAGAGCGCCTAGCGAACGGCCTCACCCATCGAGTTCGAGCATCTGGAGCTTCGCGCTCTCGATGTTCTTGTCGAGCATGTCGAGCATCTCCTGCAGGAATGATCGTCCCGGTGCGTCGCGGTCGAGGCTTTCCAAGTCGGTAGCTGCCTGTGCGCGCTGCGCCTCAAGCCCAGACACGTACCGGGCCAACTCCCGCTGTTGGTCGGCAGGCGGCAAGCTCAAGAACTGACGACGAATATCGTCGTGAAATGCTCCGGTCGTCGGGTGGTCGAGGTAGGCATTCGCTACCTCGGGGTTCGAGAAGTCGAGATCCTCGGGAACGTCTCGGTCGGGATCGTAGAGCGGGTTGTCTGGCATTGTCACCGCCCACCGACGAATCGGCGTGCTTCGGCGGTTGGCTCACGGAGGACAGCGATTCCGTCGTCACCGCGCATCTTGACCTCGAAATACTCGGCGATAAGCGGCAATATCTCCCGCTTGGCGGTCTCCTCGTCCGTGCCGAACCTCGCCGCCATGTCGTCAGACGTGACGCCGCGACCGTTTTGGTCCCACATCTCTATTGCCGCTCCGAGCGCGGTCAGTTTGTCGGGTGTCGTCATGGTCGCCAGTATGCGTCAGACCAGTGACACCCTCCGGCAACGACCGACCGGCGGCACTAGTTGCCGGTCATCAGATTGCCGCCTGCGCCGCCAAGCGCGCCGATGGCGACCTGTTGAAGCGCTCCGGTCAACCAAAGTCCGATCTTCGCGGCGCGGCTGCGTTCCTCCTCGGGGCGTGACTCGTCGGCGGCAACGGCCTCGAATGCCGCGATCAGCCGTTCCAGCTGGACTTCGGGTGAAGGCCACTGCCCGGCAACCCGCAGCGCGGCACTGGTCGGCGGTCCTACCGCGAGGATTTGCCCGCTAAAAGCGTTCATGCCCTTCTCGAAGTACGGCTCTCGATAGAGAGCGCGCAGCGCCCGCTGCACTGTGTCGTTATCGAACTCACACGCAGCCCCGAGCTCAGCGGCGCTCGGATTCCGGCCCGTACGGTCGTATATCTCGACGGCTGCCCGCAGCACCGGCATATCCCGATCTGTCCATGTGTCGGCGATCATGGCGTGAGTATGCCCCCACACTCCGACAACGACGGGAGGTCAGCTATCCGCCGATCTGGCGGCGCAGATACGCGGGTATCGCCGTGATCGTGCCCTCGCGGGCACGATGCTCGCTGCCGAGCGGTGACGCGAAACCCCACTGCTGACCGATCGAGTGGACCAGCACGTCGTGAGCCACGACAAGCGCAGCGAGGCTGTCGGGCTGGTGCTGACCGGCCTGCCAGGTGACCGCCGACTGTTCGAGGTCGGGCAGGTGCCCGGCGATGCGGGCGGTGCCGGTCTCGAAGCCCTGCAGCAGCGCCGCCGACCGTGCCAGTGCGTCACCGCCGCCGCGTCCGCTGCCCTTCGGAGGCCAAGTGGTCACACGGATGGGGCGGTCCAGCTTGGCCCGGCGCAGCGCGTCGTTGACGACCCTGCGGTAAGTCTCGCGGGCGGCGAAGCCCTCGACGGCGATTTCCGACGCGCCGACGTCGACCGCCAGATCGACAGCGACCCTGGCCCATTGATCCGATGTCATCGGCGCGGACACGTCGGCGATCACGGCCACCACGCCCTCGCGGGTCAGCGACGCCGCCACGATGCCGCAGGCGTCGCCGGAGCCGGAATCAGCCGGGTCGACGCCGATCACCGTCTTGACCGGGCCAGTCGGTGCTGCCGGGAGACGCCACTGTTCCAGCCACTCCCGCTTGACCAGACCGCCTTCGGGTGCCGAGGGCACACCCTCGTACAGCGCGTACCAGGCTCGCTCACCGGAGGTGCGTCGAGCGGCGGCGAAGTGATCAGCGGTGAACCCCAGCACCGACGTCATCGCCACCCCCGGCTCGCGGCCCAGCACGTCGGGCACGCCGGTCTCGGCGACGGCGGGCACGTTGGTGTGGGTCCAGACGTCGGGCTCGGCGTCGAGTAGTTCGCCCGCGAGGTCGCGTTCGTGCCACCGCGTCATCACCAGCAACACCGACCCGCCGGGATGCACGCGGGTTGCCAACGTGGAGCGGTATTCGGTGACCACCCGGCGACGGTGGGCGGCGGAGTCAGCCTCGGCGGCATCCTTCACCGGGTCGTCAATCACCATCAGGTCGGCACCGAAACCCGTGACACCACTGTTGATCCCGGTAGCCAGCAGCCCGCCCGCGTGGCCCTCCACACGCCAGCGGCCCACTGCCGTCTTGTCCGACGACAACCGGAAGCCGAGGTAGTCGGCGTGTTCGTTGATCAGCTGGCGCGCCTCGCGGCTATGGGCCTGCGCGAGTTCGTCGCTGTAGCTGACGAGCACGATCTGCAGATCGGGATTGCGCATCAGCGCCCACACCACCTCCCACACGGCCAGTAGCCGGGACTTGCCGGTGCGCGGTGGGGTCGTCACGATGTCGCGGCAGTCCGGCTCCTCCACAGCGCGCACCGCCAGATCGGACAGCAGCCGGATGGTCGGTGTCACGACAAACTTCGGGTCCAGCCGCCGCGCCAGATCGGCAGGACTATCAGGCTTTTGACGACTCCGACCGCCCCGTAGCACGCGGGTGGCGGTGAGCCGGGCCGGGTCGGTGGCGATGGCGGTGCTCATGCGGCGCTCCTCGGCTTCGGGTCGAAACCGGCCTGTTCGGCCGTCCACAGGTCGGTGCGCACCCACGGGTAGCCGCAGGTGTCGCAACGGTATTCGCAGACCAGCCGTCGACCGCCGTGCCAGGTGATCGAAGTCGGCTCGGTGAGCGCGGCGAGCCGAACCCGACTGTCAGCCTGGTCGCCCGCCGGGTTGCAGTGCGGGCAGTAATCGGGCAGGAACTCGACGCGGCGGCTGCCGGGACGGCGGTCGATGGTGATCATGGCGATCTCCTCGGTGGTGGTGTCGTTGGTGTCGATCGAGTGGCGGCCCGACCACCACGCCGCCGAGGTTCGGCGCGGTGGTCGATGAGTCAAGCGGCGATCGGCGGGACGCGGCGCAGACCGACCTTGAGGCTGGCGAGTTGGCTGCTGCTCTGCCCGCCGCCGTCGGTAATGCCCAGCGCCCTGCACACGTCGTCGTGGGTCGCCTCGCCGTTGCGGTGAATCGTCTTGGCGAGGTTGATCACGGCGGGCCACGCACGTTCGAGCAACGGCGGCACGGTCCGCCGCGCCTCCGCCGCCGTGTCGCCGTAGCCGTACACGTCCGCCGCCGCTGCAGCCCCACAGATGGCCCGATGGTCCCCGTGGCCGCTTCCGCGCATCAGAGCGAGCATCGTGCGCTGGGAGGGTCGACGGCCTTCGAGCCACCGCGCCTCACCCCACGGCCCGGCGTAGGCGATGGAAGGCGAACTCCCCAGGGGCACTTCATCGAACGTCGTCAGGCCATCGACACCCCAGACCCGGCTCTCGGTGAGCACCGCCGACCGGACGCGGCCACCGAGCAGCGCCCCGGCGACGGCGTGAGAACTCTCATGGACGGCGAGGCGAAGGCCCATCTGTTCGCGTGGGGTGAGGTCGGCCCACGTCAGCGGGCGGCGTTGGGTGTTCGTCATAGTCAGCCCTTTCTAGCCATTACAAGTCATTACAATTTCTGCTCTCGTGGGGACGTCGGGGCGACCGGCACATAGCTCAGATCACCGCCCCGACGCCACCTTCGAGACCGCAAGAGAGTCGTTGTTGTTGAACAGCTTGGCGAGGTTGCGCTTGCGGGCCTTCTGGTCGCGGGCGTCGGCTCGCGCCGCAGCCGCTGCGAGGTGATCGTTGATGCACGCCGTGCAGGTGTAGCCCCAGACGTCGCCCTTCCACTGCCAGCACGGGCCGTTGCAGGACCGGCAGCGCGGGCCGTGATAGTCCGTCATCAGAACTCCTGTCTCTCTGGCGGTTTGGCAATCTCAGACGTCGATGCCCAGCGCGGCCAACGCGGCGCGGGGATCGGCGGCGGGTGCGGTCGGGGTAATGCTCTGCCCCTTGGCGTCGAGCGCCCGCTCAAGGGTCAGCGCCGACCTGTCGACGGTCTCGCGCAGCAGGCGTTCGAGACGGTCGGAGCGCGACGGCTGCCCGCGCAGGGCAGGCGCGCCGGGCGGGAAGGCGTGCGCCAGCAGGTCGCTCAGCGCACCGTCGACCGGCGCGGCCATCTCAATCAGCACCGCCACCCACGAACCGTCGGCCAGCATGTCGTCGGCGATGTCGGGCAGCGCCGGGCGCGAGGCGAGGTCGATCAACGTCGTTATCGCGTACCGGCGCTTGCCCTCATCGTCGGCGAGATGTTCGGTGCGGCGGCGAGCATCGCGCTCGGCCACCCAGCCCGTGACGGTGCCGACCGCCTCATGCGCTGCGTCAGCGTAGGCGAGCACCTGCCGCCGGAACTGCAGCGGCATGGGCCGGGCGGCGATGCGAGCGGCCAACGGCCCGGCAACCTCGGCGATCTCGCGGCGCAGCGACCAGCCGCCGTCGTGGACGATGGGCATGTGTGCGCGGCGGCGACGGCGAACTTCGGCCTGCTTCATAGCGAGTCGTCCTTTCGACGGGCGGTAGCGCTTGGGGGTGTCGGGCGGCGTCAGCGGCCGGCCGCGCATCGCGATCACCGGGCCACTGCCTCGCGCAGTTGAACACCGAGACGGTCGACACCGGCCCGGCTCAGTTGTCCCGATTCCGCCGCCACGGCGCGCTGCAGGCGGTAGTAGGCCAACGACTGGCGGCACTCAATCACTCGCGGGTCGTCATCCGGCACTGCGCGTGACTTGAGCACGGCCAAACGGCCCACCCAGGTTCCGCGTTCTCGCGATTCGGGGTCTACCGCCACGTCGCATCGGGTCATGACTCAAGCCAAGCAAACGACCGTGCAGAGCAACGCTGCCGCCGAGTAGCTCTGCACGTTGCTGCGCTGCGAACTAGCAGATGAGACCGAGCTGCGACCAAATTGCTACTCATAGAGTGTCGCTTCTTAGGCTGTCTACTCGCAACATCGCTGCGTGGTACACGATGAGGACGATCAAGCATCGACACTGCTCCGGCAGCTAGGGGACAACCTCAGACGGTTGCGCGAAGAATCGGGCAAGTCGCAGGATGCCCTCGCCAATGACTCAGGACTGCACCGCACCTACGTAGGCGCTGTCGAACGGGGCGAGCGAAACCCGACCTATATCACACTTACGAAGTACGCAGGTGGTCTCGGTCGCACCGTTGCCGACCTTGTCGCGGGTCTGCCGTGAGGACAGGCGATCTCGCTACGGCGAAAGCTGTCCGGTCTGCCATACAGACGCACGGGCCGTCGATCTATGACGCGCCCGCGACGGAGCTAACAGGCGACTTTTACACGCCCACCGAGTTAGAGACTCTGCTTAGAGCAGAGCTAGTAGGGCGGACCGATCTCTGCGACCTGCCGGTACGGACAAGATCGAAGGTCGCAAAGACTCTTGTGTGTGAAGCACTTGGCTACGCCGCCCCGGCGTCCTTCCGGAAAGTCAATCCGCGCCTGCGTCACGCGAACGTCGATGTCTATAGCCAGCAGTCGAGCAACCTTCAGATATGGAATCAGGAAGTCGATGCTGCGCGACGCTACGTCATCCTGATCATCAAGGACGACGCCATCATCGACGTGAAGGTGATCGCGGGCGCTGACTTAGCTCAGTTCGACACGACAGGCACCCTGACCAGTAAATTTCAGGCGAACCGCATCCACGAACACGCAGGTTCAATGCTTGTATCTGCTGTCGACACACCGGATTTCATCGCACGGCTTGCCCCGTCGCCCTCGATTCCGCAAGGAGTCTCGCCCGTGGTTCCTCCAACTCCGGGCAAGGTTCTCGACATCGCGACCGTCTATCAGCGGTTGGTGCCGCTGATCGGGCGGACCTACAGCGATCCGGGACAAACCCAGGAGCGGAACCGGGGCTCGGTTGTCCATAAAGAAGCCTGTTCGGCGCTTGGCCTGTCGCATTACGCGGACCACGGACAATTCCCCGACATTCTCTCGCAGCTGCTGGAAGTCAAGCTGCAGCTGGCGCGGACGATCGACCTCGGTCTTGAACTACCGGAATCGCCCACGCCGCTCGCTTCGGCTAACGGTGTCGTCGCGGTGCGCGACGTCCGGTACGCAATCTTCTACGGTGCGCGCACAGCATCGAGCTTTCAAATCACCGACCTCGTTGTGGTCACGGGCCAAGATTTCTTCAAGGAGTTTCGACAGTTCGCTGGCAGAGTCTCGAACTCGAAGCTGCAACTGCGGCTTGACTCGGCGTGGTTTACCTAAAACAACGTCGCAGGAAGGTCCGTGCGCGCCAGGACGGGCTTGGCGAACGCTTCTTCAACAAGCTTGTCGATCAACTGCAGTCGACCGGGCTCGATGGAGTCACCCGATCCAAGCAATTCGCGAGTCGTGCGGATCAGTTCCTTCGCGATATCGGTCTCAGGATCGGGCAGCGGCAAACGAGCAACATATTGTGTCATCCAGCGGCGTCGACCCGAGTAAAGCTTGTTACCGCAGACCTCATCGTAAAAGCGGACGCCTAGTTGCGAATTCGCAACCGCGAGCATCAGGTAGGCAACATCCTCGCCTCCGATGTCGGCGAGCGAGATCCAGTAGCAGTCGCCGTTTACGACCGCGCCCGACCGGTCCAATGCAAACCGCGCCTCGACGCTGATGTCGGGAAAGACGATCTTCGGGGCTGACCAGACGCTGGGCTTCTGCGGTACCCAGATTTCGAACCACTCTCTGCCGCCCTCGATGACATATTTCCGCCCCTTCAACCGCTCAGCGTGAGCGTCGAAGTAGGACATCGCGGACGGGAACTTCGTCATGTCGACGAGAGTGCGTTTGGGGTTCGACAGGTCGTACGGGTACAAGACTTTGGTTGCGAGGTGACTGGAGATGCGCCATGGCGTGAGGTTGTCGTGGGTGATCAGCGGGAGGAGCAATTCGTCCTCCGGTTTGGGTTCGACACTCTGCCAACTGTCCGAAATGAACACTTTGTCCGCGGTTGTCTTGATGCCCACTCGAATCTTTGCGACTTCACCAAACGTCCGCCAGGTTGCAGCCTCCACCTTGTGCAACCAGTCGTCGCCCGCGCTGTGGGCGAGGCGCCAGGGCTCGGCGATCGAAGTCGTGCGGAGCAATGTGCCGGACCGGACGGCGATGGCGCGACCTTCGTGAACCACGACGTCATCACCACCAGTGATCAGCGCGTCGTACAACGTCAACCCATTGCCGGCCGTCGCTTCCGACTCAGTCTCGTAGGCAGAAGTGAACGAGCAGATGGTTGAGTCTTGAGTCTTACGGTTAAGGGCGATGACGATCGCGGGAAGCACCGCCGCTGCAAACAGTTTTGTGTCGCCGAGGTCGTACAGTTCCACAGGGTCGAGTGACGACTGAAAGACCTTCCGCACGTTCGCGCCAGACTTGGTTGTGAGGAAACGGTTCGAGCAGAGTAGGCCCACCACTCCCTCCGGACGAAGCAGAGACGGAAGAAGAACCACAAATGGATGCGTCAGGTCGACCCGGCCCGAAAGGCCGAACTCGGTCGCCAACATTTGCGCTGCCAGCTGCCCAAGCTGCTGTGTCCGCACGTACGGAGGATTGGTAATCACCGCATCGAACGAACCTTGCGGAATATCGCGGCGAGCCTGCAGAAAGTCCCCTTGATGCCAGTCGACCGGGACGCCCAACTCAACAGCACGCTGGCTAGCGACCTGAATCGCCGCCTTGTCGAGGTCGTAGCCCACAAGAGAAATGTCGACGTCCGGCATTAGCTGCGCCGCAACCCGATGCACCGCGAACAGCAACTCCCCGTCTCCGCACGCGGGGTCGAGGACTCGAACGGTTCTATCAACGATGGCGCCCATTTGATTCGCAAGTTGCGATACGACTCGTTGCGCAAGAAATGTCGCCAAGAGTGTCGGGGTGTAGTGCTTACCGTGGCGCTTCACTGCCGCTGATGTCTGTGGCAACGCGAACTCCGCTCGTCTCATCTCACTGCCCCACACAGGACCGTCCCCTATGGCGTAGCACTGTAGGCCGACAGCCTCCGCGCCGGTGCTCGGCGCGCACAAGCCTCAAGCACCGAATCGCCCCGGTACCGTCTCGCGGTCGGCCACCTGGCGATCCATCTTGGTGAAGTGCCAGCTGGTGCCGGGATAGACGCCGGGCACGTCGTGCGCCGCCTGCAGATTGCGCATCCGCGCCGACACCGCCGACGGCGTACGGCCCAGTTGCTCGGCCAGCGCCTTAACCTCGTCGTCCTGTGCGGTGAGCTTGCCGTGCTCGCGGAACAGATCGTCCACCGCGATCACGTGCTCCAACGTCCACGGCATAGGTGCCACCCGCTCGCGCACGTTGTAGACAGTGGCCCGGCTGACGCCGTACTCGCGGGCCAGCGCCGAGGCTGACTCGCCCTCGATCAGCCGCTGAGCCACCGCCTCGGCCAGTTCCTCGTCCAGCGTCGGCACCCGGCCCTTGTAGACACCCTTGGCCTTCGCAACGGCGATGCCCTCACGTTGGCGCTCAAGCAGCAACGACCGCTCGAACTCCGCCACCGCCCCCATCACCGACAGCATCAGCACCGCGCACGAATCGTTGGTGTCGCCAAAGGTCAAGCCCTCCTTGACGAACCGGACCAACACACCCTTGGCGGTGAGGTCGTCCACCGTGCGGCGGAGGTCGACCAGCGACCGGGCCAGCCGGTCCATCGAGTGCACCACCAGTTCGTCGCCCTCGCGAACGTGGGCCAGCATCGCCTGGAACTGCGGGCGGTTCGTGTCTTTGCCGCTGGCGTGATCGGTGAACACCTTGTCCAGTTGAATGCCGTCTAACTGCCGTTCGGTATTCTGGTCGGCGGTGCTAACTCGCACGTAGCCGACGGTTTGTCCCTTGCTCACGGTGGTGCCTTTCGGTTGTCTAGGTGAGTTCTTGACCCATCTTAGACTAACGTCTATCAATGCGCTACCGACCCTAGTTAGACGGCGGATGCGGCTCGCCGACCGTCTTGTATGACTAGAGGCTTCTTAGACGCCGGGGTCAGCGGCTCGGACGCCAGCCGGGCGCGCCCGTCGTCGCGGGCGGCTCCGTGAACGCATCGTTGGGGCGCTGCACGCGCCAGTCATCGCCGAGGTCGGACGTCGGCGCAGCCGTCGAGCCGCGATTCGATCGCGTTGCGCGCCAGTCCGATCCGAGTCCGCTGTTGTTGCCCATGTCTTGATCCTCCTCTGTCGGGGTGCAGTCAGCGCCGTCGTGTCGAGCCAGGGTTGAAGCCGCGCAACGGGTCATAGCCGCCGCCGTCGGGCTGTCCCTTGGCCCGCTGCTCAATTGCGCGAGCGGTGAGCACGGACAGCGCCGCCCTCAGATCGTCCGCCGGGGCGTCGTCGGTCGGTTCCTCCGGCTGGCTCTCGTCAACGCTCGCAGGCGATTCCGGCGTCAACAGGTCGGCGGGTGGGGCGGGTGGCTCCGACGGTTCTCCGGCCTTGTGACGCATCACCGCCGCCCACTCGCTCAGTTCGTCGGCGCTCAGCGCCCCTAGCGACACGGCCTGCCGGGCGACGTCGGCGTGCAGGCTCCACAGCGCGTCGCCCTCGCCAACGACGGTGCCGAACAACTCGCGGCACTCGGTCACCGCCTGCTGATGCAACGCCGCCGGGTGCAGTCGGCCTTGGGCCGCGTCGTCGGCGACACTCAACGCCGCCTCGATCACGTCGCGCTTGGTGGGGGTGCTCATCGTTCGATCTCCTTGGTTGGTGCGTCGATGACTTCGGCGTCGACCACTTCGAGCAGCCGGGTACGCGCCTCGGCGATGATCGCCGCCGGGGTCTGGGTGACGTTGACGTCGAGCCTGTCGGGCGCGTTGAGCCCGTAGAGCCGCGCCATCTCGGCGTCGGCGCGAGTGATGACGTCGATGAGCCGGGCGACCGACTGGTGATCACCGGCCTTCTGCGACTCCGCCAGCGACCGCAGCGCCGCACCGAGGGTGACCCGCTTGCGCTCCACGATTCCCGCCCGCGCCGCCTCGGCGTTCGGCAGCGGGTTGCGGTCGCGGTACCGCTTCACCGCCAGCTGCGCCGCGCCAACGCTCCTGAACCCCAGCGCGTCTCGAATCTTGGACCACGACTGCATGCCGACCTCGCGCATTACGAACGCCTGCTCGGCGCGAGCGCGGGAGTCAGCCAGCGGCATCACTTGACCCATACCTCATACCTACCTCAGAACCGTGCACGACTGAGGGAGCCCGACACCGCTCCGGCCTGACGACGCCGCCCGTTCCACCGCCACTCGGGCCGGTCGGTAGGTCGCCCGATACACCGCCCCTTACCGCCGCTCATCTATCTCTCTGAACCGACCGCGCCCACGGACCGGCCAACCGCGCCGGTCCCATAAGGACCGGGCGCGCTCGGCGCGGTTCCTGTCGGCGAACCCGCGCATTTCGGCGCACTTATTACCGAAAACATGCTCCGAGCTGCGGATATCAGTGCGCGGGTTCGGTGTCGGCGCGCTTCGGCGCGGTTCGGCGCGCAATCCCCCGACGACGGCGGGATACTCATCGTTCGCGCAGGTCAGGCAGGGTTTCGGAATGCGCGGGACGCGATCGGCGCGGTTCGTCGGCGACCTGGGCTTATAGCGGACCACGCCGGGGGTCAACCGGCGCGGTTCACCTGGCCTTTCGCAGAGCGCGCCGGAGTGCGCCGCGCATCAATCGGCGCGGTCGGCGGCGATGGTGAAGGCGTCCTCGGGCCGGTCGGCGGCGTGCCACGCGGGCCGCTCGGCGGTGCCCCGATTGACGATGTAGCCGAGGCCGTCGAGCCGTTCGAGCGCACGGCGCAGGCGGCTCCGCGACAGCTTGCGGGTCTCGGCGGGGAGTTCTTCAAGACCCCGCAGCGACTTGCCGGGGTGGTCGCTGATGAGCTTCCAGGCGGTGTTGTCGTCGGTGCGATCCGCTGCCCTGGCACGGTCGGCCTTCGGGGTGCTGGCGCTCAGGGTCAGCCGGTGGTCGTCGCCCCGGCGCAGCAGCGCCGCAGGCACGTCGACGTCGAGGCGTCCGGTCGCCGAGAACAGCCGGGGCGTGTCGGCGGCGGGAGGACCGTCGAGCCAGATCGTCGCCAGGGTGTCGACACCGCCCTCGATCGAGCTATGGCCGCGAGCGCCCTTGGTCGGGTCTTTGCCGAGATGGTGCACGATGACCAGCCCGGCGGCACCGCACTGCACCGCGAGCGCCTTGATGCCGTCGATGATGTCGGACACCTGCGCCGAACTCTCGTCCACCTGAGCCGCCGCCAGCACCGTGTAAAGGCAGTCCACCACGATCACCGCGCCCGGCGCGATCAACTCCTGCCAGCGCGCCCGAGTGGCCTCGTCGCGCAGGTCCAGCAGGCGGCTGCGCCCCCGCAGCGGGTGCAGGTCGATCCGGTCGAGGTCGTCGGCGGGCATGCCGACCTTGGTGTACTCATGGTGCAGCATCGCCGGAGTCATCTCGGTGTCCAGCAGCGACACTCGCGCCTCGGCGGGCAGGTGTGTGGCGAACCGCCCCAGGAACTCGTCGCCGCCCAACATCGAGCGCACCATTTCGACCACGGTGCTGGTTTTGCCGGCCTTGCGCTCGGCGAACAGGCCCAGGCTCCCGTCCATCGGCAACAACCCGTCGATCAGCCAGGCGGTGTCGGGTGGGGTGTAGGTCGACAGATTGACGCGACCGGGAATCTCCACGGCGGCAACCAGCTTCGCCGCCTCCGAGGCGCGGGCGTGCTCGTTGGCGTGCTGTCGATCCTCGGCATCCCACATGCGCACGATGCGGGCCGACTCACCGAGCGACATGGTTGTCGCTGCGGGCAGCGTAGTGATGTTCTCGGGCGGTGCTCCCCGGTCGTACAGCTGCGACGCCGTGAGCGACACAGGGCGCTGCTTGCGGTCGCCGACAAGTGCGGCGTAGGCGTTCTCCGCCCGCGCCCCGTCACGCACCGCCTCCGCCCACTGCACCCCGTCGGCGGCGAGTGCGTCGATCGTCGCCAGCGCGATCTTGCGGTCGGGGTCCAGGCCCTTGATCGCGGCCCTGAGCCCGGCGACGTCAGCGACCGTGGCGGGCGTCTCCGGCTCCCACTCCCACCCCAGCGCCGGGTCCAATTCGGCGTACCAATGCGACACCTCGCCCACCGACGGCCTGTGGTCGCGGTCGATCAGTCCCGTCGCTCTGGCGTGAGCCAGCGACACGCTGCCCAGCTGCGCCACTGTGGCGTACCCCCGCGTTTCCCGCGTGAGCACGCCCCTCGTAACGCCGTGCTCGGCGGCATAGAGACCGCCCACGGTGCTCGCGGCCTCCGGCGAGCCAGCGACGAAGTTGGCGGGCCGATCGGGGTACGGGCTGTGCTCGCCGGGCGGGCGCTCGTTGATCCTTCGCGGACGCTGGCCGCAGTCGGCGGGCGGGTCGACGTACCCGTTGCTGTTGTGACCGTTGGGCTCTGGCGATCCGACCTCGCTGCGCGGATCGTTGCTAAACTCCATGTTGTCCCTCTCAATGGACATCGGGCCGTACCTCTCGTTGGACATCGTGTGGGGTGACTCTGCGGTGGAGTCGTCGTTGGTGGTGATGCCGCCGGGCAGCGCGTCGAGGCCAATCACGCGAACCCGGCGGCATCGCTGTTCTCACTCCTGTTGCGGCACTGGCGCTCCCGGCTCAATCGTGTGGGCGGCGATGTAGGCGGCGAGGTCACCAGCGCGGTAGAGCACCCGCCGCCCGTCGCGCACGTAGCGCGGGCCGCGCCCACGCCACCTCTCCTGCGCCAGGGCGTTCTCGGTGGTGCACCGGAGTGCGGCGACGTCACGCGGCAACAGCAGCGCGTCAGGGTTGTCAAGGGTGACGCTCATCGGTGGCTCTCCTCTCTACCGATGTGGTTGTGTCTCTGGACGTTACGGAGTCACCGTGCAGACTCAGCCGGATCATGCGTGGAGTCTCGCGACATCGGAGTGATTGTCGCCGTGCAGATTTCGGCTATCAGAGCGCACTGATCACTGATTGCCATCCTGGCGATCGGCGTAAATCTCTGCCGGGATGAGCGGCTTCATCAGCGCGTCCACATCGGCGATCTTCACGCGGATGGCGCTGCCGGGCTTGTCCGAGAGCCGATAGGCGGGTAACTCGCCGCTGGCGATCTTCTCGCGGAAGGTGAACACCGAGAACCCGGTACGGGTGGCGGCGTCCTGCAGGGAGATGAAATGTGGGGTGGTGGTGGTCTTGGCACTCACTGGGGTTCGCTCCGTCGTCTGGTGATGTTCCCCGGCTGAGATGGAAGGAGGAGACGGAGACGGAGGGGGTCGCGCCTGAGACAGAGAGTGAGGCTGAGAGTGCGGGTCTGGGGCTATCTGACCGGCCCGCTAAGAATAGCCGATGAGGCGAAGGGTTTCGCTAGGTTCTAGCCGGTCGTCTCAGAATCGTTGCGGCGGTGCTGGATTCACCCTGCCGCTGGCGCGTCGCCCGACACCGGAGCGGCCAGCGCCGACAGCCGATCGGCGAGCATGTCGGCTCGCCCGGCGGCGACGTGCTGATAGCGCATGGCGGTGCCACTGGTGACGTGACCCAACCGGGCCATGACCTCCTTGGTGGTGCCTCCGGCCACCGCCGCCATCACGCCGCCGAAGTGCCGCAGGTCGTGGAAGTGCAGTTCGTCCTTGCCGATGGCCTGCCGGGCGCTGAAGAACGGTGTGCGATACCGGCCCTCGGCGTAGTACCCGCCCGTCACCGGATCAGCGAACAGCAATGCCGTCTTGGCGTCACCGACGTGCTCGCGGAGGTGGGCGGCGATGATCGGGCGCAGGTGCGGCGGCACGGTGACTGTGCGGTTGGACTCCTTGGTCTTGGTCGGTCCGGCCTCGAACTTGCCGTGCCGGAAGGTCACCGCCTTGCTGACCCGCACGGTGGTGGCGTCGTCGGCGACATCGGCCCGCGTCAGCGCGAACAACTCGCCCCGGCGCAGTCCGCACCACCCGGCCAGCAGCACCGTCAGCCGCAGCGCCTCCGGCATCTTGTCGGCCAGCGCCGCCAACTCGTCCGGCTCCAACAGCACCACCGACCGCTTGGTGTGTTTCACGGCCGCCGCGCCCTTGATGCGGGCCGGGCTGCGGTCGATCAGCCCATCGTCGGTCGCGGTGTTCATCACCGCCTGCAGTACGCCGTAGGCCTGAGCGTTGCGGGTGCGGTGCTCGGTGCCCAATCCGGTGAACCACATGCGCACGTCCTCGGGCGTGATCTCCGCCAGCGCCGAATCCCCCAGCGTCGGCAAGATATTCCGCTCAAGGTGGTACTCGTAGTTGTCGCGGGTGCGCGGCGAGAGGTTGCGGTGCTCCAACCACGGCTTGGCGTAATCGCGCAGCCTGAGTTTGCGCGCCGCCGCCTTGGTCACCCGCTCGGCGGGCGAGGTCCAGGTGCCCGGCTTGCGCCGGTCGAGGTCGATCAGGTCACGCTCGTTCTGCAGCCACGCCGCGCCAGAGTCCTTCGTCGGGAACGTCGCCGGGGCGTAGTGGAGCGCGCCGTGGTGAAGGTAGCTCGCCTGCCAGCGACCCGACCCGCGTTGACGCAGCCGTCCGAATCCCCGGCGGCTACGGGTGGCGGTGGCGGGCTTCTTCTGCGGCATCGCGGCAGCTCCTCACGGGCGACTTTCGGGCTATAAGCGGGCTATAACGGGCCTATACAGAACCCAACAGAACCTAACACCAGCAACAGGTGAAATGCCCTGCTGCCAGCGATTATAGCGCCATCAGCGCACGTCGAGAGGGGTGTTCTAGAGCCCCATCCGGCTAGTTCGAATCCTGCCGGGGGCACCAGGTATATGGGCAGGTCAGAGGCTATATTCGCACTCCAGCGAGAGCCGTCGTGCCATCTGTGTGCCACCCGGTGGGCCGGTCCTTCGGCCAACCGAAGCGGGAACACCGATGAACACCACCACACCCGACGAACTGCTCACCTACCCGCAAGCCGCACAGCGTCTCGGCGTCGATGTCCGCTGGATTCAGAAACTCGTCAGGACAGAGCAGCTGGCATTTGTTCTCGACTCGCGTGGTCGTCGGCGCATACCGGCATCGGAGATCAGCGGGCATTGAGTACATCCACGGCCACAGCGGACCTGTAGGAGTCCCAGCGGGTCCCTGGGCTGAGCCTCCTGGCTACAATTGTCGGGAGCAAGGACACGGTCAGGTGTGGTTGGGTTCGGCACGGCCTGGTGCGGCCTGGCACGGTCTGGTTGGGCAAGGCAAGGCTGGCATCAGCAGATTCAGGAAGCGGCCCCGGTTGATTACGCCGGGGCCGTTTTCTGCTTGCTACACCTGCGCTACACCCGTTGGCACTGGCCACAATCCTGCCCGGTGCATGCCAGCATGCCTCAGCGGCACCCACATCAATCCAACCCTCATCCTCAGTTGCTGAGGCGGAATGCCGGGGCTGAGAGCCTCCCTGGCTGCTGTGTGAGCTTTCCCTGGTGCTGCCTTACCCACCGAGGCTGAGGCGGGCTTGGATCGGCCCAGGAACGGCAACCATAGAGCGCCTGAGATAGTTCGCCAGCGAGGGCAGGAACGGCAACTGTCTACCGCCGTGGACAATTGTGGTTGTAACGAAACTCCGCCGCGCGTCAGCTCACGCACGACACCAAATCTCCTTGGCCCGCTCCTCGTCGGCGGTACGGCTCCCGGCGGCGAGACCGAAGATCTGCGCGAACTTTGCGGCCTGGCCGCTCACCCACTGCTCACGCTTCTCGGGCAGCCAGGCGTACAGAGCGACACCAGTCGGCATCCCCTTGCGGATGAACTCGACGTCGCGACCGGCGACGCGGTCGTACTCGCTGTGAGCGTTGGGGAAAGGCCACTGCTCACCGTTCCTGACGATGAACGCGGTGGGTGCGTCGGCATCCCATGGCCAGCGTCGGGGCAACTGCCCTTCCGGCCTTGCCGTAGTCACGCCAGCCGTCGCTCTCCTTGGTCAGCACCAGCAGCCCGCGACCGGCCAGCGCGTACACGGCTGCGCGAATCTGACGCGGGCTGGCCTGAAGACGCTTGGCCAGATCGACCATGGTCAACGCGAGTTGGTCTGTCTCGCTGTCCAGCACGTCGAGAATGCGCTGCTGTGTCTTGCCGATGCCTCTGCCCATGATCTAACTCAACCCCACGGTTGGGAATAATCGCTTCCGTGGGGTACAGATATAGCGTTGTCCTACAACGGATCTCAGCCGGTCCTACCATGACATCGGTCGAGATCAGCCCGACGGCACCCAGACGAATGCCGGAGGTGGACACCAGAGCGCGATCCCGCTGCCGTTGTTCGAGTCCGCCCACTGGTGTGCTTCTGCGGCCAGGCAGGGCGTACCGGCGATTCGTGTGCCCACACTGACGCCGTCGCCCACGGCCACTCGTCGGCGGTAATCGGGTCAACCCCGGCGGGAACACACAACAGCAGACCGGTTCATTCACGGGGCATTGCACGGTTCCGGAGGACGCACATCGACGCTGCCGACGTAGCCCTGTGGCGCACCTACAGAACCGGCCCGAAAGCTGTAGCTCGGCAATAGCTTTCGCAGCAAGTCGCCACACCGGCCAACCGCTCGGGTGTCGCGTCGTCCCCAAGAGCAGTTCGGCAACGACGGTCAGGGCAGAACGTCGTGGTAGGTGCCTGCAGCGCCGGAGAAGCAATTGTTGTCGGTCCAGCCCTTTACACTGAGAACGCTTCACGAGTTGCCGCCCACAAGCTCCGGCAGGGGCGGTACGCCAACCCCACGTTCTTGGGTGGCCCGGATGACGAAGCGGCCCTGCATCAGCCCCGGTTCTCGGCATTGTCATCACGCGGGCGGCGCGGACCTCAAGCCGGTCCAGCTCGCGGGCCGGTTGCCGAAGCGGTCAACATCTGCATAACCACACACGCCAACCCTGTGGAATCCGGCTGACGACCCCGCCCCGCATACCGGCAGGACGGGACACAGAGCTACAAGTGCTCGGGGCAAGTCGGTTCGGGGTAGGCGCGGGTGATTGGTCCTATCGCATCCGTCGCGGTCATCGTCGGGATCGCCGTGATGGTTGATCCGTCGGCCCCACGCAGAACCACGCTTGCGGTGTCGCCGTCCAAATTGCACGACAACACGGTGAGTGTTTCGCCAAGATCAGACCAGGCGACCTGCGCCATCTGAATAGCTCGGCGTTGTGCGTCCTGGCCGTCGACCGGCTCGGTTTGCCACGCCGGACCATTCGAGTGGCGGATGCGCGCTGCCACGGCCTTTAGGCCGTCCCAACTTGCGCTGCCGACAATGCCGCTGACCGCTGCGGTCGAAACCCACATGAACAGTTCCAGCACCGCGCCGGACGCGCCCCAACTGGTCGTTCGTAGGCGTTCCTCGCTGACAAACGATTCGTGCATTGGCTCGTCCTGGTCGTTGAGCGTGTAGTGCAATCGCTCAACTGCCACCCGCAGAAGTTCTCGGTCAATCGCAGTTCCGGCGTCCGCGATCAGAACGACGGTTTCACGCGGCGTCGGCTCGCTCGGATGATCAACGGCCCGATAGACGATTCGGACCTGATCGACGTAAACGCCATTGGGTCCGCCGACAAAATCGCCGTTACCTACATTCTTGGCCACCCCGCCATAGTGAGTTCGGGCAGACATCATGCCAGCACCGCTACGCGGTCAACAGTTAGCCTCCGTTGCGGTACGGCACAATTTTGCGGGAGCAGTTGTTCGGTGTGCGCGATGGGGAGGACACCAGCTCCCCGCATATCCTGGCCCGAGGCGTAGACCAGCAGGACAGTTAGGGTATGTAGACAGCGCCCGCTAGCATTCGCCCATGCCGTTGCAGGTTGGGGAGTCGTTCGCTGGATACCGGATTCTGCGGCAGCTCGGCTCTGGCGGAATGGGCGAGGTCTACCTGGTCCAGCATCCCCGTCTGCCCCGCCAGGAAGCCCTCAAGGTTCTTCGCCCGGACATCTCCAACGACCCCGCATTCCGGGAACGGTTCATCCGTGAAGCCGACCTGGCCGCAGGGCTGCGCCACCCCCACATCGTCGGTATCCACGACAGAGGTGAGGACGACGGCCAGCTATGGATCGCGATGGACTACATCGACGGAACCGACCTTGCGCACCTTTTGACACACCGTTACCCGGCGGGAATGCCCATCGACCTTGTGGTGCCCGTCGTCAACGCGGTGGCTAGCGCCCTGGACTACGCCCATAAGAAGGGCTTGCTGCACCGCGACGTCAAACCCGCCAACATCATGGTCGCCGACCTCGACACCAATGACCCGAGCATCTTCCTCGCCGACTTCGGCATCGCCCGACCCCTTGACGACACCAGTGGCATCACCACGACCAACATGACGGTTGGTACCGTCGCCTACGCAGCGCCAGAACAACTCATGGGCGAGTCGATGGACGGGCGGGCCGACGAATACGCACTAGCCGCAACAACTTACAACCTGCTGACCGGATCGCAGCTTTTCCCCAACTCGAACCCCGCCGTCGTAATCAGCCGCCACCTCAACATGGCACCGCCCAATTTGGGTGAATGTCGCCCGGACTGCGCAGGCCTCGACGGCGTACTTCGGATAGCACTGGCCAAGAGCCGGGCTGACCGTTTTGCATCCTGTTCGGCGTTCGCGCAGGCCCTGACCGATGAATCGCCTGGACAGGCAGGTGCGTCTGCAAACGCAACGACTCAAGCAGCAGGCCAACCGCGAAGCTCCGCCTCCACGATAGGTGCGAGGCTACCCAAACCTGCCGCCACTCGATCTCGGCTTGTTCTGGGCGGATTCGCTGCAACCATTCTGCTGATCGGCGTTATCGGGGTGCTGTGGCGACCATGGCAGCCCCCGCAATCGAACACCGCCGTGATCTCGTCGAGCAATGCACCGACCACCCCGACTACGACTACTCTTGCCCCGCCACCGCCACCGCCGCCCGTCACGTCCACGGTGATCGTGACGACCAAGGTCGTGGCGTCCAAGATCGGCACAGACTGCCGTGGTGCGAGTGGATACAACATCGACAAACTGTCCACCGATCCGGCCACTGGTCAAACCATCGTGTGCGGATACGACGAGGACATGGAGGGGCAAGTTTGGTACGCGCTCGATACGCCGCTGATAGGCATTGTTGAAAGCGGATCGTCTTGCTCTGCCTCTCAGAAGGGCGTCCACGCCCGCACCGCAGATGACTACATGGTGTCTTGCTGGGATCCAGGAATGTCGCAGGGCTACATCTGGATCGGCAGCAACTACTAGTTCCAGCACAGAACCCAAGGACCCTAGCGTTCTCTCTCCGCGCTCGGGGGCTGTTTGTTATTTCGGGTAGTTCTCCAGGGCGCTGTGCGCCGCCGTGGGATAAGAAAATGCGCTTATCGCGCGTTGGGTGCGTGCGGGGTGAGGGTGGGCGGCGGTCATCGCGGGAATTCCTGGCCAAGCGGTGTCGTGGTGGCGGACACTGAGCAGGTGTTTCGGTCGACCCCGGACGTTCTATGGTGCCGGTGAGCCTGTGGGTTAGTTTGGTGGCGGAGGGCATTGTTTGTCCGCGGGAACCGTGGATTGTTGC
>CAYLWH010000052.1:0-28510 GCA_964387245.1 uncultured Mycobacterium sp.
ACCGACGAATACCTGGCCAACAACGCGAAGTACGCGGAGACGTTCACCGGTCCGCTGCCCATGCCGCCGAGCAAGCACGTTGCGGTGCTGGCCTGCATGGACGCACGATTGGACGTGTACCGGGTTCTCGGGCTGGCCGAGGGTGAGGCGCACGTCATCCGCAACGCCGGTGGAGTAGTCACCGGCGACGAGATCCGCTCCTTGGCCATCAGTCAACGACTGCTCGGCACCCGTGAAATCATCCTGATCCACCACACCGACTGCGGCATGCTGACCTTCACCGACGATGAATTCAAGAAGGCGATCCAGGACGAGACCGGTATCAAACCCGAATGGGCCGCCGAGTCGTTCACGGATCCGGCGGAGGACGTCCGGCAGTCGCTGCGCCGCATCGAGGCCAGCCCCTTCGTCACCAAGCACGTATCGCTGCGCGGGTTCGTGTTCGATGTCGCCACCGGCAGGCTCAACGAAGTCACCCGGTAGGTGAGGTTGTCGCACCGCCGACTACTGACTGTGGGGGCTTTGCAGTGAATGCGAGCAGTTCGCCGGCATAGGGCCCACGCTCGACGCTGTCTTGACGTGAGGCCTGCGATCCTGCAACCATCCCGGGTTATACCGAGAAACTTGGTAAATCTAACCGGATTTATAAGGAAGTCTATGACGACTCTTGTCCAGCCGGCTCCCGGGCAGTACGAGCTGAGCCATCTGCGGGCGCTGGAGGCCGAGGCGATCCACATCATCCGCGAGGTCGCCGCCGAATTCGAGCGGCCCGTTCTGCTGTTCTCCGGCGGCAAGGACTCGATCGTGATGCTGCAGCTGGCGATCAAGGCGTTCGCACCGGGCCGGCTGCCGTTCCCGGTGATGCACGTCGACACCGGTCACAATTTCGACGAGGTCATCGCCGCCCGCGACGCCCTGGTTGAGCAGCACGGCCTGCGCCTCGTGATCGCCGCCGTGCAGGAAGACATCGACGCCGGGCGTGTCGTCGACAACGGCCCGTCACGCAACCCACTGCAGACCGTCACGTTGTTGCGGGCCGTCAGGGAGAACAAGTTCGACGCCGCCTTCGGGGGAGCGCGTCGCGACGAGGAGAAGGCCCGCGCCAAGGAACGGGTGTTCAGTTTCCGCGACGAGTTCGGTCAGTGGGACCCCAAGGCGCAGCGCCCCGAACTGTGGAACCTGTACAACGGCCGGCATCGCAAGGGCGAACACATCCGCGTGTTCCCGCTGTCGAACTGGACCGAGTACGACATCTGGGCCTACATCGGTGCCGAGAACATCACGTTGCCGGCCATCTACTACGCCCATACCCGGCCGGTGTTCGCGCGCGACAGCATGTTGCTGGCTGTCCATGAGTTCATGCAGCCGGGCGACGACGAGCAGGTGTTCGAAACCTCGGTGCGGTTCCGCACGGTCGGTGACGTCACCTGTACCGGCTGCGTGGAATCCACCGCGGCCACGGTCGACGAGGTGATCGCCGAGACCGCGCTGTCCCGGCTGACCGAGCGCGGCGCCACCCGCGCCGACGATCGGATCTCCGAGGCCGGCATGGAGGACCGCAAGCGGGAGGGCTACTTCTGATGGGGCGAGCGAAGCGACGGGGGATTGGACCGGGGCGAGCGAAGCGACGGGGGATTACGCTATGAATGCCAACGCGCCGTCAAATACAACACTGCTGCGCATCGCCACCGCCGGTTCCGTCGACGACGGAAAATCGACACTCATCGGCCGGCTGCTCTACGACTCCAAAGCCGTGATGGAAGACCAGCTGGCGGCCGTCGAACGCACCTCGACCGAGCGCGGCAACGACTACACCGACCTGGCACTGGTGACCGACGGGCTGCGCGCCGAGCGTGAGCAGGGCATCACGATCGACGTGGCCTACCGCTACTTCGCCACGGCCAAGCGGAAATTCATCATCGCCGACACCCCGGGCCACATCCAGTACACCCGCAACATGGTGACCGGCACCTCGACGGCCCAGCTGGCCATCGTGCTGGTCGACGCCCGCCACGGGTTGCTCGAGCAGTCCCGCCGACACGCGTTCCTGGCCTCGTTGCTCGGCGTGCAACACATCGTGCTGGCGGTGAACAAGATGGATCTGATCGATTGGGACCGTGAGCGTTTCGAGTTCATCCGAGACGAGTTCCACGCGTTCGCGGCCCGGCTGGACATCCACGATGTGACCACCATTCCGCTGTCCGCGCTCACCGGGGACAATGTCGTCACCAAGTCCGACACCACACCGTGGTACGACGGACCCGCCCTGCTCAGCCACCTCGAGGACGTCTACATCGCCGGCGACCGCAACCTGGTCGACGTCCGGTTCCCGGTGCAGTACGTGATCCGGCCGCAGACCCGCGACCACGCCGACCACCGCAGCTACGCCGGCACGGTCGCCGGCGGAGTGCTGCGTCCAGGTGACGAGATCGTGGTGCTGCCGAGTGGAAAAGCCAGCCGTATCACCGCCATCGACGGTCCGTCGGGTCCGGTGGATGAGGCCTTCCCGCCGATGGCGGTGTCGGTCAGCCTCGCCGACGACATCGACATCAGCCGCGGCGACATGCTCGCGCGCCCACACAACCAGCCCGCGGCCAGCAGCGAGTTCGACGCGACGGTGTGTTGGATGGCCGACGGGGAGGCGCTGGAACCGGGTCGCGACTACGTCATCAAGCACACCACCCGCACCACGCGGGCGCGGGTTGCCGCGCTCGACTACCGACTGGACGTCAACACGCTGCACCGTGACAAGAGCGCGACGGCATTGAAGCTGAACGAACTCGGCCGGGTCACGCTGCGCACCCAGGTTCCGCTGCTGCTCGACGGGTACACCCGCAACTCGGCCACCGGCTCGTTCATCCTCATCGACCCAGACACCAACGTGACGATTGCGGCCGGAATGGTGCGCGACACCACCCTGGCGGTTGGTCGCGTGGCCACCCCCAACACCGTTCGCCACCGGTCGCTGGCCACCGCCGGCGATCGCCTGACCAAGGGGCGGACAGTATGGTTCACCGGGCTTTCCGGTTCGGGCAAGTCGTCGGTCGCGGTCCTCGTCGAGCAGAAGCTACTCGAACATGGTTGTCCCGCTTATATTCTCGACGGTGACAACCTGCGCCACGGGCTGAACGCCGACCTGGGTTTCAGGATGGACGACCGTGGCGAGAACCTGCGCCGGATCGCACACATCGCCACCTTGATGGCGGACGCCGGGCTCACGGTGCTGGTGCCGGTGATCAGCCCGCTGCACGCGCACCGCGAACTGGCCCGCAAGGTGCACGACGATCAGGCCACCGAGTTCTTCGAGATCTTCGTCGACACCCCGCTGGAGGACTGTGAACGGCGCGATCCCAAGGGCCTGTACGCCAAGGCGCGGGCCGGTGAGATAACTCACTTCACCGGCATCGACAGCCCGTATCAGCGGCCGAAGACTCCCGACCTCAGGCTGACGCCCGAGCACGCTCCGGATGAGCTCGCACAGCGGGTCATCGACCTGTTGCAGGGGCGGCTATGAGCGACCACGAACTGGCGGCTCGACTGGCGACCGAAGCGGGCGAACTGCTGCTGCGTGTCCGCGAGGAACTGGGCAGTTCCACTGCCGAGGCGCGAAAGGCGGCCGGTGACAAGCGGTCCCATAATTTCCTCATGGAGGTGCTGACCGCCGAACGCCCCGACGACGAAGTCCTCTCCGAGGAGGGGCGGGAAAGCCAGATCAACCCGAAGCGGCTGAGCGCAAACCGGGTCTGGATCGTGGACCCGCTGGACGGCACCCGCGAGTTCTCCGAGCTCGGACGCGAGGACTGGGCCGTGCACGTGGCAATTTGGCAAGCCGGCGAGTTGATCGCCGGGGCGGTGGCGCTGCCCGCCCAAGGCGTCACGCTCGCGACGCCGACGGTGCCCGCGCCGCCGCCGGCGCCCGACAAGCCGCGGATCGTGGTGAGTCGTACCCGGCCGCCGGCCGTCGCGCTGGAAGTCCGGGACGCACTCGGCGGGGTGCTGGTCGAAATGGGTTCGGCCGGAGCGAAAGTAGCCTCGGTGGTGCAGGGCCTGTCCGACATCTATGTGCACGCGGGCGGGCAGTACGAATGGGACTCGGCGGCCCCGGTCGCCGTAGCCCGTGCCGCCGGACTGCACACCTCCCGAATCGACGGTTCACCCTTGATCTACAACCAGGAGGACCCTCGACTGCCTGACCTCGTCGTGTGCCGTCCGGAATACGCCCATGCGGTGCTGGCGGTCACCGGCTAGGTCCGCATCTGGGGTTGGAACGCCTCCGGCCACGACGCGTGCAGCGTAGGGTGGGCGCTGCCTAGCGAGCGGAGGGCGAGGCCATGGGTCTGTTGGAGTACAAGCCAGGCACGACATTTCCCGGCCGGATGGGCCGAACCGTCGGAGAATCCGCGCCCGCCTGGCCGGAGCCGGTCCGGTCGAGGCCCGGGGCGCCCAACGTGCTCTACATCGTGCTGGACGACACCGGCTACGGGCAATTCGGTTGCTACGGATCGCCTATCAACACGCCGAACCTGGACCGGCTTGCGGCCGGCGGCTTGCTCTACACCAACATGCACACCACGGCCTTGTGCTCACCCTCGCGGTCGTGCATGCTCACCGGCCGCAATCACCACTCCAACGGAATGGCCTGCATCACCGAAGGATCGACGGGCTTCCCGGGATCGCACGGTGCTATCCCGTTCGAGAACGGCTTCCTCTCGGAGATGCTGCTGCCGCACGGGTATGCAACCTACTGCGTCGGCAAGTGGCACCTGACACCTGCTGAGCAGGTGAGCGCGGCGGGGCCATACGACCGCTGGCCGCTGGGCCGCGGTTTCGAGCGCTACTACGGTTTCCTCGGTGGGGACACCCATCAGTACTATCCCGACCTGGTTTCCGACAACCATCAGGTGGAGCCACCGTCGACGCCCGAGGAGGGCTATCACCTCACCGTCGATCTGGCGGATACGGCGATCGGCTTCATCGCCGACCTCAAGCAGGTGGCGCCCGACAAACCGTTCTTCCTCTACTTCGCCACCGGCGCGAACCACGCTCCCCACCACGTGCCGGTGGAATGGGCCGACAAATACAAAGGAGTGTTCGACGACGGGTGGGACGCCTACCGCGAGAAGGTGTTCGCGCGCCAGAAGGAACTGGGCATCGTTTCGCCCGATGCGGTGTTGTCCCGCCACGATCCAGATGTGCAGCAGTGGGCGGAGCTCCCGGAAGACGAACGCCGACTGTACGCGCGGATGATGGAGGTCTTCGCCGGCTTCTTCGAGCACACCGACCACCAGATCGGCCGGCTGCTCGACTACCTGGAGAGCATCGGCCAGCTGGACAACACCCTGATCATGGTGATTTCCGACAACGGGGCCAGCGCCGAAGGCGGACCGCACGGCTCGGTGAACGAGAACAAGTTCTTCAACAACGTCCCCGACGACCTGCAGCAGAATCTGGCCGCGATCTACGAGTTGGGCGGCCCGAAACACTTCAATCACTACCCGTGGGGCTGGACGTTCGCCGGCAACACGCCGTTCCGGCGCTGGAAGCGCGAGACCTACCGCGGCGGGGTGTCCGATCCGTTCCTGGTGCACTGGCCGGCCGGCGTCGGCGGCAAGGGCGAGATCCGGCACCAGTACGCGCACGTGATCGACATGGTGCCGACCGTGCTGGAGTCGCTGGGTGTGGACCCGCCGGCGTCCGTGCGTGGTGTCGCGCAATCGCCGATCGAGGGCGTGAGCCTCGCGCACACGTTCAACGACGCCGGCGCAGCGACGAAGCACCACACCCAGTACTTCGAGATGTTCGGCCACCGGTCGCTGTACCACGACGGCTGGCGGGCGGTATGTCCGTTCCCGGGAACATCTTTCGCGGAGGCGGGGGTGAGCTTCGGCATGCTGGAACTGACGGAGGACAAGCTGCGCGAACTCGACGCGACAGGGTGGGAGCTGTACCACGTCGACGTCGACCCGGCCGAAACCAACGATCTCGCCGACACCGAGCGGGCCAAGCTGATAGAGATGATCGCGCTCTGGTACACCGAGGCGGGCAAGTACAACGTGCTGCCGTTGGACAGCCGCGGCACCATGCGGTTCGCGGACGAGCGGCCCCAGATCACCGAGACCCGTGAGACGTACGTCTACTACCCCGGGACGCAGGTGGTTCCGGAAAACGTCGCGGCCAAGCTTCTCAATCGGGCGCATCGGATCACCGTCGACGTCGAACTGGCCGCCGGCGACCAGGGCGTGCTGGTGTGCCACGGCGGCAATGTCGGCGGCTATACCCTATTCGTCCAGGACGGCAAGTTGCACTATGTGCACAACTACGTGGGTGCGCAGGAGCTGCAGGTGTCCTCGGAAGGGGACGTGCCTGTCGGCAAGCACTCATTGAGCTACGAATTCCAGCCCATCGGCCCAGCGGATCTCAAGGCGGGCAAAGGCACACCCGGAATCGCCCGGCTGTTCGTCGACGGCGAGCAGGTAGGCGAAGCCGAGTTCGGTGTCACGGTCCCGTTGGCGCTCGGTATCGGTGGCGGTCTGGCCATCGGCCGGAATCCGGCCTCGCCGGTTTCCCAGTTGTATTCGACGCCCTTCCGGTTCACCGGGACCATCGGCCAGGTCACCGTGGACGTGTCCGGTGGCGGCGAGAACGACGACAAAGAGACGAAGAAGGCGCAGGCGCGAGTCGCCATGGCGCGCCAGTGAGCTTTCACAACCTCAACAACGTGGAGGCGACATGGCCGCATCGACACCGAAGAAGACGTCCGCGCCCAAGAAACCCGCCGCCGCATACGCGGTGTCAACGGCACCCGCCGCCGCACCGCACCTGGCGCGTGAGCACCTGCCGATTCCGGATCTCAAGCACGTCGGCCTGACCACCTACGACGCCAAGGATCCGAACACCAACTACCCGCCGATCACGACGTTGCGCCCACCGAACTATGCGCCCAATGTGCTGATCGTCCTGATCGACGACGTCGGGTTCGGCGCCTCCTCGGCATTCGGCGGCCCGTGCCGCACGCCGGTCGCCGAACGATTGGCGGCAAACGGGTTGAAGCTGAACCGCTTTCATACCACCGCGCTGTGTTCGCCCACCCGGCAGGCGCTGCTGACCGGGCGTAACCACCATTCGGTGGGCATGGGTGCCATCACCGAGATGGCCACCTCCGCGCCGGGGAACAACAGCATCCGGCCGAAGGACAAGGCGCCGATCGCCGAGACGCTGAAGCTCAACGGCTACTCGACGGCCCAGTTTGGCAAGTGCCACGAGGTGCCGGTCTGGGAGGTGTCGCCGGCGGGGCCGTTCCACCAGTGGCCCACCGGATCGGGCTTCGAGTACTTCTACGGCTTCATCGGCGGCGAGGCCAACCAGTACTACCCGGGGCTCTTCGAGGGCACCACGGCCGTCGAGCCGCCCAAGACTCCGGAAGAGGGTTACACCTTGACCGAGGACCTCGCCGACCGGGCGATCAGCTGGGTACGGCAGCAGAAAGCCCTGGTGCCGGACAAGCCGTTCTTCATGTACTTCGCGCCTGGCGCCACCCATGCCCCGCACCAGGTGCCCAAGCAATGGTCGGACAAGTACAAGGGAAAGTTCGATGACGGCTGGGATGTGTTGCGGGAGAAGACCCTCAAGCAGCAGAAGAAGCTCGGTGTGGTGCCCAAGGATGCCGAGCTGACCACACGCCACGACGAGATCCCGGCGTGGGACGACATGCCCGATGCCCTCAAGCCGGTGCTGGCGCGTCAGATGGAGATCTACGCGGGTTTCTTCGAGCAGACCGACCGCGAGGCGGGTCGGCTCATCGACGCCATCGACGACCTCGGGGTCCTCGGCGACACGCTGATCTACTACATCCTTGGCGACAACGGCGCCTCGGCCGAGGGCACCCTCAACGGCTGCTTCAACGAGATGACCACCCTCAACGGCATGCCCGGTATCGAGACCACCGAGTTCCTGCTGTCCAAGATCGATGACTTCGGCACCCCCGACGCCTACAACCACTACGCCGTCGGCTGGGCCCACGCGTTGTGCGCGCCGTATCAGTGGACCAAGCAGGTGGCGTCGCACTGGGGCGGGACCCGCAACGGCACCGTCGTGCACTGGCCGAACGGTCTCAAGGATAAAGGCAAGACCCGCAACCAGTTCCATCACGTCATCGACGTCGCGCCCACGATCCTGGAGGCCGCCGGCTTGCCGGCGCCGCTGTCGGTCAACGGGATCGCGCAGGCGCCGCTGGAGGGCGTCAGCATGCTGTCCACCCTGCGCAGTGCCGACGCTCCCGAGACGCATATCGTCCAGTACTTCGAGATGTTCGGCAATCGGGGCATCTACCACGACGGCTGGACCGCCGTCACCAAGCACCGGACGCCGTGGAAGGCGGACACCCCACCACCCTTCGATACCGACGTGTGGGAGCTGTACGGACCCGACGACTGGACCCAGGCTCATGACTTGGCCGCCGACAATCCGGCGAAACTCGCTGAGCTGCAACGACTATGGCTCATCGAGGCCGTAAAGTACAACGTGGTGCCGCTCGACGACCGCGGCTTCGAGCGGATCAACGCCGACATTGCGGGCCGGCCGCAGCTGATCCGCGGGAACACCCAGCTGCTCTTCGACCGGATGCGGGTCAGCGAGAACTGTGTGCTGACGCTGAAGAACAAGTCGTATTCGGTGACGGCGAACGTCGTGGTGCCGGAGTCCGGCGCCAACGGCGTGATCATCACGCAAGGCGGCAGCGCGGGCGGGTGGTCGCTGTATGCCCACGACGGAAAACTCAAGTACTGCTTCAACTTCTTCGGTATCGAGCACTACATCACCAGCGCCGACAAACCGATCCCCGCGGGCAAGCATCAGGTGCGGATGGAGTTCGCCTACGACGGGGGCGGCTTGGCCAAGGGCGGCGACGTCACGCTCTACTACGACGGCAAGCTCGTCGGGAAGGGCCGTGTCGAACAGACCCAGCCGATGGGTTATTCGGCCGACGAGGCCTGCGATGTGGGCTCGGACACCGGTTCACCGGCCTCACCGGACTACGGACCCACCGGCAACCGGTTCACCGGTGAGATCGAATGGGTGCAACTCGACATCGGCACCGACAGCCACGATCACCTGATCACACCGGAGCAGCGGTACAACCTGGCGATGGCGCGCCAGTAGCCCGACTCCCGCTGAACACCCAGGGTGGGTCCGGTGTGATGGCGGCGATCTGGCGTCACCCGTTACCGGCACTGAGCCGTGGTCAATTCCGGACTATTCCGGCCCGGAATGGCAGAATTGGCTGATGCGGATGTCGGCGAAGGCGGAGTACGCCGTGCGTGCAATGGTGCAACTGGCGACCGTTGACGCCGGCCTCGTCGTGAAGACCGATGATCTGGCCAAGGCGCAGGGCATTCCACCGCAGTTCCTCGTCGACATCCTGTCGGATCTGCGGACCGATCGCCTGGTGCGTAGCCACCGCGGCCGGGACGGTGGCTACGAACTGGCCCGGCCCCCAGCGGATATCAGCATCGCCGACGTCCTGCGCTGCATCGACGGTCCACTGGCCAGCGTGCGCGACATCGGACTGGGTGATCTGCCGTACTCCGGACCCACAGCCGCGCTGACCGACGTCTGGCGGGCGCTGCGGGCCAGTATGCGCGCGGTGCTCGAGGGCACCTCACTGGCCGACGTCGCTGCCGGTGAGCTACCGGAGCAGGTGGCCGGCATGGCTGACGACTACCGTGCGCAAGAAGCTACCCGGGGTCACCGACCCGCACCCTGAATTCATCTGCCGGAAGAGGTGATCCGCCAAACCCTCAGGAGTTCGGCAGTAGGGTCTGTGAGCTATGGCAACAGCTTCCCCGGACGGCCCGTCGCGGCGGCAGAACCGGGTCGAGATGCTGGGCAACGTCGGGCCGAACTGGTTCGCCTCGGTAATGGGCACCGGGATCGTGGCCAACGCCGGCGCCACCCTGCCGGTGCGCATTCCGGGTCTGCGGGGGTTCGCCGAAGTGGTATGGGTGATCGCGACGCTGATGCTTGCCGTCTTGATCGTTGTCGTCGGCGGTCACTGGCTGCGAAACCCGAGAGTCGCCCGCACGCATGTGCGCAATCCGCAGATGGCCCACTTCTACGGAGCGGCGCCGATGGCGCTGCTGACCGTCGGTGCGGGCGCGCTGCTGGTGGGCGGTGAGCTGATCGGTGAGCGCGTCGCCGTAGACCTGGCCTGGGTGTTGTGGACGGCGGGAACCCTCGGCGGCCTGTTCACCTCGGTGAGCATTCCGTTCCTGATGTTCACCCAGTACAACGTCGAGCCCGATGCGGCCTTCGGAGGGTGGCTGATGCCGGTGGTGCCGCCGATGGTGTCCGCGGCCACCGGAGCGCTGCTCATCCCGCACATGGCCGCTGGTCCCGGACGGGAGACCATGCTGTACGGGTGTTACGCGATGTTCGGCCTGTCGCTGGTGGCCTCGCTGTTGATCGTCGCGATGATCTGGAGCCGGTTGACGTTGTACGGCACGTCGGGCACCGCACGGGTGCCGACGCTCTGGATCGTGCTGGGTCCGCTCGGCCAATCAATCACGGTCGCAGGACTTCTCGGAATTCAGGCGGACCTGGCCGTAGCGCCCGAGATCGCCGCGGGGATGAGCGTATTCGCGATTCTCTACGGAGTGCCGGTGTGGGGATTCGCGGTGCTGTGGATTGCCCTGGCCACCTCGTTGACGGTGCGCACCCTGCGGCGTGGCATGCCGTTCGCGCTCACGTGGTGGAGCCTGACTTTCCCGGTGGGCACCTTCGTCACCGGCACCGCTCAACTGGCCTTGCACACTCATCTGCCGGCGTTCAGGTATGCCGCGCTGGTAGCGTACGTCGGCCTGCTCAGTACCTGGATCCTGGTGGCGATCCGCACCGCGCGCGGCAGCCTGCAGGGCAATCTGCTGCAGCCGCCCGCGAACGTCGGTCCGGTCCGGGCGCACAAGGACCCGGTGGCGTGAACGTCATTGTCCCCAGTCGCCCCCGCCGGTGTCCGCCTGGTAATGATCCGCCGAAGGACCGGACGGTACCCATCCGTCCACGGTGTCGCGGAGAGTCGCTATGAGGTGGAATGCGGCGGTGTGACTGCCGCGCCGAGACGCGGTCACACTCTGCAAATCGCAAGGAAGAGGAACTAGGGTTCGTCCTCGTCGAACCGCACCGCGAACGGCTCAGTCGGGGTCTCGACCACGACGAGTTTCGCCGCCGAATCGGTGGGTACAACGTTACGAGTCAGTGCGGCAACGGCTTTCGCATTTCCCACGTCGTGGCCGGCTTGCTCGCTGAGCAACCACCGGACTTCCAAGAGGTCGCAGTACGCCTGGATCGCCGTACCGCTGCGATTGACCGCGGAGTGCGCCAATTCCATCCCGGGCAGGGCCACCTCCCGCAGCCACAACTGCGCCGCGGCGGGCTCACTGACGTCTTCACCGGTTTCCCGGCACAGTTGCACGTGATACGCGTGCAGGTCGCCGAGCAGGATGCATGCTGCACCCTCACCCACTTCCAGGCCGGTAAGACCGCGCAGGTGGGAGGCGTGGTAGCGGCGGTCGCCGACAGCGACATGCAGGCGCAGCGTGTTGTCGCCGACACCGGCCGGGGCCAGCGCAACCTCGTCGACGGCGAAGCCGAGCTCATGCAGTTTGCGGATCGTGCCTTCGACCCGGTAACGGTCGGCGAACTCGAAAACCGGTTCACTGTGCAGTATTTCCCACAGTGATTCGTATCGCCGACGGATGTCGACGGCTTCGGCGAGCAGCGTGGCGCGTAGTTCGGCAGGACGGTTCAGCCGGGCCGCCAGGTCGACGAGACCGGCCGCGACGTTCTCGACGAGGATGTCGATGTCCAGTTCGCGTTGTCCGGCCGACAGCTGTGGATGGACTTCGCTGGTCTCGGCGTCGACGAACCATGCCTGCAACACCTGCCCGTCGCGGGAGAACAGGGTGTTGGCCAGTGAGCAGTCCCCCCAGAACACTCCGTGCCGGTGCAGTTCGACCAGCAGCGAGGCCATCGCGTCGTAGAGCCGGGCACGCTGTCGGGGTTGATCGGGCGGCAGCCGCATGAACAGCCGCCGGTACTGCCAGGACCCCTCGAGGTAGCGGGTCACCAGGACCGCAGTGTCGAAGTCGGGTTGCAGCACCAGGCCGGCGGGGCGAACTGCGTTGAGCGCCAAGTCCTCCAGCCGGCGTAGGACGTCGTATTCGCGCACAGCGATCCGTGGCGGCAGTTCCTTGACCGCCCACAGCGCGTCGTCGCACTCGATGAACTTCACCAGATGCCGACTCGGCCCGACCGCGACGTCGCGCAGCGGCACGTCGGGCATCAGCCACTGTGCCAGCGGCTGGTTCCAGGGCAGCGCGATCAGCCCCGGGGTGGGCGCCCGCAGTCGAAGCTCCGGTGCGCGCACGGCTCAGCCGGCGGTGGCCGGCACTTCTGAAGTGGCTGTGCTGGTGAGGTTCTCGCCGGTCCGCGGATCGAACAGGTGAATCTGGCCGGTGTCCAGCCAGATGTCGGCCGTGCTGCCCGGTGCGACCCGGCTCATCGGATCCAGTTCCACGCAGATCTGGGTGCGCAGCTGCTCGCTGTCGAGATCGTTGGCGAGTTGTGCCAGCTGTGCGGAGATGTCCGCGGGCGCTTCGTACTGGACGAACGCGTATTGCTCATTGCCGAGCCACTCGGTGACGTCGACGTCGACAGCGAATCGCACACCGCGCGAAGCCTTGTCGGCATCGACCAATGTCGCGTCCTCGAAGCTGCCCGGCCGGATGCCGGCGATGAACACCGTGTCGTCACCGCCCAGTCGGTGCCATTCGGAGCGCAGCGGCACCGACACGAACGGCAACTCCAACTGGTCACCGCGGATCCGCGCGGGCACGAAGTTCATCGGCGGTGATCCGATGAAGCCCGCGACGAACAGGTTCACCGGATGCTCGTAGAGCTCTCTGGGGCTCGCGACCTGTTGCAGCACTCCCTTTTTCAGCACGGCGACCCGATCGCCGAGCGTCATCGCCTCGGTCTGGTCGTGGGTGACGTACACAGTCGTCACACCGAGGCGGCGCTGCAGGCGCAGGATCTCGGTGCGCATCTGCCCGCGGAGTTTGGCGTCGAGGTTGGACAGCGGCTCGTCGAACAGGAAGGCGTCGGCCTGGCGCACGATCGCGCGGCCCATCGCGACACGCTGGCGCTGACCGCCGGACAGGTTGGCGGGCTTGCGATCGAGATGCTCCTGCAACTCCAACGTCTGCGCGGCGTCCTCGACCCGGTTGCGGATCTCGGTGTCGGACAGCTTGCCCGACAGCCGAAGCGGGAAGGCGATGTTCTCGAACACCGTCAGGTGCGGGTAAAGCGCGTAGTTCTGGAACACCATCGCGAGGTTGCGGTCACGGGGAGCCTTGTCGTTGACCCGCTGCCCGCCGATCAGCATGTCGCCCGAGGTGATGTCTTCGAGGCCGACGATCATCCGCAGCAGGGTGGACTTCCCGCAACCGGAGGGTCCGACCAGGATCATGAACTCGCCGTCGGCGATGTCCAGGCTGATGTCGTTGACCGCCGGGAAGCCGTCGCCGTACCGCTTGACGATGTTGCGCATCGAGATTTCAGCCATGGTTATCCCTTCACCGCTCCGGAGGTCAGGCCCGCGACGATCCGGCGCTGGAAGACCAGTACCAGGATGACGACGGGGATCGTCACGACGACCGAGGCCGCCATGACGTAGGGCACGGCCGACTGGAACATCGATGCGCCCTGGAAGAACGCCAGCGCAGCGGGCACGGTGCGGGCGTTGTCAGTCGAGGTCAACGAGATCGCGAACAGAAAGTCGTTCCAGCAGAAGAAGAATGTCAGGATCGCCGTGGTGAACACCCCCGGCGCCGCGAGCGGGACGATCACCTTGCGGAAGGCCTGCCACGACGTGGCGCCGTCGACCTGCGCGGCATGCTCCATCTCCCAGGGGATCTGCCGGAAGAACGCCGACATCGTCCAGATCGACAGCGGCAGCGCAAATGTCATGTACGGGATGATCAGGCCGATCCAGGTGTCGTAGATGCCGATGTTGCGCCACATGTTGAACAGCGGGCCGACCAGGGCCGCCTGCGGGAACATCGCGATCGCCAAGGCCAGCGACAGCAGGAACTTCTTGCCGGGGAACTCGAGGCGGGCGATCGCGTACGCGGCGAACATCGCGATGATCACCGAGAGCACCGTGGCGATCAACGCGATACCGATCGAGTTGATCAGGGCTCGGGTGAACAGCGGTTGGCCGAAAACCTCGGTGAAGTTGTCGAAAGTCCATGTGGTGGGCAGGAACTGCGGGTTGCCCGACACGATGTCCGACGGTGGTTTGAAGGCCAGACTGATCATCCACAGCAGCGGGAAGAAGCTGTACGCCACGATGACGATGCCGGCGAGGGTCCACCAGCGGACGGACTTCGCGGAGTTCATTCGCTCGCTCCTCCTCGGGCCTCGTGCCTCGGCCCGCATCGTCGGCTCACTGGTCCCCCCTCACCTGCGATAGATCGGTTCTGAAGACCTTGACGAAGATCCACGCGATCAACACCACCGACAGGAACAGCAGCACCGAAACCGCCGACCCCATACCGAGATTCACCAGTGTCACGTTCTGCCGATAGGCCAGGAACGAAAGTGTCTCGGTGTTGTTCGCGCCGCCCGTCATGACGAACGGGTTGTCGAAGATGCGCCAGGCGTCCAGGGTGCGGAAGAGCAGTGCCACCATGATCGCGGCCTTCATGTTGGGCAGCGTCACCTTCCACAGCCGCTGCCAGGCGGTGGCCCCGTCCACCTTGGCCGCCTCCTGCATGTCCTCGGGCACCTGAACCAGGCCTGCCAACAGCAACAGCGAGATGAACGGTGTCGTCTTCCAGATCTCCGACAGGCAGATCACCACCAGCGCCGACCAGCGTTCACCGAACCAGTTGAAATCGCCGAGGCTCAGCCACTGGTTGACGAAACCAGAGTCAATCGCGAACGCGTAGCGCCAGATGAACGCCGACACCACGGTGACGATGCCGTAGGGGATGAGGATCGCGGTGCGCAACGGACCGCGTCCACGGATGATCCGCAGCATCACGAAGGCGAAGAAGAAACCGAGAACCAGTTCGATCGCCACCGTGACGACCGTGATGAACAACGTGGTCATGAAGTCGTTCCACCACACCGGGTCGGTCAGGATCACCCCGTAGTTGCGCAACCCGACGAAGGTGCGGCCTGCCGGATCGGTCAGCCGGTAGTTGTACAGCGACAGCAGCACCGCATAGACGAGGGGATAAGCCGTCACCAGGAGCATCACGATGAACGAGGGTGCCGTCAGCCACAGCCCGAGTCGGCGTTCAGCGGAAACGCGGCTGCTGACCGTCTTCCGGTGTGCGGGAGCGGGCTTTTCGAGCGTCGTCACAGCAGTCTCCTTCCGCCCAGAACATCGGCCATGAAGCGGTCGCTGCGGGCCGGCGTGTCATCGTTGACCGCGCCGGGCGGATGCCAGGTCTGGATTACCGATCCCGCGACGTCGACGTAGTACGGCGTCAGTGGCCGCGGCCCGCCCTCGGCGATGGATTCCCGGATCAGGTCGGCGTTGGGGTACTTTTCCCGTACCGCGGAGTCGTAATAGGACGCCTCATACGGCGAGGGCTCACCCTCGTCGAGCATGTATTGGGTGGCCTTGGGCAGTGCGTTGACGCATTCGACGAGTTGCACGGCCAGGTCGGAATGCCGTGAGTAGGCGCCGATCGCCAGGTTCGCCCCGCCGAGCGGGGGTTGGCTGGCTTGGTCCGGGAGGACACGTGGGTAGCGTGCCCAGCCTATGTCGTCGACCACGCTCTGGCTCAGAGTGCCCTCCTCGACGGCGCTGCGCGCCGCGGCCAGCACATAGGGCCAGTTGACCATGAACATGCCGTTGTCGCCCTGGAAGGTGGCCCGGGCCTGCTCCTCCTGGGCTGTCGACAGGTCGGGCGCCGCCGCTGCGGAACGTGCCAGACCACCGATGATCTCCGCCGCCTTCGTCCCGGCAGGGCTCGCCAGGCTCGGGGTGGCATTGCGGCCGGCTTCGGGATCCTTGACGATCTCGCCGCCGGCACCGAGCACCAGGGCGTTGACCCACACCATGTAACCCTCGTAGCGGGCGCCCTGCACGCCGATGCGCTTGCCTTGTCCCACAGCGGCTTTGATCATCTCGTCCCAGGTGAACTCGGGGCTTTCCGGGTTGACGCCCGCCGCGGCGGCAAGCGACTTGCGGTACCACAGCAGCTGCGTGTTGGACTTGAACGGCGCTGCGTAGAGGGTGTCTTTCCACATCCCGGTCTCCACCGGTGCCGCCAGCATCCCGGCGGTCAGTCGTGCCTTCTCGTCGGCGGTGTAGGGACGCAGGAACCCCGCGTTGGCGAACTCGGCGGTGTACACGACGTCGGTGCTCAACACGTCGATCGCAGTGTCCTTGGCCGCCAGCCGGCGTACCAACTGCTCACGCTGTTGGGTCGCGTTGTTCGGCAATGTCTCGACCTGCACCCGGTAGGCACCGCCGGATGCCTTTGCGCATTCGGTCGCCCTGGTGCGGGCCCCGCCGTTATCGGGCATGGCGAACCAGGTGAGCGCCGGCGCGCCGGCGCCACCGCCGCCGCAGCCGGCGAGGGTCGCCGCCGCGACCACGCCTGCAGCGGCAGCGGCGACGAGGCGCCGCACCGGGCCAGTCCTGCGACGAAGCTTCCTCATCGAACCTCCACGAGGTGATCCGGGCCATCTGCCGTTTCGGCTCGGGTAAGTGTGACACAGTGCACAGTCGGAAAAGTGGTGCGTCCCGGCGCGTGCCGCACCGTTGCCGCTGACACGTTGCGCGGGTTCGCCGACGGGAAGGCCGGTGCCGTACACGCAGGTGGCAGAGAGGCACCTTCGCACGGTTGACAGTGCTACGGGACGGTCCCACCCTGGTGGGCGCAAAATATAGGGTGATTTCTTCGGACGAGGACTCGATGATCCAGCGAACGGCAGCCGACCCGGCGTGGTGGGAGACCGCGGTCGTATACCAGGTGTACATCCGCAGCTTCGCCGACGGCAACGGCGACGGCATCGGCGACATCGCCGGATTGCGGTCCCGCCTGCCGTATCTGGCCGCACTCGGCGTTGACGCGGTCTGGATCAACCCCTGGTACCCGTCCCCGATGGCCGACGCGGGGTATGACGTCGCCGACTACCGCGACATCGAACCGTCGTACGGGACTCTGGCCGAGGCCGAGCAGTTCATCGTCGACGCGCATTCGGTGGGCATCAAGGTGCTGCTGGACATCGTCCCCAATCACACGTCGGATCACCATGTTTGGTTCCGGGCGGCCCTGGCATCAGAACCCGGCGCCCGTGACCGATATCTGTTCCGGGCCGGTTGCGGTGCCGGCGGGGAGTCACCCCCGAATGACTGGCAGAGCGTGTTCGGCGGGCCCGCCTGGACCCGACTGCCCGATGGATCGTGGTACCTGCACCTGTTCGCGCCGGGCCAGCCGGATCTCAACTGGTCGCACCCTGAAGTGCGGGCGGAATTCGAGAGAATACTGGCGTTCTGGTTCGACAAGGGTGTCGACGGTTTCCGGATCGATGTCGCCCACGGACTGGTCAAGGCAACCGGATTGCCCGACCGCGGGGCGCCGTCGGACGGTGCGCAGCACAACGAACCTCATCCCGCGTGGGACCAGGACGGCGTCCACGATATCTACCGCGGTTGGCGTGCCGTGGCCGATCAGTATGCGCCGCAACGGATCTTCATCGCCGAAGCATGGGTGCCGAGCAACGAGAGACTGGCCCGCTACCTCCGGCCGGACGAGTTGCACACCGCGTTCCAGTTCGACTTCCTGCGCGCACCCTGGCGGGCCTCGAGTCTGCGCACCGTGATCGACGATGCCATCGCCGCCGCGGCGTCGGTGGGTGCGCCGCCCACCTGGGTGCTGTCCAACCACGACGTCCCGCGGACCGTGACGCGGTACTCACGGTCGCAACCGCCGGACCTGATCGAGTCGGAGTGGGAGCGGGCCCGCTGGGCCGAGGAGAAGGCCGATCACGACCTCGGCCGTCGTCGAGCCCGGGCCTGCGCGCTGTTGCAGTTGGCGCTGCCCGGCACGGCCTACATCTACCAGGGCGAGGAGCTTGGGCTCGAAGAAGTCGAAAACCTGCCCGACGAGGTTCGCCAAGACCCGACCTGGGCCCAATCGGGCTTCACCGACGTGGGTCGGGACGGCTGCCGGGTTCCGCTGCCGTGGTCGGGTTCGGCAGCGCCGTACGGGTTTTCGCCGATCCCGACGCAGACCTGGCTGCCGCAACCCGAGCACTGGGGTATGCACACGGTGGCCGCCCAGCAGGACGACCCGCACTCGTTTCTGAGCCTGTACCGCGGGGCGCTGGCGGTGCGTACCCGGTTGTGGGCGCACGCCGACGGCGTGCGCTGGATCGACGGATCCGGCTCCATGCTGGCCTTCGCCCGTGGCGGCGCGCAGTGCTGGGTGAACACCGGGACCACCGACATCGGGCTGCCTGCGGGACTTTCGGTGATCGTGGCGTCGGCTCCGGCGGTCGGTACGGCGCTGCCACCCGATACCGCCGTATGGCTTCTGGAGGCGTGCGACAGTTAGGGCATGTCGCAGCCTTCGACCCGGGTGTCCCGCCTACCCGAGAAGCAGGTCGAATCCCGCGATGCGCTGTTCGAACTGCTCGACAGCACTCCGCTGGCGACCGTGGCGCTGGTCCGCGACGGGCACCCGGTGGTCTTTCCCACCGGGTTCGCGCGAATCGACGACGACTTGGTGATCCACGGTTCGACCGGCTCTGGGTGGCTGCGCGAACTGGAGTCCGGCGCCGTGGCATCAGTTGCGGTGACGACCCTCGACGGTGTCGTGGTGGCGCGCAGCGGATTTGAGTCCTCGTTTCGGTATCGCAGCGCGGTTATGTTCGGGACGTTCCAACGCATCGCCGAACTGGAGAAGGAGCGGTATCTGAAAGCCCTGACCGACACGTTCATCCCTGGCCGCGTCGCCGAACTGCGGGCCAGCACACGTAAGGAATTGGCCGCGACGATCGCGCTGCGGTTGCCGATCAGGGAGGACAACTGGTCGTTGAAGGTCAGTGCCGGGTGGCCCGAAGACCCGCCAGAGGACATCGAGGCCGGTGCCTGGGCCGGCGTCGTGCCGATGTCGGTGACCTACGGTGAACCGCTACCCGCACCCGACTGCGACGCGGGGATTTCGGTGCCGGCTTCGGTGCGACGGCTTGCCGGTACTTCCGGCGAAGCGGCGCTCGACGAGGGTTGAGCGCGACACCCTCAAGACGCTAGGCGCCCAGACACACCCCGGAGTCTCGGATCACGTTGCCGTACACGTTGATCGTGGCGATATTCGCGTTGATCACACCGGACGGCAGCCTGTTCTTCATCTTGTCGCTGATCTGGGTCAGCTGGAACCACATATGGAAGATGGAGTCGCCGTTGTACAGCGGCGAATACTCATCCTGGTCCGGCCAATTGACGATGTACAGGGTGTGCGCACGCGGATCGAGGAACGCCGCGGACTGGTCGATGTTGGCGATGATGACGTCCGCGGCGGCCTGCACGCCGGGTGTCGACCACACGTCGTGGCGATCGTGCAGATACCGCTGGAAGCCGATTATCTGGTTCATCAGCACGTCGTACTGGGCGTTGAACCACTGGCATGCTTCCCGCTGAGCGGTGATCTGCTCGGGCGTGACGCGGTTCTGCCACCAGTCGAAGGGGAACACCGTGAAGTTCGGCTGCCAGTCCGAGGGGTGCGGTATGAAAACCGGAAGCGACGGCGTTGCGTCGTCGGCGTGGGCGCTGCCCAACCCCGAACCGGTCAGCGCCATCGCGACGCTGATCAATCCGACACCAAACCGACGACGCGTGCGCCCCCATATCGTGACCATGACGTGATTGTCCAAGGAAAGGGGGTCGCTTGTCCGGCGAATCAGGAATTGCGATTGATTCGTCCCGAAATGGCGAATCCTGGTGGCGATACGAGGACCGTCGCGTCACGCGACACTTAGTCAAGTTGGTAGAACCTTTGAACGCGACAAGGCCGTGACCATGAGCAGTTTCTGATGCGCGCGTCAGGAGTGGTGCGGTCCCATCATGCCGCCCGGTCCCATCATGCCGCCCATCATGCCCTGCATCATCGCTGGCATTCCTTCGCGGACGAAGCCGCTGACCTCTTCGGCGTGTGCGCGGATGGCTTGGACGAGGTTCGGGTCGTCGGCAGTCTCGTCCGCGATTACGCCGGTGGGCGTGAAGGTGAGCTGGCGACGATACCCGCCGGCATTGCGAAAAAGCGTCGGCAGGCTTTGGCTCATGCACATGACCTCGGAACCCTGCCCCAGACGGTTGTACATGCTGGACACATGGGCCTGTAATTGGGCCGCCAGGTCTGGCGAGTTCGATTCTGTCGTGGTGCGCACGCCGCCGGGGACCTCCTCGACGACACGATTGATCTGGTTGTGCCGCATGAACATGTCCATGTAGATCCTCATGTCCACCGGGCCAACGTTCATCATTCCGCCGTCTCCGGGTCCGTTGGTGAGCCGGAACCCGGGCGTCTGAGATCCCAAGACGTTACGGATGACATAGCCAACGCCCAGGGCACTGCCCGCCGCCAACGCGCCCAGTGCGGCGAGCGCCGCACGGCGATTCATCATCCGCGCCATCGTGACCTCACTTCTCACGGGTCGCCCTATGGCCCAGGCGCGGTCGGAACCGTTGTCATCGGTGTCTGCTGGCGCGGCCACGGGCCGTACGGTCCCATCATGCCGCCAGGTCCCATCATGCCCGGCCCCATGTGACTTGGGCCCATCATCCCGGGCTGGTGGTATCCGCCACGGAAATCAGCGGATGAGTTTCTACCGATGAAAAAACCGGAGAAGAAAATCACGGCGACGATGAATACGACACCGGCCACAATACCCACCCAGACCAGAATCGAGCCCGCCCGGTTGCGCCGGTCGTCGTACGGCGACGACTCGACAGCGCGGCGCTGGCCGGTCACTGTGGTCTGTTCTGCCCGGGACTCACGAGGTTCTGTCATCGCTCCAATCGTCCTCGGATCTCAAATCTGGCTCTAGGGCACTTGTGCCTTCAGTCGTTGGAAGGTGGTCACATTCTTCGGCGAAAGCTCGACGTGTCTGACACCTTCTCCCTCGGTTCCTCGTGTGCCCAACGGCGAAACCTGGGCGACGATGACGTGGCAGATGGGTACGACCATCTGGCTCAACTCACGCACCCACACGGTGCTGCCGGACGGTGCTCGGCGATTACCCCCATGAGCCGACATCGTTTCCTATTTTTCTGAGGTAGATAGATCAACGACTGTGCCGGGGGTTGATTGGCGGCACGGTAAAAACCGGGTCTGGCCTGCGGTTATGCACGATAACAAGGGGTCGATGTAACAACTGACTCCAAAAACGAGGGACGACGCGGGCAGGCCAAGCCGCAGCGGAACAAGCGAGGGGTCAATGGATAAGCGACTGCGACCGGACATGGTAGGGAATGTCCTGGCCCGGAAGTCAAGGTGTCGTACCTTGGTGTGACTATGGCCGCAGCGGAAAGGGGGTGCGCACATGTCTAAGCGTCCTGACCTGCGGTTCGACATTCCGCTCTACACGGTTACCGACGCTTCCAAGTACCTCGTCGTCAAACGGTCGACGCTCGAAACATGGGCAGATGGCTACGAGCGCCGAGTCGAGGGCAGGCCGGTCGTGAAGGCGCCACCAATCATCACAGCGTTCGATGCGACCGAGCGGGGCAAGGCGCGGCTTCCGTTTGTCGGTGTCGCCGAGGCGTACGTCCTCAACGCCTTCCGCCGAGCGGGTGTGCCGATGCAACGGATTCGGCCGTCGATTGACTGGCTGTTGGACAACGTTGGGCCTCACGCCTTGGCGTCTAGGCAGCTGTATACCGATGGCGCCGAAGTTTGTGGCATTTCGCGCAGCAGGCCGGCGAGGGCAGCCCTGACGACGAGGTCGTCAAACACCTAATCGTTCCGAGGTCTGGACAGTACGTCTTCAAAGACATCGTCGAGCACTATCTTCAGCAGATCACTTTTGATGATGACAAGTACGCCAGGATGATTCGCCTGCCGCAGTACCGCGGCTTCGGTCAGCCGATATTCAACGGCAGTGGAGTCAAGGTCGCCGACGCACTTGGGCCGCTACGTGCAGGCGAAACGTTAGAGGCAGTCGCCGCGGATTACGGCGTTTCAGAACAAAGTCTGCGTGATGCACTCAGGGCCCCGGAAAGGTCCTTGGTGGGGCGCTGTGACCTGCGGGTTTGTTGCGCTGTGACCGGTGTGGCTGCTGTGGCGGGCGTGACCTCTGGGTTACCCCGGAGGACGCAGTCAGCCACCGGGAGAAGGTCATCAAGGTCGATAAGCCTCGCCGTCACCACCGCGCTGACGGTGCTCAACCAGGGCATCAAGCACGCCGGTCCCGGCCCGGCCAAGAAGACCACCGCCTCCGACGTCGTGGTCCCGGCCATCGGCCTGGCGCTCTACGCCCTGTCCCGGCACGCCGAACGCCAGAAGGACATCGCCAATGGGGTGAACCCCGACCTGCCGCGTGACCGGTTGCACGCGGCGCGAGTGGCAGCCGAGACCGCACGGCGGGCGGCGGCATCCCCGTAGGAGGGGTGACAGACCACGATGGGCGATTTGGAGTTGCGTCGAGGGGACAACCCGCTACAGCCAAGACATCGGACAACGACAACGCCCACAGAGACACCTAGTTCCACCACCACAACCGTCCCGATGATCGCCCCGAACAACAACTCGTCGCCGGCGTGCCGCCCGCATGCCTGCAGCGTCCGGGTGTAGTGAGCCAACTGCATCCGTCATCGAACCGGTGCGACGTTGCAGTCGTCAGCGCGGTCACCGACTGTCGGACCCAGTGAGGGCTCGGATGAAGTACGAAGAAATTGATTCCTTGTTCGCACTTGACTATACCTGCGCCACAGGGCATTTGGGGTGAAGGTGCAGGTCGCCGATGCCTGCGTATCACGTACCACGGCTAATCCGTTTGCACTTGCCGCCGGCAAAAACGATGGGTGACCGGACGATTCGCCCGCACACTGGCCAACGCGGCTCCTACGGTGAGTAGGTGGCAATGGGCCGACAGTCCCCGCGCAGCTATGCGCCGTTCACCGATGAGCACCTCAGGCGACTTGTCGGTATCGCCGAGGCCGACCAGAAGTCGTTCTTCCAGCGCAACCCGCATCTGGCGGTCTACGCTCTCCGGCGCTTGTTGGTTGCCCTGTGCCAGGGGGGTGCGCTGCACTACCTGGACTGCAAGAATGGCGCCGAGACGACGAACGGCGTGAAAGACCTCGATGTCTACAGCTTCTACGCCGATGACCCCGAGATCCCGTGGCCTTACCGTCGGCACGGCGTATCAGACTTCGGCGAGTCGGAGTTCGGCTACCACCCCAACAAGAGGCCCCACTTCGTGGGGCGGCACGTCGACCTCATGGGGAGGGCGCTGCCGGTGGCGCCGGACGCTGATCCGGTAGAAGCGGTTCGGGCTTGGCTCGCGACGAGCAATAACAAGACGCCGGGGCTTCTGCGTGAAAAGGCGGTTGTGGGGCTACATCCAGCCAGGTACAGGGGCAAGATCATTTGGGACCCATACCCCGAGGGTTACCGGTGACATCGTCGACGAGGCTGCCACGGACCCCGTAGTACCCGAGATCGTGTTGCACCGACGAGAGACGAGAAACTGGGGGCGAATGACATCGACCGGGCATCAACAGGGGTCCAGATCGTGACGCAGCCGACGGCGGCTCGTCGGTCTAGTGAAGACGGGCGGGCTCCATCGCCCGATACGATCTGGCAGACAACTCTGACCAGCGGTGACACGATATCGAGGTGGGACGGTACGGGGGTCGGTGGAAGCGCCCTGGCAGCGACGGGACTGTTCTGTGGAGAAAGAAGGAGCTATGAAAACCACCCGGACAACCCGGAACTACCTAACGGCAACCGTAGCGGTGTTAGCACTGCTGCCCGCCGCGGCGGTCACCTCATCGCCAGCGTCGGCGGAACCCAACCGGTGTCCCGCTTCGTCGGGGGCTTCCACTGCCGCAGTGATCGGCTGTTCCTGTAATTGGGGAAGTGACCCCACTCGCACGGCAGGCTGCCGGTTGAACCCTTGCCGAACCTGAACCGGGTGAAGTTGGAGCAAGCCTGGCCCTTCGCGGCACCTTGCACCAAACCCTTCACCTCGCCAGACGCTCGCGCCTGAGGCGGCCGAGGTTCGCCCGACTGGCAGTACGTGTCGATGGCTTCATCGACCAGGTGCTCGGCATGCTTCTTGGTGAGACCGTTGGGATTGCTTGGGTCCCACCACTGCTCGACTGCGAAGTCCCGGCCCGGCCAGCCCTGCTTTTCGGCGTTGTAGACAGTCCGGCAGATCTGTTGTCCGATGCCGGGCGTCAGCTCAAACCACGGCTCATCATCGGCGTGCGCGGACGGCAAGGTGAGCAGTGCGGCCCCCACCAGCATTATCGTGGTGAAGGCTTTCTTCATGGGTGTTCCTCGTCGGTTGTTCGATTTGACAGGCGTCAAGGGCCTCGCACTCGGTGTAGCCCAAGATCAGCCGCACCGCGAAGGGGCATGTGAACGATATTCGATGTCGTGAAGTTGCAAGCCTTCAGTTTTTCCAGACCAGTTTGCTAACCGGCTTCGGTGGCTGATCAAATTGGCACAGATTACATGCCATATTCTCTTTTCATCTCAATGCACAGATCGACGACTTTCTCTTCCTGTTCGCCTCTGTAGCCGCTGTAGTCCGCCTCCCTCTCACATTGGTTACGGAGCGGAAGGTTGGCTAGATATACTGCTGAAGCGAGCAGCCAGCAGATGCTGAAATACAGTACGACGACTGTTGCAAGCGTCAGGCCGACCTTCGACAGCGGTGTCTGACGCCGCCACCATGCCATCAATGAGCTTGTGGGTCGAGAAGGTGTGTCGGAGGCCTGGTAATTAACATCTGAATTTGATTCAGGAAGCAATCTCGTCATCATTTTCCCCTAGATTGGATTACTCTTTGTTCGGATATATTGGTTGTCGGCCAAGTTTAGAACCGCAGATTGCTGTATTTCGGGCAGTAGGCTGAGACTGAAACCGCCACAAACGTTGCCGCCCTGCTTGAGGTGAAGCCCATCTGAGAGATGAATGCATCCCTGATGGCACCCGGAGCATGTCCTTCATCGAGATTGCTGCATACCTGATGGGCATTGTTGATTAGGTCAGCTGGAGCGCCGGTGACACCGGCATTGTTCAAGACCTGAACAAGGTGGTCGTCGTTGCTGTCGGCATGAGCGACACCGGCAGCGCCGAGTGCGACCGCCGCTGCGGCAAGTCCGCCAACGATCATCTTCATCATGTGGTAATTCTCCTTTTCTGTGATGGTCGGGGCTCGGGTCGAGGCCATGTAGCCTCTCGCCCCGCCGAGGTGTGGCACGAAATTCGGATCGATCTTGGCCTGTCGGCGTGTGCGTACTGCCTAGTCGCGGGCCAGGGACTTGGCGTGCGGTGCTACCCGTTGACGCGGTATCCACGACGAAGAGCGTCGTTCACAAAACCTGTGTCCTGATTGACGCTGCCAACCGTCATACAGAAGGCCACCAGCCAGATCACGAATGAGACTGGAAGGGTGACAATCCAGATAGCGAAGAACCAACTGAATGCGTTGGCCACAACATAAGGAATCGCCTTCTGGGTTAGGCCGAGGTAGAGGTGCCCGGCACCCGGCCACAGAAATGTGAATAGCAGCGCGAGACCGCTCGACTTCTCCTGTGGTGGCAGCGGCGCAATCAGCCGGGGTGGCGGGGTCGGTGTTGGAGCAGTCGGACCCCACGCTGTGCCATCCCACCAACGCTGTCCCCGGTTCTGGGGGTCGGGGTACCAGCCTGGCGCGCGATTCATTTCGTTGTCCTTACTTCGGTTTATGTGACCCAGCACTGGCACGACTGGGAGATTGAGCAGTCTGGTGGCCCGTGATTTGCAGATAGACCCGTCACTCGATGGGACGTACCTGCGTCAGCAACGGGCAGGGACTCTCTGGTGCCACCCCTCACCCTCTGCCGAAGCAGAGGTGTGCCATCGCGGCTGCGACGACGGGATACGCAATCAGCGGGTCCATGCCGTCACGGATGAGGGCACCTGCGACGTTGTCGCCGCTGCCCCGGCCCACGTTGTCGCAGACCCAGCGTCCGGTCTCGATGGCCGTGTCCTCGTCGTGGTACTTGATGTTGCCCCGGTCCAGCGCGGCGAGGTAGCTGTCCTCGCTCGCCTGTGCGGGTGTCGCCAGTCCGAGGGCTGTCGCCGCGAGCAAGGCGGCTGTCGTCGCGATCTTCGTCATCAGCGTTTGGGGTTCGGTCATAAGGGTTCTCCTGCCGTGCGTCGTTTTGTGTGTCTTTGCACCGCCGCTAAACACCCCCCGGGCCAGCCGCGCTGTGCCTGCAATACTAGGAAATGAATGGCGATAATGCAAATAGTCCGGCAACCATTTCCATGTTAGATGACCCACACACAACATGCATCAACAGCAACTTCTTCTGCCAGTTAGCTTTCCTGACCTCGTCATGGTTTTGTCCGACGTGGCCGTCGGAGTGCTGTCAGACTGGAGCCAACCAGCGGAAACGGGGGACGTGCGATGGCGACGGTGTATGTGGTGACAGCGGGTAGCGGTGAGAGCTACCGCATCGAACGGGTGTACCTCGACAGCGACCAGGCGTACAGGTTTGCGCAGGACTACAACGGCATCTCTCCCATAGAACCGGTGCAGGTGGAGGAATGGCAGGTCGGTGCCCCGCCCGCCGTCTATGACGGTCCGTACTGGCGGGCGCAGTGGTGGGCGCGGCTCCCGGCAGCCAAGCGTCGCGCCGAGCTGCGGCACACTGACGAGGGCGAACGCTTCGACGACTTCGCCATCCGCCAGGAGTGGTGGACCGGGGATGCCTTGCCGGAGGCAAAGGTGGTGCGCCGGGAATTGGCCGGGGTACCGAAGATCGAGGTGGTTGGGCGTTCCAAGGAGAAAGTGGAGGAACTGTTCTGGGAGGCCGTTACGCAGGTCAGAGCCGAGCTGGCGGGCGTACCCCGGAAATAATCTCTCCTCCCTCGCGCTTCGAGCGGAATGAAATGGGCATGGCGGTTCGACATTGCCGCCCTGGTGCGTCATGATCGCTGCATGGATACACGCGCCCTGGAGCGGCTCGGCCATCACGTCGTGAGTCGGCGCGTCGCGTTGGGCTTCCGCACCCGCACCGATCTGGCCGCAAGCCTGCAGTTCACCGTGCGCACCCTGGCCGACATTGAACACGGGGTGCGCAAGGCCAGCGCAGGCACCTACGCCATCCTGGAGAACAAGCTGGCTTGGGCACCGGGAAGCATCGACACCATCCTGGCGGGCGGGGAACCCACCGAGGTGGCGTCCACACTGCACAAGAGCAGCCCCACCGCCCGGACCCAGGGATACGCACTACGCCCGACCAACCCCAGCGCCCTCTCCCAGGTGCCCACCGAGGAATTGCTGCTCGAACTGCGACGCCGCATCATCGTCCCACGCAGCAGACGCGACACCTGGGACGACTGGAACGGCGGACTCGACCCGCACGGCGACTGGCCCGCTCAGGGATAGCGGACTGGCAGCAACCCATCGTTTTCGAGACAGAGCACCACCGCAGAGTAGTAACACACCGCAGACCAGTGACAGAAATAGATGTGCAAATGCTGGATGTCGGACCGATACAAGGCTGGGTGGCACAAATTAAGTACCGTTGTAGCGGTGGTGACACCCAGCAGCGGGGTCGCCGTCGACTGTCCGCATTGCGGCGTGGGCCGCACTGCCAAAGTTGGGCCTACGGGTGCTCCATCACGCCGTTCTCTCACGAAAATAGAAGTGACCACAAGCTGGTGAGCGCAGGTAGGGGTGACCCGCCGGCGGTGGCGGTGTGGTTCGCGAGTCTGCGTGTGGTTATGCGGTGTCGGCCAGGGGTTGCAGGGTGACGCGGTAGCCGAGGGCTTGGAGCTGTTCGATCGCGCGGGCTTTGGTCTTAGTTGGGACGTGTCGAGTGAAATAGTCGGGGCCGGGGTCGCGGTAGAAGCTGCCGTCGGTGAGCATGTTCCAGGCCGCGACGAGCATCGCGTGCTCGACGGCGACGAGCGCTTTCATCGGTCCGCGACGGTAGGCGATGCGCCGGTACTTCGCGTTGAAGTAGGTGTTTTTCGACCGGCATGCCGATAGGGCGGCCACGCCGAGCGCGGCTTTGAGGTAGCGGTTGCCGGGCCGGGTCTTGGTCGACTTCACCCGCCCGGCGGATTCGTTGGATCCCGGAGCGGTGCCGGCCCAGGAGGCCAGATGCCCGGCGGTCGGGAACTGAGTCATGTCGCCGCCGGTTTCGGCGAGGAACACCTCAGCCACGATCCGGGAGAAGCCCGGGATGCTGACCAGCAGTTCCCGG
>CAYLWH010000053.1:0-8273 GCA_964387245.1 uncultured Mycobacterium sp.
AGCGGATCAGCCCGATGCCGGGGACGAACCGGCCCACCGCCGCCGTGTAGTCACGGTATGAATCACCGTGTACACCAAGAAGATACGGCTCTTCGACCATGCGCACCTGCATCTCGATGCTGACCAGCAGCAGCGCAAAGCCGATCAGCGCCACGATGTTCGGTGTGACGAGCGCGATCCCGAGCCCGAACGTCAGCATGGCCGTGAAGATCGGATTGCGCACCCGGCCGAACACCCCCGTACGCACCAGGGCGGTCCGCTCACCCGGGTCGACGCCGATCCGCCACGAGTCGCCCATGTCGAGCTGCGCGTAGACGGTCCCGGCGATACCCGCCAACGCCAGCACGATGCCGGCCGTCTGGATCCAGGCCGCGTGCAGCCAGGGCACCGGCGCCACCGCACCGGCCCACTGCAGCACGGGTGCGACCACCGCGACCAGCAAAGCCAGCACGAAGCCGACGCCGGCGAACCACTCCGTCGAACCGAGCCGGCCGCTGACGCCCTTGAAACCCGCCGACCCGGTGCGGCGGAACTGAAGCCAACTGCGCCAACCGAATCCGAGTGCGGCGAATACGGCGAACAGGGTGAGTGCTATGACTGGCATGAGTCCTCCGAACAGTAAGGTGGTGCGGGTTGCGGCGCAACGATATCGACATGGTGTGCGTCGCCGGTTCCCATCGACGCAGACGCCATCACCGGCGCCCCGCGGGTACGTGCGGCACGGATCGCGTTCAGGATCACCAGGACTTCGGCAGACTCGTGGATGAACACCACCGTCGCCAGACCCAGCACGCCGAACGCGGCCAGCGGGATCAGCGTGACGATGATGGCCAGGGAAAGCCCGATGTTCTCGGCCACGATCCGCCGTGCCCGTCGGGAGTGGGAGAGCAGTTGCGGAAGGTGTCGCAGGTCTTCGCCCAGCAGTGCGACGTCGGCGGTTTCGACGGCGACATCGGTGCCCATGGCGCCCATCGCGATCCCGATATCGGCGGTTGCCAACGCGAGGGCGTCGTTGACACCGTCGCCGACCATGGCGACCGATCGGCCCCGAGCGATTACGAGCAGTAGGCGGGCCTTGTCCTCGGGCAGCAGTTCGGCATGCACGGCGCCGATCCCGGCCTGTTGGGCGAGGGCCCGGGCGGTGCGGGCGTTGTCGCCGGTCAGCATCGCCGTCTCGATGCCGAGGTCGGCAAGTCGGCGGATCGCCTCGGCTGCTTCGGGCCGCAACTCGTCGCGCACGGCGATCGCGGCCAGGACGATGCCGTCGCGTTCCAGCATCACCACGGTGGCGCCGTCGCGCTGCAGCCGGTCCACGCCGTCGGCGAGTGGGCCGGGCGGGATCCAACTCGGCTTGCCCAGACGCAGGTCGCTGTCATCCAGGCGGCCGTGCAACCCGTATCCGGCGACGGTGACGACGTCGTCGGCGACCGGTATGTCCCCGTCGGCCGCGGCGGCCAGGATCGCCCGGGCCAACGGGTGTTCGCTGCGAGATTCCAGCGCTGCCGCGGTGCGCAACGCGTCTGCCCCGGTAATGGTTGCGGTCGTGAGGGTTTCGACGACGCTGGGGATACTGCGGGTCAACGTCCCGGTCTTGTCCAGGGCGACGACCTTGACGCGTCCCAGTTCTTCGACCGCGGCCCCGCCCTTGATCAGGGCGCCCTGGCGACTTGCGGCGCCGATCGCGGCAACGACGGTCAGTGGTACCGCGATCGCCAGGGCGCACGGTGAGGCGGCGACCAGCAGGACCAGTGCCCGCTGCAACCAGAGCACCGGGTCACCCAGCAGAGCGCCGAGTCCGGCGACCAACGCCGCGAGCACCATGATCGCGGGCACCAACGGGCGCGCGATCCGGTCGGCAAGTCGCTGCCTCGCGCCCTTGTTCCGATGGGCTTCCTCGACGAGGTGCACGACGCGGGCCAGCGAGCTGTCCGACGCGCCGGCGGTGACCGTGGCATCGACCGCTCCACCGCCGTTGATCGCGCCGGCGTAGACCGCACTACCCGGTCCGGCCTCCACGGGGACCGACTCGCCGGTGATGGCCGACAGGTCCAGGATGGTGTGGCCGGAGCTGATGACAGCGTCGGTGGCCGCTCGTTCCCCAGGGCGCAGCACCAGCACATCCCCGATGACGAGATCGCTTGGCGCGACGGTCTGTTCGCGGCCGTCACGGATCACCGACGCGGTGGGCGGCACCAACGACAGCAGCGCGCGCAGACCCCTCCGGGTACGGGTCACGGCGTGGTGCTCGAGGCCCTCGGCGATCGAGAACAGGATGCCCAGCATTGCCGCCTCGGCCACCTGCCCCAGCGCGACGGCGCCGACCGCGGCGATGGTCATCAGCGTGCCCACCCCGATGCGCCCGTGCCGCAGTTTGCGCAGGGCGTCGGGAACGAACGTGGCAGCTCCGACGAGCGCCGCCGCCAACTCGAATCCGAGCGACGGTGCCGGCCGGCCGGCCCGGCCCAACAGCCAGCCCAGCACGAGCAGTGCCGCGGCCCAAGCCGCAGTCCGCAGTTGACGGACCTGCCAGAGCCTCTCCGGAGCGGGCTGCCCGTCGGCGGGTTCGCAGCAGTCGTCGGACATCAGCAGCAGTCGTCGGTTTCGGATGCCGGGCAGCACGCCGGGTCCACGCTGAGCACCAGACCCAGCAGATCGTTGAGCGCGTGGGTGATCCGGGTGTCGGCCAGTTCGTAGCGTGACCGGCGGCCTTCGGGCTCGGCCACCACCAGACCGCACCCGCGCAGACACGCGAGGTGGTTGGACAGGATCTGCCGGGACACCCCGATCCGTGTTGCGAGATCGGAGGGATATCCCGGGCCGTCGCACAGCAACAGCAGAACCTCGACGCGGGTGGGGTCCGACAGCGCGTTACCGAAGCGGGTGAGCGCATCGCGGTGAGTCACCATCTGCACGTGATGACGATACAGCTATTTCTGTATTCAGAAAAGAATGAATTAAAGCCGCCGACTAGGTCGGCAGCCTATCGCCCGGCCGTGATCACCCGGCGAACGCCCGATAAGCTGGGCCGATGAATCTGCAAGCGCCGATGCTTCCGGATACCCGCACCGACCTGCGCCGGCAGGTGCGCGATGCGGCGCGCCGGGCCAGGGTGGCGGCGCGCGCCCTGGGGTCGCTGAACACCGCCGTCAAGGACCGTGCCCTGCACGCGGGCGCCGACGCGGTGCTGGCTCACCTGCCGGAGATCCTGGCGGCCAACGCCGAGGACGTGGCGACCGCCCGCGCCGCCGGCACCCCGGCGGCCATGCTGGACCGGCTCGCCCTGAACCCGCAGCGCGTCGACGGGATCGCCGCCGGCCTGCGTCAGGTGGCCGGACTGCCGGACCCGGTCGGCGAAGTACTGCGTGGCCGGACCCTGCCCAACGGCCTGCGGTTGCGACAGCAGCGGGTGCCGCTCGGTGTGGTCGGCATCGTTTACGAGGGCCGGCCCAACGTCACCGTCGACGCCTTCGGCCTGACCCTCAAGTCGGGTAATGCCGTGCTGCTGCGCGGCAGTTCCTCGGCGGCGCGGTCGAATACGGCGCTGGTGTCGGCCTTGCGGGGCGCACTGGCCGCAGAAGACCTGCCCGAAGATTCCGTGCAACTGTTGCCCAGCGCCGACCGGGCCAGCGTCACCCACCTGATCCAGGCCCGGGGACTGGTCGACGTGGTGATCCCGCGCGGCGGAGCGGGCCTGATCGACGCGGTGGTCCGGGATGCCATGGTTCCCACCATCGAGACCGGGGTGGGCAACTGTCATGTGTACGTGCACTCCGCGGCGGATCTCGACGTGGCCGAACGGATTCTGTTGAACTCCAAGACCCGGCGACCCAGTGTGTGCAACGCGGCCGAGACGCTGCTGGTGGACTCCGCCATCGCGGGCGATGCCCTGCCGCGTCTGGTCGGCGCCCTGCGGCAAGCCGGGGTGACCGTGCACAGCGACCCGTCCGAGGACGAACTGCGAGCCGAGTTCCTGTCGATGGACATGGCCGTCGCTGTGGTGGACGGCGTCGACGCCGCCATCGCCCATGTCAACGAATACGGGACCGGGCACACCGAGGCGATCGTGACCCGGGATCTGGCTGCAGCACAACGGTTTACCGAGCAGGTGGATGCCGCGGCCGTCATGGTCAACGCCGCGACTTCGTTCACCGACGGTGAGCAGTTCGGCTTCGGCGCGGAGATCGGCATCTCCACGCAGAAGCTGCATGCCCGTGGACCGATGGGTCTGACCGAACTGACCTCGACCAAGTGGATCGTCTGGGGAGACGGCCACATTCGTCCCGCCTAGCACTGTCGGGATCTACCTAAGGAGCCCCATTGGAGACCCCCGCCCGGCACGCGCCGCTGTTCGCCGACATCGACGATGTGGCCCGCCGACTGGCCGAGACCGGCTATCTCCCCGACACCGCAACCGCCACAGCGGTTTTCCTGGCCGATCGGCTGGGTAAGCCGCTACTGGTCGAAGGTCCGGCCGGTGTCGGCAAGACCGAGCTGGCCCGTGCCGTCGCGGAGTGCACCGGCGCCGGTCTGGTCCGGCTGCAGTGCTACGAGGGTGTCGACGAGGCGCGCGCGCTCTACGAGTGGAACCACGCCAAGCAGATCCTGCGCATCCAGGCCGGTTCCGGTGACGGATCGAACTGGGACGCCACCAAAGACGACGTGTTCAGCGAGGAGTTCCTGCTGCAGCGGCCGCTGCTGACCGCGATCCGGCGCACCGAGCCCACCGTGCTGCTGATCGACGAGACCGACAAGGCCGACATCGAGATCGAGGGCCTGCTGCTGGAGGTGCTCTCCGATTTCGCGGTCACCGTGCCGGAACTGGGCACGATGAGCGCCGAACGAAAACCGTTCGTGGTGCTGACGTCGAATGCCACCCGGGAGCTGTCCGAGGCGCTCAAGCGGCGCTGCCTTTTCCTGCACATCGACTTCCCCGACGCCGACCTGGAGCGCCGCATCCTGCTCTCGCGGGTCCCCGAGCTGCCTGAGAAGCTCGCCGAGGAACTGGTCCGCATCATCGGCGTGTTGCGCGGCATGCAGCTCAAGAAGCTGCCGTCGGTGGCCGAGACGATCGACTGGGGTCGCACCGTGCTGGCGCTGGGCCTGGACACCATCGACGACGCCACCGTCGCCGCGACGCTCGGGGTGATCCTCAAACACCAGTCAGATCAACAGAAGGCCGCCGGGGAGCTGAGGCTCAACTGATGGCGCCCAGGCGCACCCGCCCCCCGCAACCGCTGGCCCCGCACGGCCTGCCCGGCCACCTCGTGGAGTTCGTCGAGGCGCTGCGCGCCCACGGCATCGCGGTGGGCCCGTCGGAGACCGTCGACGCCGGTGCCGTGCTGGCGGCGCTCGGCCTGGCCGACCGGGAGGTGCTGCGGGAGGGCCTGGCGTGCGCGGTGCTCCGCCGCGCCGACCACCGGGACACCTACGACGCGATGTTCGACCTGTGGTGGCCGGCCGCGCTGGGCCCCCGGACGGTCTTCGTCACCGATGCCGACGGCACCGACGACGCGGACCGGCCCGTCCTGCCGGCCGACGACGTCGAGGCCATGCGGGCGATGCTGGCCGATCTACTCAACGAGAACCAAGACCTGGCCGGTATGGACGAGCGACTGGCCGCGATGATCGCGCAGATCGTCGAGCAGTACGGCAAGTACACCTCCAGCCGGGGGGCGTCCTACTCGAGTTACCAGGCGCTCAAGGCGATGGCCCTCGACGAGCTGGAGGGCAAGCTGCTCGCGGGGCTGCTGGCACCCTACGGCGACGACCCCACGCCCACCGCGGAGCAGATCGCCAAAGCCATTGCTGCCCAACGGATCACCCAGCTACGCAAGATGGTCGAGGCGGAGACTAAACGGCGTACCGCCGAGCAACTCGGGCGGGATCATGTCCAGATGTACGGCATCCCGCAGCTCAGTGAGAACGTCGAATTCCTGCGGGCTTCCGGCGAGCAACTGCGGCAGATGCGCAAGACCGTGGCCCCGCTGGCGCGCACCCTGGCCACCCGGCTGGCCGCCAAGCGCCGCCGGCACCGGGCCGGGCAGATCGACCTGCGCAAGACGCTGCGCAAGTCGATGTCCACCGGCGGGGTGCCCATCGACGTCGTGCTGGCCAAACCACGTCCGGCCCGACCGGAGCTTGTGGTGCTGTGCGACGTATCGGGTTCGGTCGCCGGCTTCAGCCACTTCACCCTGCTGCTGGTGCACGCGCTGCGCCAGCAGTTTTCCCGAGTTCGCGTCTTTGCTTTCATAGACACCACGGACGAGGTCACCCACCTGTTCGGCCCGGACGCCGATCTGGCGGTGGCGGTGCAGCGCATCACCCGGGAGGCCGGTGTGTACACCCGCGACGGGCACAGCGACTACGGGCACGCGTTCGTCTCGTTCCTCGACAAGTACCCCAATGTGCTCTCGCCCCGCAGTTCGCTACTGGTGCTCGGCGACGGCCGCAACAACTACCGGAATCCGGCGAGCGATCTGCTGGCGCACATGGTGACCGCCAGCCGGCACGCGCACTGGCTCAATCCCGAGCCGCGGCACCTGTGGGGCAGCGGCGATTCGGCGGTGCCCGGCTACCAGGACGTGATCCCGATGCACGAGTGCCGGTCGGCCAAGCAGTTGGCCGCGGTGATCGACGCGTTGCTGCCGGTCTGACCGAGGCTCGGTCGCCTCGGTCAGGTGCCCGACCGATAAATCGACGGCACTCCCCAGTCCGGCCCGGTGAAACGGCTTCACCGTGTTCGACCGCGCAGTCCACGATGTCGCCCGGTGTCGGCTCCGGACTCGACGATCCCGGCTGCAACGTGTCTCCGCGAAGCGTTGCCGGTCGGGCCGCTTATGTAGAAGAGACGACCGGGGCGGTGCCGTATCGGTGCCGCAGCGAGAAGCGTGCGACTGGATAATCCGCACGGGAAGTTTGGTGCCGGTTGCGGCGGAAGCTGGGTCAGCGCGACAGTGACGCGGATACTGGCAACTGCACACCGGTAACCTGCAAGTATTTTCTGTCTAGTCAAATAGACTAGAAAATGTCCAGTGCGCTAGACTAGAGTCATGATCGCACCGGTGCCCACCCGAGAAATCGTCAAGCAGCTCAAGAAGGCAGGTTTCACCAGCCGCGACGGCAAGGGCAGCCACACCGTTTGGACCTGCCCGCACGGCCGCTGCAGCGTCTCCGTGGACACCGGTCACCGGACCATCAGCCCCGGCGTGCGCCGCCAGATCGACACCGCGATCGACCAGTGCAACACCGACTGCAAGGAGGCCTGACATGCACACCTACCAAGTCAACGTCACCCGCGATGATCGCTGGTGGATGATCACCGTCCCCGGGCTGAACGGCTGCACCGGACCCGACGGTGTGGTCAACCTCAGCGACACCACTCAAGCCCGCCGGATCTCCGAGGTCGCCGGCCAGGCTCGTGACTTCATCTGCACCGTCACCGACGCAGCGCCCTCTGAGGTTGGTATGAACATCACGATCTCCGTCGACGGTATCGACGTGACTGGGCAGGCTGTTCAGGTGCTCAACGATCGGAAGCTGGCGGAGCAACATGCTGCCGCTGCTCAAGCCCGAGCGAAGGAACTTGCTCGTGATTTGGCTGCGCGTGGCGTCGCTGTGCGCGATGTGGGTGAGGTGCTTGGGGTGTCGTTTCAGCGAGCGCAGCAGCTGATTTCTGCCTAGCTTGGCGCGCTGGCGGGCATGGGTCCTGTTCTGGCGTTGACTGCGGTGCGGCATGTCCAGGCGCTGAAACGGGCGGTTGAGTGTTTGACCGTTGTGGTTGCGATCCTGGTGCGCCCAGAGGGTGAGCTGCGGTTCGCGACTTGCGAACTTGTGCCGTAACGGTTACCTCTCCGGTGCTTCGCACAGCTCGCCCGTCACATGGCTGCGCGCGTTGCCCGACGGCGCGTGAATGGCGCACTACGTAAGTAAGTCAGGGCGCAGGAGCCCTCCAGTAAGCTGGCCTATCGTGCGTAAGGCCAGACGACTGGGCGTGATGGGCGGGACGTTCGACCCCGTCCACCACGGCCATCTCGTCGCGGCCAGCGAGGTCGCCGATCAGTTCGGTCTAGACGAGGTGGTGTTCGTGCCCACCGGTGAGCCATGGCAGAAGCAGGGCCGCCACGTCACCGCCGCCGAGGACCGCTACCTGATGACGGTCATCGCCACCGCGTCCAACCCGCGGTTCTCGGTCAGCCGGGTCGACATCGACCGCGGCGGCCCGACCTACACCAAGGACACGTTGCGCGACCTGCAGGCGCGCAACCCCGATGCCG
>CAYLWH010000053.1:8283-28344 GCA_964387245.1 uncultured Mycobacterium sp.
ATCCGCAAAGCCCGCCCGGATGCCGACCTCTTCTTCATCACCGGAGCCGACGCGCTGGGGTCCATCCTGAGCTGGCAGAACTGGGAGGACCTGTTTTCCATGGCCCGATTCGTCGGCGTGAGCAGGCCCGGCTTCGAACTGGACAGCAGCCACATCGCCGACGCGCTGGCCGAGCTGCCGGCCGACGCGCTGACCCTGGTCGAGATTCCGGCACTGGCGATTTCGTCGACGGATTGCCGCAAGCGTGCCGCCGCGTCGAGGCCGATCTGGTACCTGGTGCCCGACGGCGTGGTGCAGTACGTGTCCAAGCGGCGGCTGTATCGCCGGGAGGCGCCCACGGGACAGGTGAGGGCATGACTGCGTCCGCCGAAGCAGGCGCGATGGCGCAGGTGGCGGCCCGTGCCGCGGCCGCCAAGCTGGCCGAGGACGTCGTCGTCATCGATGTCTCCGAGCAGTTGGTGATCACCGACTGCTTCGTGCTCGCATCCGGCAGCAACGACCGTCAGGTCAATGCGGTCGTCGACGAGATCGAGGAGAAGATGCGGTTGGCCGGGTACAAGCCGGCCCGCCGCGAGGGCACCCGTGAGGGTCGCTGGGTGCTGCTGGACTACGTCGACATCGTCGTGCACGTCCAGCACCGCGACGAACGTGCGTTCTACGCACTCGACCGGTTGTGGCGCGACTGCCCGGTGCTGCCCGTCGACCTTCCATCTCCACTTGACGGCGGGGAGCCGCCGCGATGAGGATCCGCCGGCTGGTGATGCTGCGGCACGGGCAGACCGAATTCAACGCCGACAGCCGCATGCAGGGCCAACTCGACACGGATCTGTCCGATCTCGGCCGCGCCCAGGCGGTGGCGGCGGCCGAGGTGCTGGCCAAGCGCCAGCCCTTCCTGATCGTGTCCTCGGACCTGCGGCGCGCCTATGACACGGCCGTGACGCTGGGGGAGCGCACCGGTGTCGCCGTGGACACCGACACCCGGCTGCGGGAGACCCACCTGGGTGACTGGCAGGGTATGACCCACACCGAGGTCGACGCCCTGGCGCCCGGCGCGCGGCTGGCCTGGCGCGCTGATGCCCGGTGGGCGCCGCACGGCGGGGAGAGCCGGGTGGACGTGGCCAGGCGCAGCATGCCGCTGATCGCCGAACTGGTCGATGTCCAACCGGAATGGGGAATCGACGAGTCCGACCGTCCGCTGGTTCTCGTCGCGCACGGCGGGCTGATCGCGGCGCTGACCGCGGGGCTGCTCGGCATCCCGGTCGACGACTGGCCCATCCTCGGCGGCATGGGCAACGCCAGCTGGGTGCAGTTGTCCGGACACTCGGTCGACGATGCGCGTTTCGCCGGCGTCAAGTGGCGGCTCGATGTGTGGAACGCCTCGGCCCAGGTCGCCAACGATGTCCTCTGAGCCGGGCCCGGCCCGGCCCACGCTGCTGGTCTTCGCGGATTCGCTGTCCTACTACGGCCCGACCGGCGGACTGCCGTCGGACGACCCCCGGATCTGGCCGAATATCGTTGCTTCTCAACTAGGTTGGGATCTCGAGCTGATCGGGCGGATCGGCTGGACCTCTCGCGACGTCTGGTGGGCGGCCACTTCGGACCCGCGGTCGTGGGCGGCACTGCGGACCGCCGGTGCGGTGGTGTTCGCGACCGGCGGTATGGACTCCCTGCCGTCACCCCTGCCGACCGCGGTGCGCGAACTGATCCGCTATGTGCGCCCGCCCAGGCTGCGCCGGTGGGCGCGGGACGGCTACGGGTGGTTGCAGCCGCGGCTCTCGCCTGCCGCGCGGCCCGCACTGCCACCCCACCTGTCTGCCGAGTATCTTGAAATGACCCGTGCTGCAATCGATTTCAATCGGCCTGGGATTCCGGTGGTGGCGTCGTTACCCAGTGTGCACCTCGCCGAGAGCTATGGCCGCGCGCACCGCGGACGGCCCGGAACGGTTGCGGCCATCACAGCGTGGGCGGCCGAACACCGGGTGCCGCTGGTCGACTTGAAAGCCGCGGTGGCCGAGGAGATCTACGCCGGTCGGGGCAATCCGGACGGCATCCACTGGAACTTCGTCGCCCATGAGAACGTCGCGGAGTCGATGCGCAAGGCGCTCGCCGAAGCAGGTGTGACGGCGGCCCGTTGCGACGGTCACTCATGACCGTCGTCGTGGTGACGGATTCGTCGGCCCGGCTGCCAGCGGACATGGCACGGGCGCACGGTATCGCGGTGGTGCCGCTACACGTCCTGGTGGATGGCACCGACCTGCGCGACGGTGTGGACGACATTCCGCCCGACATCCACGGCCGAAACGCCACCACCGCGGCGGCGACGCCAACCGAATTGGCCGCAGCCTACGAGCGGGCGCTGGCCGCCAGTGACGGCGATGGCGTGGTAGCCGTGCACATCTCGGCCGCCCTGTCGGGAACCTACGGGGCCGCCGCACAAGCCGCCCTGCCATTCGGCGACCGGGTGGCGGTGGTGGATTCGCGATCGGCGGGGATGGGAACCGGCTTCGTCGCGCTGGCCGCTGCGCGGGCCGCCGCCGCCGGTGCGGATGTGCAAACCGTTGCCGCCCAAGCCCGTTCGGCGGTCGGGCGCACACACGCATACATCGTGGTGCACCAGCTGGACAATCTGCGCCGGAGTGGACGCATCGGCGGCGCGGCGGCGTGGCTTGGCACCGCCCTGTCACTCAAGCCGCTGTTGCGTGTCGACGCCGGCAAACTCGTTCTGGCGCAGCGGGTCCGGACCGCCACCAAAGCGGTGGCGGTGATGCTCGAACAGGTGGTCGCGACCGTCGGGGACGAGCAGGCCTCGCTTGCGGTGCATCACGTAGCCGATCCCGGCGCCGCCGCCGAGGTCGCCACCGCGCTGGCCGAGCGACTGCCGTCCTGTGCGCCGGCGATCATCACCGAGCTGGGTCCGGTGCTGGCCATGCATGTGGGCGCCGGCGCGGTCGGGGTGGTGGCACAGCTGACCGAAGCGCCGGCCGGGCCGGGCGGTTAGCCGGCGAACGCCCGACACACCTGTCGGACCCGGAACACATGCGGGCAGGCCGGATTTGTCCCCAGTCTCGCCGTCCTCCACAGAAGCGTTCCACAGTCGGCGACCGGGACCCGAACTGTGCGTGGACCGGCCTACCGTCGCGGACATGCGAAGCGAACATTCGGTCCAGCGGTTGTATCGTCGCCCCGGCGGATCCGCAGACGACCCGGAATCCGGCGACGCCGCCGGAACGGCCGAAGAGGGTTCCGGCGCACTGCTGCCGCGGTGGTTGCCGGACAACGTCGCGGGCCACGGTGACGGGTGGCTGGCCACGCTGCGTGCCGATCCGGGGCGGGCCGGGGCGCTCGCATTGGGGATCGTGGCAGCGGTCGCGGTGCTCGTCACCGTCATCACCCTGGTCCGTGCCGGTCCGACCCCGGTGGTATCGGCGAAACTGCCTGCGGTGCAACCTGTTGTGTCATCGGCCACCCGTGCCGTGCCGTCTTCCTCACCGGCCGATCAACCTGTCGTGGTCAGTGTCGTCGGGTTGGTCAAGACACCCGGACTGGTGACGCTGACCCCCGGTGCGCGGGTAGCCGATGCGGTCACGGCGGCCGGCGGTTCGCTCGACGGCGCGGACAGTGTCGGCCTCAACCTCGCCCGCAGGCTGGCCGACGGCGAACAGGTGGTGGTCGGCATCGCGCCGGTACCGAACGGCCCCACCGGGCTGGGCAGTTCGGTGGTGGGTGCCTCGGCCGGCGGCGTCGCAGGCCCCGCGTCGGGTTCGGCGGAGCCGCCGGGCGCTCCGTTGGACCTCAATACCGCCACCGTGGAACAACTCGATGCGCTGCCGGGTGTGGGCCCGGTGACCGCGGCGGCGATCGTGGCGTGGCGCGACAAGAACGGCGGGTTCACCAATGTCGACCAGCTCGGTGATGTCGACGGCATCGGGCCCGCGCGGTTGGACAGGCTGCGTGATCTGGTCCGCGTGTGAGCGACGAGGCACCCGTTCAGGCCGGCCGCCTGGACGTGCGTCTGGTGCCTGCGGCGTTGACCAGTTGGCTGGTGACGGCGGTCGGGATCCTCCGGCCCGTCGGCGCGGTGCTGGCGGTGGTGTTCATCGTCGGTGCGGGGGCGGTCCTGGCTCTGCGGCACCGGATGGCGCGGGTCGCCGCGGGACTGGTAACCGGCCTGCTGGCGGTGTGCGCGGTGGGTGCCGGATTCGGCGTCGCGATCACGTTGCGGTCCAACAGTATTCACAATCATCCGGTCGCCGGGCGGTTCGGGTCGCAAGCCGAGGTCACGCTCGCTCCGAGCGAGAGTCCACGCTCGTTGGGCAGCGGCCGGCTGATCTTCCGGGCCGATCTGCTCCGAGTGGATTCGGACGAAATCGGGGGCAGAGTAACGGTCTTCGCGTCGGCGCTGCCGTTCTCCGAAACCGCGGCGGGTCGCCCGATGCGATTCCGGGCCCGCATCGCGCCGCCCGGGCGCCGCGACCTGACGGTTGCCACGCTGACCGCCACGGGTGACCCGACCTTCGGTGCGGCGTCGGCCCTGCAGCGGATGGCCGGTTCGGTGCGCGAGCGATTTGCGGCCGCCGCATGGGACACCCTGCCGGCCGCGCAGGCCGCGATGCTGCCTGCGCTGGTCCTCGGTGACACCTCCGCGCTGACCGAAGCGGTCGTCGCACAGTTCCGCGCCAGCGGGCTGACGCACCTGACCGCGGTGTCCGGCGCCAACGTGACGATCGTCTGCGGCACAGTGCTGCTGGCTGCCGCACTCATCGGACCTCGGGCCGCGGTGGCGCTGGCCGGCGTCGCGCTGGCCGCATTCGTCGTCGTGGTGCAGCCCACTGCCAGCGTGCTGCGGGCAGCGGTGATGGCTGCCATCGCACTGCTGGCGGTGCTGACGTCGCGGCGCAGGCAGGCCGTCCCGGCGCTGGCCGCCACGGTGCTGGTGCTCATGGTCGCGGCGCCACAACTGGCCGTCGACGTCGGATTCGCGCTTTCGGTGTCGGCCACCGCAGCCCTGGTCGTGGTGGCGCCGGGATGGTCGCGACATCTGGTCGCCCGCGGTTGGCCCAAGCCGGTGGCCGACGCGGTGTCCATTGCCGGGGTTGCGCAACTGGTCACCGCACCGCTGATCGCCGGGATCTCCGGCAGCCTCAGTGTGGTGGCCGTCGCCGCCAACCTGCTGGTGGCGCCGGTGATCGCCCCGATCACCGTGCTGGGCAGCGCGGCGGCGCCATTGGCGGCGTGCTGGCCCGGTGCGGCACACCTGCTGATCCGGTTCACCGGAGCTGAGCTGTGGTGGCTGCTGACCGTGGCGCGATCGGCAGCGGCTGCCCCGGGGGCGACGGTGCCGGTGCCGGCCGGAGCCGCCGGACTGTTCGTCGTCGGACTGCTCGGTATCGGCACCGTGTTGGTGTGGCGCACCCGCTGGCGGCGGACGGCACTGACCGTCGGCGGAGTCTGTCTGCTCGGCTGGTCGATCGCGGACCTGTCTGTGGGGCGTGACACCATCGTCGGGTGACCCGACAGCTGCACTTGATTCTCGGTGAGGAAGAGCTGCTGGTGGAGCGGGCCGTCTCCGCCGTGCTGCGGGCCGCCCGCGCCGGCGCCGGTCCGGGCGGGGGTTCGGACATCCCGGTGAGCCGGCTGCGCGCCAGTGAAGTCGGGGCCGGTGAGCTGACCGAACTGTTGAGTCCGTCACTGTTCGCCGACGAGCGGGTGGTGGTGCTCGAAGCCGCCGCCGAGGCGGGTAAGGACGCCGTTGCGGTCATCGAGGAAGCAGCCGCGGACCTGCCCGAGGGAACGCTGTTGGTGATCGTGCACTCCGGCGGCGGTCGGGCCAAGGGGCTGGCCGACAAGCTGCGGGTTCTCGGTGCCGAGGTCCACCCGTGCGCCAAGCTCACCAAGCCCTCCGAACGCGCCGACTTCGTGCGCGCGGAATTCCGGGCCCACCAGGTGAAGGTCGGCGATGGCGTGGTCACCGCCGTGCTGGACGCGGTGGGCTCAGACATCCGGGAACTCGCCTCGGCCTGCTCCCAGTTGGTCGCCGACACCGACGGCAGCGTCGACGTGGCGGCGGTGCGCCGGTATCACAGCGGCAAGGCGGAGGTGAAGGGCTTCGACATCGCGGACAAGGCGGTCAGCGGGGATGTCTCGGGTGCCGCGGAGTCGTTGCGCTGGGCCATGCGCTCCGGTGAACCCCGGGTGGTGCTGGCCGATGCGCTGGCCGAAGCGGTGCACATCATCGCGCGGGTCAGACCGCTCTCGGGTGACCCCTACCGGCTCGCCGGTGAGCTCAAGCTGCCGCCGTGGCGGGTGCAGAAGGCGCAGAAGCAGGCGCGGCGCTGGTCACAGGAAACGGTGGCCACGGCGATCCGGGTGGTCGCGGCACTGAACGCCGACGTCAAAGGCGCGGCGGCGGACGCCGACTACGCGCTGGAGAGCGCGGTTCGCCGGGTCGCGGAACTGGCCGAAAACGGCCGGTGAATCGCGCTCAGAGCTTGTTGAGCGCGAGTGAGAGCGCGGACTTCTTGTTGGCCGCCTGGTTCTTGTGGATGACGCCCTTGCCTGCGGCCTGGTCCAGCTTGCGACTGGTCGACGCCAGCAACTCCGCGGCCTTGTCCTTGTCGCCCGCCTCGACGGCCGCACGGAACCTCCGGACAGCCGTGCGCAGCGACGACTTCACGGATTGGTTGCGCAGTCGGGCGCGTTCGTTGGTGCGGATACGTTTTTCCTGCGACTTGATGTTGGCCACGCGCGTCAGTTCCTTCTGGTTCTCAAAGCTGGTCTCAAGCTGGTTCTCAAAGCTGGAATGGTCTGGAGTTGATCCAGGGTGCCCGGCGGCGGGCAGCGACTGTTCAGGCTACCAGTTTGGCCGTCGAACTCCCAAAGCGGCGGCTCGATTGTCCGGCCTGGCCTGCCGAAACGGCCGACATGATGCAGCATGTGACAGGTGAGCCTTCGAACGTTGCCCAGCCAGGCCGGACGGCCGTCGCAGCACAGAGCGCGCGCCGTCCACCAGTACGAGCAGATTTTCGGCGGTTACGACAAACGCGGGTCGTACGCCAAGGCGTTTGACGAGATGTTCGACGCCCAGGGCAGCGTGCGTGGCCCCTACAAGGGCATCTACGCCGAGCTGGCCCCGTCGGATGCCTCTGAGCTGGAAGCCCGCTCCGATGCGCTGGGCCGCGCATTCATCGACCAGGGCATCACGTTCTCGCTGTCCGGCCAGGAACGACCGTTCCCGCTGGACCTGGTTCCGCGGGTGATCTCCGCTGCGGAGTGGTCGAGGCTGGAGAAAGGCATCACCCAGCGGGTCAGGGCACTCGAGCTCTATCTCGACGACATCTACGGCGACCAGGAGATTCTCCGGGACGGAGTGATCCCGCGTCGGTTGATCACGTCGTGCGAGCACTTCCATCGGGAGGCGGCGGGCATCGTCCCGCCCAACGGCGTACGCATCCACGTCGCCGGCATCGACCTGATCCGCGACGGGCACGGCACGTTCCGCGTGCTCGAGGACAATCTGCGCTCCCCGTCGGGCGTCTCCTACGTCATGGAGAACCGCCGGACGATGGCCCGGGTCTTCCCCGACCTGTTCGCCACCCACCGGGTGCGTGCCGTCGGCGACTACTCGTCGCATCTGCTCCAGGCCCTGCGCAAAGCCGCGGCCACCAACGAGGCGGATCCGACCGTGGTCGTGCTCACGCCCGGCGTCTACAATTCGGCCTACTTCGAACATTCGTTGCTGGCCCGCCAGATGGGTGCGGAACTGGTCGAGGGTCGCGACCTGTTCTGCCGGGACAACACCGTCTACATGCGAACCACCGAGGGTGAACGTCAGGTCGACGTGATCTACCGCCGCATCGACGACGACTACCTGGACCCGATGCACTTCCGGCCCGATTCGGTGCTCGGCGTCGCCGGTGTGCTCAACGCCGCCCGGGCCGGCAACGTCGTCATCTCCAGCGCGGTGGGCAACGGCGTCGGCGACGACAAACTCGTCTACACCTACGTGCCGACCATCATCGAGTACTACCTGGGCGAGAAGCCGCTGCTGGCCAATGTCGACACGTTCCGGTGCTGGCTCGACGACGAACGCGAAGAAGTGCTCGACCGGGTCGCCGAACTGGTCATCAAGCCGGTCGAGGGTTCCGGCGGGTACGGGATCGTCTTCGGCCCCGATGCGTCGGAGAGGGAACTGGCCACGATCGCCCGGAAGATCCGCAGCGACCCGCGCGGTTGGATCGCCCAGCCGGTCGTTCAGTTGTCGACGGTGCCCACCAAGATCGACGGCGTGCTGGCGCCCCGCCACGTGGACCTGCGGCCGTTCGCCGTCAACGACGGTGACGATGTCTGGGTGCTGCCGGGGGGTCTGACCCGGGTGGCGCTGCCGGAGGGATCGCTGGTGGTGAACTCCAGCCAGGGCGGCGGATCGAAGGACACCTGGGTGCTCGCCTCGCGCGCCTCGATCGCCGACCGGGAACTGGCCGCCGCCGAAGTGGTCCGAAAACTGCCGGACGACGCCAAGCAAAAGGCGGCGGCCACCGACAAGCCGGCTGCCAGGAGCGGCAAAGCCGCCAAGGCCACCGAATCCGACGGTTCCACCCAGCAGCAACAGCGGTCGCAGAGCGCCTCGCCCGGCGTACAGAAGGGCCAGCAACAGCAGGGGGTGATCCGCTGATGCTCGCGCGCAACGCCGAATCGTTGTACTGGATCGGGCGCTATGTCGAACGTGCCGATGACACGGCACGCATCCTCGATGTCGTCGTGCACCAACTGCTCGAGGACTCCAGCGTCGACCCCGACCACACCTCACGGGTGCTGCTTCGGGTGCTCGACATGGAGCCGCCCGACAAGCCCCTGGACGTGTGGTCGCTGACCGACCTGGTCGCGTTCTCCCGGGACACCGCCGGCGGCTGCTCGATCGTCGACGCGATCTCGGCGGCGCGTGAAAATGCCCGCGGCGCAAGAGAAGTCACATCGACCGAGATGTGGGAATGCCTCAATACGACCTACAACGCGCTGCCCGAGCGGGAGCGCGCCGCGCGCCGGCTCGGACCGCACGAGTTTCTCGGCTACGTGGAGGGCCGCGCGGCGATGTTCGCCGGGCTGGCGGACTCCACGCTGTCACGCGACGACGGCTACCGGTTCATGGTGCTGGGCCGGGCGATCGAGCGAGTCGACATGACCGTGCGGATGCTGTTGTCGCGGGTCGGGGACAGCGCGTCGTCGCCCGCTTGGGTGACGGTGCTGCGCTCGGCCGGTGCGCACGACACCTATCTGCGCACCTACCGCGGCGTGCTCGACGCGGGGCGTGTCGTCGAGTTCCTGCTGCTGGATCGGCTGTTCCCACGATCGGTGTTCTACTCGCTGCGACTGGCCGAGCACAGCCTCGACGAACTGCTCAACCGTCCGCACAGCCGCCTGGGTACCACCGCCGAGGTACAGCGACTGCTGGGCAGGGCACGAAGCGAGCTGGAATTCCTGCAGCCCGGAAAGCTGTTGGAGTCGCTCGATTCGCGGCTCGCGAGCCTGCAGGAAACCTGTTTCGACGTCGGTGAGGCGTTGGCGCTGCAATACTTCCACTCCGTGCCATGGGTCGCCTGGTCCGATGCCGGCCAGAGTTCACTGGTGATCGAGGAAGGCGAAATCTGATGTGGCGCATGCGGGTGGTACACGCGACCGGCTATGCATACAAGTCGCCCGTGACCGCGTCGTTCAACGAAGCCCGACTGACACCGCGTTCGGATTCACGCCAGAACGTCATCCTCAGCCGGGTGGAGACGGCGCCCGCCACCCGGTCCTACCGCTACGTCGACTATTGGGGAACCGCCGTGACGGCATTCGATCTTCATGCGCCGCATACCGAATTGGAGGTCACCGCGTCGTCGGTGGTCGAGACCGACCGGCCTGAACTCCCGGCGAAAAAGGTCCGGTGGGAGGACCTGGCCTCGGCGGCGGCCGTCGACCGGTTCGACGAACTACTCACACCGACGGACTACACCCCGGCAAGCAAGCGCATCGAGCGGGTGGGCCGGCGCATCTCGAAGTACAACGACCCGCAAGGGGCGGTGATCGAGGCGGCGCGGTGGGTGCAGGCCGAACTGCAGTACCTGCCGGGTACCACCGGCGTGCACTCGTCGGGTCTGGACGCATTGCGGGAGGGCAAGGGCGTCTGTCAGGACTTCGCGCACTTGACGCTGATCCTGTTGCGGGGCATGGGCATTCCGTCGCGGTATGTGTCCGGGTATCTGCATCCCAAGGGCGACGCCAATGTGGGGGACACCGTCGACGGACAGAGCCATGCGTGGATCCAGGCCTGGACCGGGGAGTGGTGGAACTATGACCCCACCAACGACGCCGCGATCAACGAGCAGTACATCAGCGTCGGCGTGGGCCGGAACTACTCCGATGTGACGCCACTGAAGGGCATCTATTCCGGAGAGGGCTCGACCGACCTCGACGTGGTGGTGGAGATCACCCGTTTGGCATAGCCATGCACGGTCATGCGTGACTTTTCTCCTTCGGCGGGCGGTGTGGGCGCTTCCGTACGGCACCGAACCGGCTTAGCCTGGAGTGACACTGATCACACCATGGAGGTGAGGATGCGGATTGCCGACGTGCTTCGCAACAAGGGTGCCGAGGTGGCGACCGTGGGCCCGGAGGCGACGGTGAGCCAACTCCTGGCGGGCCTGGCCCAACACAATATCGGTGCGATGGTGGTGGTCGACGACGACGCTGTGGCCGGCATCGTGTCCGAGCGCGACGTGGTGCGCAAACTACATGAACACGGCGCCGCCGTGCTCGAACACCCGGTTGCCGAGATCATGACCTCGGTCATCGCCACCTGCCACATGGACGACTCGGTCGACGACCTGTCCGAACTCATGACCGAGCATCGGGTGCGCCACATCCCGGTTGTGGTCGACGGCCGCCTCGCCGGCATCGTGAGCATCGGAGACGTGGTCAAGACGCGGATGGAAGAACTCAAGACCGAACGGCAACAGTTGCAGGCGTACATCACGCAGGGCTGAGCTGCGCCAGGGCGCTACCGCCACTCCCTTTCGATCGCAGGTCGCCGCCCTACACCGTGCGGGCCAACCGGTCCGCGAGCAGCTCGGCGAACCGTGCCGGATCCTCGAGTGCGCCGCCCTCAGCGAGAAGTGCTGTGCCGTAAAGCAGTTCGGCCGTCTCAGCGACCGACGGATCGTCACCGCGGTCTTTGTACGCTTGGCGTAGGCCGGTGACGAGCCGATGATTCGGATTGAGTTCGAGGATCCGCTTACTGACCGGAATGTCTTGCCCGGAACCCCGGTAGAGGCGCGCGAGCGCCGGTGTGATGTCGAAGGCGTCGGTGATCAGGCAGGCCGGCGATTCGGTCAAACGGGTAGACAGCCGCACTTCCTTGACGTGCTCACTCAAGGTCTCCTTCAACCAGCTCAGCAAGTCGGCGAACTCTTTCTCCCGCTCCTCGCGCTCGGCCGTCTGCGCCGTCCTTTCCTCCTCGGAATCAAGATCCACCTCTCCCCTTGCCACCGACTGCAGCGGTCTGCCATCGAACTCGGTCACGCTTCCCACCCACACCTCGTCGACCGGGTCGGTGAGCAGTAGGACCTCGTAGCCCTTGGCCTTGAACGCTTCGAGGTGCGGCGACTTCAGGATTTGCTGACGCGTCTCGCCGGTGGCGTAGAAGATCTGCTCCTGACCTTCCTTCATGCGCTCGACATAACCGGTGAGAGTGGTGGGTTCCTCGTCGCTATGCGTCGAGGCGAACGTGGAGATCCGTAGCAGGGTGTCCTGGTTGTCGAAGTCCGACAGGAGGCCTTCTTTGAGGACCCTGCCGAACTGGGTCCAGAATGTGCGGTAGTCATCCGGGCGCTCGGACTGCAGATCCTTGATCGTGGAAAGGACCTTTCTGGTCAGACGGCGACGAATCGCCTTGACCTGGTGGTCCTGCTGCAAGATTTCACGGGAGACATTCAGCGACATGTCCTGTGCGTCGACGACGCCCTTGATGAAGCGCAAGTATTCCGGCATGAGCTGGTCGCAATCGCCCATGATGAACACGCGCTTGACATACAGCTGTATCCCGTTGTGGGCGTCGCGGTTGAACAGGTCGAACGGGGCGTGCGACGGGATGAACAGCAGCGCCTGGTACTCGAAGGTGCCTTCGGCCTTCATCGCGATGACCTCGAGCGGGTCGTCCCAGGCGTGCGCGATGTGTTTGTAGAACTCCTTGTACTCCTCGTCGGCGACCTCGTCTTTGGGCTTGGCCCACAGCGCCTTCATCGAGTTGAGGGTCACGGTTTCCAGGGTGACGGTTTCTTCGCCACCCTCTTCGCTGGCCGGGGTACGTCGCTCGACGTTCATCCGGATGGGCCAGGCAATGAAGTCGGAGTACTTCTTGACCAGGTTCCGGATCTTCCACTCCGAGCTGTAGTCGTGCAGTTCGTTCTCAGCGTCCTCGGGCTTGAGGTGCAAGGTCACCGACGTTCCCTGGGGAGCGTCCTCGACGGATTCGATGGTGTATGTGCCATCGCCGCTCGATTCCCACCCGGTGGCCGTACTCTCGCCCGCCTTACGGGTGAGCAGTTCGACCTTGTCGGCCACCATGAAGACCGAGTAGAAACCGATACCGAACTGACCGATCAGCTCTTCGGATGCGGCCGGATTCTTGGCATCGCGCAACTGCCGACGCAACTCGGCGGTACCCGACTTGGCCAGAGTGCCGATCAGATCCACGACCTCGTCGCGAGTCATGCCGATGCCGTTGTCGCGGATTGTCAGGATGCGTGCTTCCTTGTCCGCCTCGATGTCGATGTGCAAGTCAGAGGTATCGGCGTTGAGGTCCTTATTGCGGAACGATTCAAGCCGCAGTTTGTCCAGTGCATCGGAAGCATTCGAGATCAACTCCCGCAGAAACGAATCCTTGTTGGAGTAGACCGAGTGGACCATCAAATCCAGCAGTTGTCGGGCCTCGGCCTGAAACTCCAACTGCTCGACGCGCGCGTTCATGAGACTCCGTTCGTTGACGACAACGTTCAAATTTAGCGAGATGCGGTTCGTGGTCAAGAACCTGGCCGTCTGGTTGCGGTCAGCGCAACGTCCACACGACCCCTTGGTCGACGGTGCGGTGCTGACGGTTCCAGGGTCTCGGAATGGTGGCGTTTCACTGGGTCAGGACGAGCGCGAAGGATGCGGCGATGTTGGGCGCGTCTGAGGTATTGACATGAGAGGGTTGGTCCCCATGCAGATGCCGTTCGCCGACAGGATGCGCGCCCGCTTCGTCCGCGACTCGGAAGCGCTAGACCTCATCGAGGGCGGCGAGGACGCGACGATCTCGGCCCCCGATACTGTCGAGCTCGGCTCGGCCGAACTCGACACGGCTGAACTCGACGCGGCCGAACTCAAGGCGGCCGGGCCGAATCTGCTGCTGCAGCGAATGGAGAAGAGGCTCGTTCGGCTGAGCCTCGACCATCCCGCCGTACTGAGCAGCGAGGAGTTGCGCAAGCTGCGCTACGTCCTGAACTTCGCCAGGCTCACCGACTTCGAGCCTGGGGCCGCGGGCCCGGGCGGAACGCGCGGTCGCGGCGACATCGCGGTTGGCGACGAGCTCGCCCAATGGCGGGCCAGGGTCGCCGACGTCCTGCACGGACCGCTTCGCGAGGAACGCAATTCGGTCACCGCGCTGACGACCGCGCGTGACGTGTTGGCGGGCCTAGTCGACGACCAGGACGAGCAGCGGCGCCGGCTCGTGGAACGGCACGCCAATCATTGCTCCGCAGCCGAAATCGACGCCGAGGTCGGCTTCAAGAAGCTCGTCGTGGTCATGGGCGGGGGCGGAGGAGCCGGCTTCGTCTACATCGGCGGCATGCAGTGCCTCTTGGAGTCGGGACAGGTACCCGACTACATGATCGGCTCGTCGTTCGGCTCGATCATGGGCGCCGTGGCCGGCCGGGCCCTGCCGGTGCCGATCGAGGAATATGTCGACTGGGTGAAAACCGTGTCCTATCGCGCCATTCTGGGACCCGAGCGGATGACCCGGCGCCACGGGCTGACCGGTTTGTTCTCGCTGCGCTTCGACCAGTTCGCCCGTGCCTTGTTCCGCCGCGAGGACGGCGAACCGATGCGAATGTCGGATCTGGCGATCCCGTTCGACGCGGTGCTCGCCGGCGTGCGCAAACGGTCATTCGACGCCCTTCCGTCGAGGTTCCGCCGTCAGGAGCTGGCCGCGCTGCGACTGCGGTTCATCCCGCACCTACCGATCGGCATCGGCCCGCAGGTGGCAGCCCGCATGTGGCAGGTGGCCGCCTTCATCGACTCACGGGTGGTCAAGGCCATCGTCGTCGGAGGCGACGAGCTGACGTGCGACCTCAACGTCGTAGACGCGGCGTCGTTCTCATCGGCGATCCCGGGTGTGTTGCATCACGAGACGAGCGATCCCCGCATGGTCGAGCTGCTCGACGCGCTGCTCGACACCAACGACAGCGCCGCACTCGTCGACGGCGGTACGGCCAGCAACGTCCCGGTCGAGCTCGCGTGGAAGCGGGTCCGCGACGGCAGGCTGGGTACCCGCAATGCCTGTTACCTGGCGTTCGACTGCTTCCACCCGCAGTTCGAGCCCCGGCACCTGTGGTTGATCCCGATCGCCCAGGCCATCCAGCTGCAGATGTTGCGCAACATTCCCTACACCGACCATCTCGTGCGTTTCGCGCCGACGTTGTCACCGGTGAACCTCGCACCCTCCGCGGCGGCCATCGACAGGGCGTGTGCATGGGGCCGTCGGAGTGTCGACGGGGCCATCCCACTGATGTCGGCACTGCGGCAACCCACCTGGTGGGAAGGTGAGCGCCCAGCCGTCCCGGGAACCGATGCCGGCCCAACGCCGAAGTCGTTGGCGTGGCCGATGAGCGCGGTGCTGGCGGCGATGCCGTCGACGCGGAACCGTTTCGAGCAGTGGCGCGACCGCCGCCTCACCTGACTGCACAAGAGTGCCCTGGCGCCGGATCGAACCGCCAGACCGCACCCACGGCGGCAAATCCCCATGCACGGCCTGCTGACCGGGATCGAGGCGCCGCCACCGATCGCTGTTCGCAGCGGTACGACACCGGCAACGCCCGATTGCGACGTGCGGTCAGCTCCAGGAGAAGTTCGCGCGCAGCCGGGCCGCGACGACGTCGAACATGGCGCGGCCCAGGATCGCTCCCTCGCGCCGGATCCCCTCCTCGGGCACGTCGAGCACACGGTCCAGCCGAACCCAGCTCGGCCGCCCCTCGTAGTCCCAGGAGCCCGTGCCGATCGCCACCCACGTCTGGTCGTCGGAGTGATAGCTCTGGCTGGAGAGCATCAGACCCAGCAGGGTCTTCTGGTCGCGGCCCACCACCAGGACGGGGCGGTCCTTACCGCGGGTGGGATCGTCCTCGAAAACAACCCAGGTCCAGACGATCTCTCCGGGGTCGGCCTGGCCGTCGAGGTCGGGGGCGTAAACGATCTGCCGGGCCCGGTGCGCGGTGGGGACACTGGACTTGGTGACCGGCCGGCCGGTGGTGATGGCCTTGGTCGGCTCGATGGGTCCGCCGGCGATCACTTCCAGCCCCATGCGCAGACCCATGGCCAGGCCGTGCTGCAGCCCGTGTTGCAGGTTCCGCTGCAGTGCCTGCGGGTCCTGCAACTGCCTGATGAGTTTCGGGGCCTCGCTGAACACGAGATGTTCGGCGAACCTCTGAAACGTCTTCCACTGCGACGCCATGGCTGCCAAGCATAGCGATGCTTTCGCCGTTCGATTGTGTCGCGACGGCTGCCGCTGGATACGCTGGACGCGTCCACCGGACCGTCCACCAGGAGATTCCCATCAGCAGTTTCGCGGACAAAACCTTCACCGCGCCGGCCCAGATCCGGAACTTCTGCATCATCGCCCACATCGACCACGGCAAATCGACGCTTGCCGACCGGATGCTGCAGCTCACCGGTGTCGTCGCCGACCGCGATATGCGCGCGCAGTACCTGGACCGGATGGACATCGAGCGGGAACGCGGCATCACCATCAAGGCGCAGAACGTGCGACTGCCATGGGTCAGCGGGGGACAGGAGTACGTCCTGCACCTCATCGACACCCCCGGGCACGTCGACTTCACCTACGAGGTGTCCCGGGCGCTGGAGGCCTGCGAGGGTGCGGTGCTGCTGGTCGACGCCGCCCAAGGAATCGAGGCGCAGACACTGGCCAACCTGTACCTGGCGCTGGACCGCGACCTGACGATCATCCCGGTGCTCAACAAGATCGACCTGCCCGCCGCCGACCCGGACCGCTACGCCGGTGAGATCGCCCACATCATCGGCTGTGAGCCCGGCGACGTGCTTCGGGTGTCCGGCAAGACCGGCGAGGGCGTGGGACAGTTGCTCAACCACGTCGTGCGCGAGATCCCCGCTCCGCAAGGCGATCCCGACGCGCCGGCCCGCGCGATGATCTTCGACTCCGTCTACGACGTCTACCGGGGCGTGGTCACCTACGTGCGGGTCGTCGACGGCAAGATCACCCCGCGGGAGCGCATCGCGATGATGTCGACCGGCGCCACCCACGAGTTGCTCGAGGTGGGCATCGTCTCACCGGATCCCAAGCCCAGCGTGGGCCTGGGCGTCGGCGAGGTGGGTTACCTGATCACCGGCGTCAAGGACGTCCGGCAGTCCAAGGTGGGGGACACCGTGACGACGGCCCGGCACGGCGCCAAAGTGGCGCTGACGGGCTACCGCGAGCCGAAACCGATGGTGTACTCCGGGCTGTATCCCGTCGACGGGTCCGACTACCCGAACCTGCGTGACGCCCTGGACAAGTTGCAACTCAACGACGCGGCACTGACCTACGAGCCGGAGACGTCGGTTGCGCTGGGCTTCGGGTTCCGGTGCGGATTTCTCGGTCTGCTGCACATGGAGATCACCCGCGAGCGGCTCGAGCGGGAGTTCGACCTGGACCTCATCTCCACGTCGCCCAACGTCGTCTACCGGGTGCTGGTGGAAGGAACGGCGCCCGGTGATCCAGGACTCATCGTGACCAACCCCTCGGACTGGCCCGAGGGCAAGATCCGCTCCGTCTACGAACCGATCGTCAAGACCACCGTCATCGCGCCCAGTGAGTTCATCGGCACCATCATGGAACTGTGCCAGTCGAGACGCGGCGAGTTGGGCGGTATGGACTATCTGTCGCCGGAGCGGGTGGAGCTGCGCTACACGATGCCACTGGGCGAGATCATCTTCGATTTCTTCGACTCGTTGAAGTCGCGCACCCGCGGCTACGCCAGCCTGGACTACGAGGCGGCCGGTGAGCAGGAGGCCCAACTGGTCAAGGTCGACATCCTGCTGCAGGGCGAGGCGGTGGACGCGTTCTCCGCGATCGTCCACAAGGACGGGGCTTCGGCGTACGGAACGAAGATGACCACCAAGCTCAAGGAACTCATCCCGCGGCAGCAGTTCGAGGTTCCGGTGCAAGCCGCCATCGGTACGAAAATCATTGCCCGCGAGAACATCCGCGCCATTCGCAAGGACGTGTTGTCCAAATGCTACGGCGGCGACATCACCCGCAAGCGCAAACTTCTGGAGAAGCAGAAGGAGGGCAAGAAGCGGATGAAGACCATCGGCCGGGTGGAAGTCCCGCAGGAGGCGTTCGTCGCCGCGCTGTCCACCGACTCGGCCGGTGACAAGGCCAAGAAGTAGGGGCGGCCGCCAGTTACGTCATGGGGACGTCGGTTTGCGGCAACTCGGTCGAAGGGAGGCCGTGTTGTTGGCCGACAAGATCGCGGCCGACAACAGGTGAACCGTTACACGTATACCGAGCGACCGGTGAATGCATCGCCCCACAACCTCAGGGCCGCGTCGTGGACCGGCGTCGAATCGCTGCGGCCACGGGCGATGGCGATGAGCGACCGGGCGATGCTGGCGATGCCGGCTCCGGTCCGGTGCGTGGCGGCCACCAGCTCGTCGAACGCGTCGCGTTCGGAATAGCCTCGCAGCCCGATCAGGATGCCGGTGGCCACGTCGATGTCACGGCGCGACGGGTCGGAGTAGCGGCGCGACCGGTCGGTTCGGCGCTGGGTGCTGTTGTCGTACATGGGAATACCTTCCGCGGGGTTGAGCACAAGTGTTCGGATTCGCGGGCACGGTGCCGATAGATCGGCGCACCGTGATTGATAAGACACCGACGAAGTTTCGTTCTGCGTGATTCGAAACCGTGGTTGACTGCCGTACCGGTGTCTGACGGCGTCGACGCAGTGGACCGACGGTGGCTGCGGCAGCAACGCCGGGCCGATCGCCCATCGCGCACGCGAACCCCGGCGGCCCGCGGGCTCAGCGGTGCGGCGAATTCGCCGGGAGATGGCCGGGTGCCATGCGGACTGCGTTGGGAAACTTGGGTTTACGGTCCGCGCCGGTGCGTTGGCCGGTGCCCTTCCGCTCGCCATGATCGTCATCGCCGGGCGCGTATATCCGCCCTCGTGGGGGTGCGCGGCGAGATGATCGCCACCCCGGTGACATGGACAGATGACCCCGGGGGCCGATATTGACCAGGGCGATAGTGGATTCATTTGCTGAAACCAACCCCGTCCGTCGCGTTCCACCCGGATCGACACCTGTCGACGGCGCTCCTAGACTTCCGATCCGATCCGCACCGTCACTCGAATGGAGCCTGAATGCCCGGGGCCAGGCCGTGACGACCGCAGGTGTCGCGAGCAGGCCACTGAACGCCATCGGGGAATTCTTCGTGCTGACCGCGGAGACGTTTGCAGCGCTGCCCAAGCGTCCCGTCGCCTGGCGGGAACTGCTCGACCAGATCTGGTTCGTCGCCCGGGTGTCGATTGTCCCGACCGTCATGCTGTCCATCCCGTACACCGTGCTGATCGTGTTCACCCTCAACATCGTGCTGCTCGAGATCGGCGCCGGTGACCTGTCCGGTGCGGGTGCGGCGCTCGCGTCGGTGACCCAGGTCGGCCCGGTGGTGACGGCCATCGTGGTGGCCGGTGCCGGTGCCACCGCGATGTGCGCGGATCTGGGGGCGCGCACCATCCGCGAGGAGATCGACGCCATGAAGGTGATGGGCGTCAATCCCGTTCAGGCCCTGGTGGTTCCGCGTGTCCTGGCCGCGACGTTCGTGGCGCTGATGCTGTATGCGGTGGTCGCGGTGGTCGGGCTCGCCGGCAGCTATGTGTTCGTGGTGTTCGTCCAGCATGTGACGCCCGGTGCGTTCGTCGCGGGCCTGACCCTGCTCACCGGCCTCCCACAGGTCATCGTGTCGTTGGTCAAGGCGCTGCTGTTCGGGCTCTCGGCCGGGTTGATCGCCTGCTACAAGGGCCTTTCGGTGGGCGGCGGTCCGGCGGGCGTCGGTAGTGGGGTCAACGAGACCGTGGTGTTCTCCTTCATGGCACTGTTCCTGATCAACATCCTGGCGACCGCCTTCGGCGTGAAGGTCGCACCGTGACCGCCACCGAACTGGAGATCCCGGGCCGCGGCGCCGAGGTGCTGAACCGGATCGTCGACGCCACCCGCAGACTGGGGGAGCAGACCGCCTTCTACGGCAGCGCCCTGGCGTCCACCGGCGCTGCGGTGCGGCGCTACCCGGCGGAAGTGTTGCGGCTCATCGCGATCATGGGGATGGGGACCGGGGCGCTGGCTGTCGTCGGCGGCACCGTCGTCATCATCGGATTCCTCACCCTGTCCACCGGTGCGTTGATAGCCGTGCAGGGCTACAACACCCTGTCCAACGTCGGGATCGAGGCGCTGACCGGATTCCTCGGGGCGTTCCTCAACGTCCGGTTCATCGCACCCGCGACGGCTGGTGTGGCGCTGGCCGCCACCATCGGCGCCGGCGCCACCGCACAGCTGGGCGCGATGCGGATCAACGAGGAGATCGACGCCCTGGAGGTGATGGGAATCCGGGCCGTCACCTACCTGGCGTCCACCCGGATCGTGGCCGGCGTCCTGGTCGTGGTCCCGCTGTACACCGTCGCGGTGCTGATGTCCTTCCTGGCCACCCGGTTCGGCACCACGGTCATCTACGGGCAGTCCCGCGGCGTCTACGACCACTACTTC
>CAYLWH010000054.1:0-24056 GCA_964387245.1 uncultured Mycobacterium sp.
CAACTCCGTTGAAGATTAACGGTGAAGACGAGGTGGTCGGGTCGATCGATTCGGTGTCGGGCACGACGATCGAGGTGAGCGGACCCCAGGGATCGGCGTCGGTGGCATTCTCGTCGTCGACCAAGATCATGGAACTGACACCCGCCAAACTGACCGACATCACCCCTGGGCAGTGTCTCACCATCCGGCCCGCAAGCGGAACAGAAGGCGGCACCGTCACAGCAGAGGCGGTTGTGATCGGCGCGTCGAGTGGCGGTCAGTGCCAGAAGACCGGCGGCAGTGACAACGCGGGGCTTCCGCGCAGTCCATTGGGGGGCTTCCGCGGCACGGTCGATTCCGTCAGTGAGACAACGATCGTGCTAACGACACTCGCCGCCGATGGCAGTACCACGAAAACCACGGTCGAGGTCAACGACACGAGCCTGTTCGCCGACCGCCACCGAGTCGATGGCGACGCCATTGTCGAGGGCAAGTGCATCATCGCGGGCGGGACAAACGACACCGGCGGGACGTTGCAGGCGTTGACGATCAACCTGCCGTTGGTCGTCGACGGCGCGTGCCCGATGCCCAAGGGCAGCTGACCATCGGAGTCGTCTCGGCCAGCGACACCGACCGGGCCAGAGTTCTCCGATCAGGGCATCCTCGATCGTGGATACGTCGGCGATGACGACCACCGGCGCATAGTCATCCGCGCCGTAACAACTCGTCGCCAAACGAGATGACGCCAACCTCTCCCGTGGTCGTCTTCCCAGCGACGCGCAACATGAGCGAGGCGCCGGCGAACCCACGATCCTGAGGTTGATCGACCGAGGAGCACACCGCGACGTATAGCGCTAGATAATGAAAACTTAACCTTGGCTTAGCATCATCACACCGCTTCATTAATTTCACCCAGGGTGACAAACCGTGGCTCGGCTCAGAGAGCCAGGCACGATTTTCAAGAACGTGTGTCAATCAAATTGGCAACGTCTGCGAAATTTACCGTCAACATCTAAAATCACGTGTTTTACCAGCATACAGATATATATCGTGTGCATCAAGATTTGCACGAACTGTATTGAATTACGTGAAAAAATTCAAAACTGAAACGTGTTCTACTTGTACACCAAAACCATGGTTTGACGAGCATCTCAATGAAGGCAACAATTCGGTAACTCCCGTGTTTTGTGCATACCAAGCGGCGGGTGGTGACGCAGAGTGGTACAAGCGCAAGAAAGTGGTGACGACGGTGTCAACTACGATGATCACGCTGTATCTGGCAGGCGCTTTGTTGACCGTCGCCGCCGTGCTCGAGATCGCACCGCGCTTCGACCATGGACATTCGGTGCCACATCGCAACGGCTATGCGATCATCGGCGGCGCCCTTTGGCCGATCCTTTTGGTCGGACTCATCCAATTCGGCTGCGTGATGGCCTTCGCCAACCGGGTTCGCAACAGCGCCGTTGAGAACGAACTCCGCCTCGTTAGGCACTAGCGTTCGTCATGCACATGGACCGCGAGGTCAGCGTGACGCCGTCGGAGGACTTGTAACCCTGGCAGGGCCGGACGATGTCGCCGAACTCGCCGACGTCGCCGCACGGACCTTCCCGCTGGCCTGCCCGCCCACCGTCACCCCCGAAAACGTCGCGGCGTTCATCGCTGCCAACCTCTCCGCCGAACGGTTCGCCGACTACGTCAAGGATGTGGGCCGCGCCGTGTTCATCGCGTGTGACGAGGGCCGGATCTTGGGTTACGCCATGCTGATTCGCGGTGTGCCCGACGACCCGGATGTGCAGTGCGCGGTGACGGCCAGGCCGGCGGTCGAACTGTCCAAGATCTATGTACTGCCTCGAGCCCATGGCTCGGCGGTGTCCGGGCGGCTGATGGACGCCGCCGTGGACTACGCCCGCCAACAGCGGGCCGCCTGCCTGTGGTTGGGCGTCAATCAGGAAAACCAACATGCACAACGCTTTTACGCCAAACAGGGCTTCGCCGTAACCGGCACCAAGACCTTCCGGCTCGGCGCCGGCGTCGAGCACGACTACGTGATGGTGCAGAACCTGTAGCGGTTTACCTACCCGCGGCGGTCAACGCCAGCAGACGCGACGTCGCGCGCAGATACTTCTTGCGGTAACCGCCCGCCAACATCTCCGCGCTGAAGATGGTGTCCAGCTTGTCCCCCGAGGCCACCACCGGAATGCCGGCGTCGTAGAGCCGGTCGGTCAGCGACACCAGCCGCAGCGCCACGTTCTGGTCGTCCAGCGCGTGCACACCCGTCAGGAACACTCCGCTCACGCCTTCGATCAGCGTCAGGTACCGCGACGGGTGCATGGTCGCCAGGTGCGTGCACAGCGTGTCGAAGTCATCGAGCGTGGCGCCGGGCACCGCCGCGGCCGCGGCGGTCACCTGTTGGTCGGTTGGCGGCTCCGGCGCGGGTGGCAGACCGCGATGCCGGTAGTCCGGACCCTCGATCCGCACCGTCACGAAAATATTTGCCAGCGTGTGGATTTCGCGCAGGAAGTCCTGGGCGGCGAACCTGCCCTCACCGAGCTGCTCGGGCAGCGTGTTGGACGTCGCCGCAATCGAGACGCCGCGCTCCACCAACTGGGAGAGCATCCGCGACACCAGTGTGGTGTTGCCGGGGTCATCGAGTTCGAACTCGTCGATGCACACGACGACGTACTGCGACAGCAGATCGATGCACTCCACGAACCCGAACACGCCGGCCAGTTGGGTGAGCTCACCGAAGGTCGCGAACGCCGCGGGCCCGGCGTCCGCCGACCGCAGGGTGTAGTACGTGGACGCGACCAGGTGCGTCTTTCCGACGCCGAACCCGCCGTCGAGGTACAGCCCGACACCGGGCAGCACCTCCCGCTTGCCGAACAGTCTCTTCTTGCCGGCCCGGCGCGCCACCGCCTGCACACTGAAGTCCCGGCATGATTGCACGGCCGCGGCCTGGGTCGGCTCGGCCGGATCGGGCCGGTAGTTGTCGAAGCTGACATCGGCGAAGGTGGGCGGCGGAATGAGTTGGGCGATCAAGCGCTCCGGCGTCACCGTCGGATGGCGGTCCACGAGGTGGGCGGGGGCGTGCATGCGCAGAACTGTAGCGACGTGCTGCAATCGTACTCATGCCCGAACCCCACGCTGGGACTGAACTCACACTGCTGGACACCGGCAAGCAGGTCGACGATGCCCGGTTGACCGAGTTGTACTCCTACCCCGATCACCCGCAACGCTGCTGGGTGCGGTCCAACTTCATCGGCAGCCTGGACGGCGGCGCCACCGCGGACGGCAAGTCCGGCGGGCTGGCCGGGCCCGGCGACAAAGCCCTCTTCCAGACGATGCGCGAGTTGGCCGACGTAATCGTGGTCGGTGCCGGCACGGTGCGCATCGAGAACTATGGCGGCGCCCAACTGTCGGCCGCCGCGCGTCAGGCCCGGAGCACCCGCGGCCAGTCCGAGGTGCCACCGATCGCGATCGTCACCCAGTCGGGCCGGCTGAACCACGGAATGAAGGTGTTCACCAAGACGGAGGTGCCCCCGCTCGTGCTTACCTGCACGGCTGCGGCGGCCCCGACCCGTGACCGGCTCGGCGCCCGCGCCGAGGTCCTGGATTGTTCCGCAGGCGACCCAGACGTCGTGGACGTCGCAACGGTCCTGGCGACGCTGGCGTCGCGCGGGTTGGCGCGGGTGCTCACCGAGGGCGGACCCACCTTGCACAGCACATTCATCGAGGCCGACCTGCTCGACGAACTGTGTCTGTCGGTGGCCCCCGTACTCGTCGGCGGCCAGGCCCGCCGGATCGCCACCGGTACGGGCCAGGTTCTGACGCCGATGCGCCGCGCCCACCTGCTCGCCGACGAGGCCGGCTACCTCTACACGCGCTACGTGCGCGAGTGAGCCGAACGCTCCGGTCGCTACTGTGGTCAGCGTGAGTCGGTCGGTCCAGTTCGCCTCGGTGCTCGTGACGGCCAGTGTGCTGCTGTCCGGATGCGTGCCGATCCTCGCGGCCAACCCGCGCTACGCATCGGACTCCAGCCACAACGCCGGCGACGGCGCACCCGCCACAACGGCCGCACCCGAAGGTCCGCCGCAGATCGCCGCGCCCAAGAACGAACTCGCGTGGCGGGAATGCACCGCCCGGGCGTTCGACGACGCGGCGGTGCCCGCCGTGGCCGGAGTCACCCTCGATTGCGCCACCTTCGAGGCCGACCTCGACCCGATCAACGGCGCCTCCGGCAAGCTGTCGGTCGGTGTGGTGCGCGCCCGCTCGGTCGCCACACCCGCCGACGCCGGCCCCCTGGTGCTGACCACCGGATCGGACATCGCGACCTCGATGCAATTGCCGGTGTGGCTGTCTCGGTCCGGTGCCGACGTCCTCAAAACCCGGCCGATCGTCGCGGTGGACCGCCGCGGGATGGGCACGTCGAGCCCGGTGGACTGCCGCGACCTGTTCGACCGCCAGGAGATGCGCGACCAGGCCCAGTTCCAGTCGGGCGACGACCCGGTGGCCAACCTGGGCGCCGTCACGATGACCGCCACCACCGGTTGCACCGACACCATCGCCCCGGGTGGGTCGGCCTACGACAACGCGCACGCCGCCGAGGACCTCGAGCAGCTGCGCGGTATCTGGGATGTGCCCTCGTTGGCGCTGCTGGGTATCGGCAACGGCGCGCAGGTGGCGCTGGCCTACGCCGGCTCGCATCCCGACAAGGTCGCCCGGCTGGCGCTGGACTCCCCCGTCCCGCTCGGTATCGGCGCGGAGGGCGCCGCCGAACAGCAGGTGAAGGGTCAGCAGGCCGCGCTGGAGGCGTTCTCGTCGCAGTGTGCCGCCACGAACTGCGCGCTGGGCCCCGACCCCAAGGGCGCGGTCGATGCGCTGCTCTCGGCCGCACGAGCGGGCCGCGGCGCCGGCGGCGCGTCACTGGCCGCGATGGTCAACGCCCTGGTCATGTCGCTGGGCTTCCCCGACGGTGACCGGTTGGCCGCCACCGACCGGCTGGCCCGGACGCTGGCGGCGGCACGAGCCGGTGACGACGCCCCGTTGATGAACCTGATCAGCCAGGCCGAAGCCGTCCGGGAAACCGACGGTCAGTTCATCAACCGCTGCAGCGACGCGCTGAACCGTCCCACCCCGGACCGGGTCCGGGAGCTCGTCGTGCAGTGGAACAAGGTCTTCCCGCAGTTCGGCAGCGTCGCGGCGCTCAGCCTGGTCAAGTGCCTCAACTGGCCCAGCGGATCGGCGCCCAAGGATCCGAAGAACCTCAAGGTGGACGTGCTGCTGATGGGTGTGCAGAACGACCCGATCTCCGGCAGCGAGGGCGTGGCAGCCACCGCCGCCACGATCATCAACGCAGGCGCCGCCAGCAAACGGGTGATCTGGCAGGGCATCGGGCACGGAGCGTCGATCTACTCGGCGTGTGCCCTGCCGCCGTTGGCGGGCTACATCGACAGCGGCAAGGTGCCGTCGACGGACACGCACTGCCCCGCCTGAGGCGTGCGTTCCATTCCCCGGTGTACGGTGCGGGCGTGACGGCTGTCCTGAGAGCTTTCCGACCCCGCACCTCTCCCATGAGCACGGCCGAGGTAGTGCGTACGGCGTTGTGGCCCATCGCGATCATGTCGATCATCCACCGCAGCTGGGTGCTGACCAGCAACGGCTACATCACCGACGACTGGGCGCCGGTGTATCGCGCGGTCCGCAACTTCCGGGCCGGCGCGGACATCTACAACGAGCATCTGGAGTACGTCGACCCGCACTACCTGTATCCGCCGGGCGGCACCCTACTGATGGCCCCGTTCGGCTACATCGACTCCATCTTCGCGTCGCACAACTGGTTCGTCGCCGTCAATGCCGTCGCGATCATCGCAGCAGCCTGCCTGCTGGTACGGATGTTCGGTTTTTCGTTGTCCTCGGTGGCGCTGCCGGCCCTGTTGACGGCCATGTTCGTCACCGAATCCGTAACCAACACATTGGTTTTCACCAACATCAACGGCTGCATTCTGCTCGCCGAGGTGCTGTTCTTCCGGTGGCTGCTCTCCGGTAGGGAGCGCGATCAGTGGTGGGCCGGCGTGGCCATCGGGCTGTCGCTGGTGGTGAAACCGGTGCTGGCGGTGCTGTTGCTGATCCCGCTGCTCAACCGGCAGTGGCGCACGCTGACGACGGCGTTCGCCGTGCCGGTGGTGTTCAACGTGGTCGCGTGGCCGCTGGTGACCGACTCGCGCAGCTTCGTCAAGTACACGCTGCCCTACATCCTGGGCACCCGTGACTACTTCAACTCCTCGATCCTGGGCAACGGCACCTACTACGGGCTGCCGATGTGGCTAATCATGGCATTGCGGGTGCTCTTCCTGGCGTTGGCCGCGGTGAGTCTGTGGCTGCTCTACCGGTACTACCGGGCCCGCGACCCGTTGTTCTGGATGCTGACCTCGGCGGGTGTGCTGCTGGCGACCTCGTGGCTGGTGCTGTCGTTGGCGCAGGGCTACTACTCGATGATGCTGTTCCCGTTCCTGATGACGGTGGTGTTGCCCAACTCGGTGCTGCGCAACTGGCCCGCCTGGCTGGCCGCCTACGGCTTCCTGACGCTGGACCGCTGGCTGATGTGGCGCTGGCCCACCACCGGCCGGTTCCTGGAATACATGAAGATCACCTACGGGTGGTCGCTGTTGTTGATCGTGGTGTTCTGCGTGCTGTACTTCCGCTACCTGGACGCCCGCTCGGACGGCCGGCTCGCCGACGGCATCGATCCGCCATGGCTCGTGCGCCCGCCGCGCGCTAGCGTAGGCGCATGACCCGCAGCCCATCGGATCTACCGCCCGCAAAGGTGCAGCTCACCGATGACGAATGGCGCCAGAAGCTGACCCCCGAGGAGTTCGCGGTGCTGCGTCAGGCCGGCACCGAGCGGCCGGGGGTCGGCGAGTACACCGACACCCACACCGAGGGCGTGTACGAGTGCCGGGCCTGCGGTGCCGAATTGTTCCGCAGCACAGAGAAATTCGACTCGCACTGCGGCTGGCCGTCGTTCTTCGACCCGTCGCATTCGGATGCGGTGATCCTTCGGCCCGACGACTCGCACGGCATGCACCGCGTCGAAGTACTGTGCGCCAGCTGCCACAGCCACCTGGGTCACGTGTTCACCGGCGAGGGTTACCCGACGCCGACCGACCAGCGGTACTGCATCAACTCGATCTCCCTGCGGTTGACGCCCACTTCCTGACCGCCGCGTCTGCTCGGCAGGGTTAGGTGAGTGCGTTGACCAACTCTTCGACCCCGCGGCGCGGCCCGGTGAAGAACGGAGTCTCCTCCCGGGCGTGCCGGCGGGCGTCGGTGTAGCGCAGCTTCCACATCAACTCCACGATGCGGCCCAGGTCCGGGCCCTCAAAGGCCAGAATCCACTCGTAGTCGCCGAGCGCAAACGCCGGCACCGTGTTGGCCCGCACGTCCGGGTAGTCCCGGCCGGCCATCCCGTGTTCGACGAGCATCTTGCGCCGCTCGTCGTCGGGCAACAGGTACCACTCCAACGACCGCACGAACGGATACACGCAGACGTAGTCCCCGGCGGGCTCGCCGGCGATGAACGCCGGGATGTGACTCTTGTTGAACTCCGCCGCGCGGTGCAGGGCGGCGGCACTCCACACCGGTTCACTGAGCCGGCCCAGCAGGGTCCGCCGGAACCCGGTGTAGGTGGCCTGCAGATCCTCGACCCGCTCGGCGTGCGTCCAGATCATGTAGTCGGCGTCGGCGCGCATGCCGGCCACGTCGTACAGACCGCGCACCACGACACCCTTCTCTTCCTGCTGCTTGAGGAACGTCGCCGCGTCGTCGATCACCTCGGCGCGGTCCCCGCCCAGTTCACCGGGGTTCACCGCGAACACCGAGATCATCATGTAGCGGGTGGTGGCGTTGAGTTTGTCGTAGTCCAGCTTGGCCATGGCAACTATCGTGCCACGCGCCGAGAGTTGGGTTTGTTACACCCTTACCTGGGGTTTTGTGTTCAGAACCCAATTCTCGGCGACATGAGCGACTCCACCGCCCGCCCAGCGGCCGCGACACACGCCGGTACCCCGATCCCGTCGAGGTAGCCGCCGGCCACTGCCAGGCCTTCCGGCAGCCCGGCCCGCAATTCGGCCACCAGCCCCGCGTGGCCGGGACCGTATTGCGGCATGGCGTCCAGCCACCGATGTACCCGCGCGTCGACGAGATCGACCTCGATGCCGAACACCGTCCCCAGATCGGCCGACGACCACGCCAGCAGGGTGTCATCGGAGGTATCGCGGGCAAGTTCCCCGGGATCGCCGAACCGGCCGAACGACAGCCGCAGCAACTCGACGTTGCCACGGGCTCCCCATTTGCGCGTCGACAGCGTGACCGCCTTGGCGCGCAACCCTTCTCCGCTGGCCACCAGGACACCGGAATTCCGCGGCAGCGGTGTGCCGGCGGGTACCGCGAGCGCCACCACCACCGAGGACGCGCAGGCTATCCGGCCTGCGGCCGCCGCGGTCCGCGGGGCCACCGGCGCGATCAGCCGGCCCAGCCGCGGCGCGGGCAACGCCAACACCACGCCGTCGGCGTGCCACTGCGTGCCCTCGTCGTCGCGCAGGCTCCAGCCGGCGTCGTCCGCCGCCAGACTCTCGATTGCGGTGCTGTGCCAACGCAACCCGCTGCCGTCCACCAACGCGTTCACCAGTACCTGGTAGCCGCCGTCGACGGCACCGAACACCGGCCCGGCCGTCGTCGGGGGCAGTGCCGCACGCACGGCTTCGGTCAGGTTCGGCGCCCCGCGATCCAGTTCGACGGCCACCGTGGGCACGGCTGCCCGCATACCGATCGTCGCCGCCGAGCCCGCATATACGCCGGCCAGCATCGGATCCACCGAACGGGCCACCACCTGCGGGCCGAATCGGTCGGCAACCACGTCGGCGACGCAGACGTCACCGCCCGGTTGCCACCCCATCGCCCGGTTCGGCTCGCCCGCCATCCGCTCGATGGTTCGATCGTCGACCAGTCCGGTCATCGACGCCGCCGAACTCGGGACTCCGTTGACGGTGCCGGCCGGCATCGGATGCAGCCGCGCCCCGCTGTAGATCAGCGGCCGCGCGCCGGTCGTGGCGATGCGGCGCGCGGTCAGGCCCAGCTCGGCGAGCAGATCGATGACTTCGGGGCGACGGACGACGAACGCCTCGGCCCCGATGTCCAGCGGCTGCCCGGCCACCTGCTCGGTACGCAGGACGCCGCCGAGCCGGTCGGCCGGATCGAAGACGGTGATGTCCGCGTCGTCGCCGACCGCACGGCGCAACCGGTAAGCCGCTGTCAGGCCCGAAATACCGCCGCCGACAACACAATACGATCTACTCACAACGAGTGCACCAGGGCCACCAGGTCGGTCAGCACAGCGGGGTCGGTCGCCGGCATCACGCCGTGCCCGAGGTTGAAGATGTGACCGGCCGCACCCGCGTCGACGGCACGACGGCCGTCGGCGACCACGGCCCGGGCCCGTTGTTCGATGATGTCCCAGCCGGCCAGCAGCACGACGGGATCGAGGTTTCCCTGCAGCGCTGTCCCCGGTGGTACCCGGGTCGCCGCATCGGCGAGGGTGGTCCGCCAGTCCACGCCCACCACGGTGGCGCCTGCTTCGCCCATCGCGCCGAGCAACTCGGCGGTGCCCACCCCGAAATGCGTCATCGGCAGGCCGGCATCGGCGAGGGCGGCGAACACCCTGGCCGAGTGCGGCAGCACCAAACCACGATAGTCGGCCTGCGACAGCGTGCCCGCCCACGAGTCGAACAGCTGGATGGCATCGACCCCTGCGGCGACCTGTACCTGCAGGAACGCGATGGTGATGTCGGTCAGCGCGGTCATCAGCGCGTGCCAGGTCGCCGGATCGCCCAGCATCATCGCCTTGGTGCGCTCGTGATGCTTGCTCGGGCCGCCTTCGACCAGATACGACGCCAGCGTGAACGGCGCGCCGGCGAAGCCGATCAGCGGCACCTCCCCGAGCGCGCCGACAAGTTGCGACACCGCATCGGACACCGGCGAAACCTGGTGCGGGTCAAGCGGTTTGATCGCCGCGACGTCGGCGGCCGTGCGGACCGGATGGGCGATCACCGGTCCGACGTCGGCGACGATGTCCAGGTCGATGCCGGCACCCCGCAGCGGCACCACGATGTCGGAGAACAGAATGGCGGCGTCGACCCGGTGTCGGCGGATCGGCTGCATGGTGATCTCGCAGACCAGGTCGGCGTCGAAGCAGGCGTCCAGCATGCGGTGCGCAGCACGCAGTGCGCGGTATTCGGGCAGACTGCGGCCGGCCTGCCGCATGAACCACACCGGCACCCGGAACGGTTTGCGGCCTGCGGCGGCGGCCAGGTAGGGCGAGTCGGGCAGCTCACGGCGGGTATTCATCGCCGTCCATGCTGCCATCAGGCCCCGGCGGCCCCAAAAGGCGGCGCGCCTGCGCCGGTGGCTGCGCTGATGGGTCTAGCGTCAATTGTCGTGACCTCCGGTGAACCGGCCGAATTCCACGACGCCGTGGAAGCCATGAACGCCGCCAGGGTGCGGCCGGAGATCGAGCTGGGGCCAATCCGCCCACCGCAGCGGCTGGCACCGTTCAGCTATGCGATAGGCGCGGAGGTCAAGCACCCGGAGGCCCCCGTCATCCCGGAACAGTCCGAGGGCGACGCGTTCGGACGGCTCATCCTGCTGCATGACCCCGAAGGTTCGGACGCCTGGGACGGCACCATGCGTCTGGTCGCCTACATCCAGGCCGACCTGGACTCCACCGAGGCCATCGACCCCCTGCTGCCCGAGGTGGCGTGGAGCTGGTTGGTCGAGGCGCTGGACGCCCGTGCGGATCAAGTGACCGCGCTCGGCGGCACCGTCACCGCCACCACGTCGGTGCGGTACGGCGACATCTCGGGGCCGCCACGTGCCCACCAGCTGGAGTTGCGCGCATCCTGGACGGCGACGACGCCGAACCTCGGGGTTCACGTTCAGGCATTCTGCGAGGTGCTCGAGCACGCCGCGGGCCTGCCGCCGGTGGGGGTCACCGACCTCGGCTCGCGGTCCCGCGTGTGACATGATCGACGCTCGATCCGAGGCCGACGAGGCTGAGCCCGAACCCGAACCCGTCCCCCTGCTGGCACCCGCGGACGGGGTTGCCCCGCTTTCGGTGTACGCAGATGAAATCGCCTCGGCGGCAGACCTTTTAGCGAGCGGGCACGGCCCGTTCGCGGTGGACGCCGAACGGGCGTCGGGGTTCCGGTACTCGAATCGGGCCTACCTGATCCAGATCCGCCGTGCGGGCGCGGGCACCGTGCTGATCGACCCGGTCAGCCACGGCAATGACCCGCTGATCGCGTTACGACCGGTGGCCGACGTGCTGGCCTGCGACGAGTGGGTGCTGCACGCCGCCGATCAGGATCTTCCGTGTCTGGCGGAGGTCGGGATGCGACCACCCACCTTGTACGACACCGAACTGGCGGGCCGACTCGCCGGATACGACCGGGTCAACTTGGCCGCGATGGTCCAACGCCTGCTCGGGCTGGGGCTGGCCAAGGGTCATGGCGCCGCCGACTGGTCCAAACGCCCGCTTCCGGCGGCCTGGCTGAACTACGCCGCACTGGACGTCGAGGTGCTGCTGGCACTTCGCGAGGCCATTTCGAACGTGCTGGCCGGCCAGGGTAAGACCGATTGGGCCGCACAGGAGTTCGAGTACGTCCGCACCTCCGAGGCGCAGGTCACCCGCCGCGACCTGTGGCGGCGTACGTCGGGCATCCACAAGGTGCGCAACCGGCGCACACTGGCCGAGGTGCGCCAACTGTGGACGGTGCGCGACCACATCGCCCGGCGCCGCGATATCGCTCCCGGGCGAGTGCTGCCCGACTCGGCGATCATCGAAGCGGCACGGGCCGATCCGAAGACGATCGACGAACTGGTCAAACTGCCGGTGTTCGGGGGTCCCAAACAGCGCCGTAGCGCCCACATCTGGCTCGATGCCCTGGCCAAGGGCCGGGAAGACCCCGATCCGCCGGACTCCTTCGAACCACAGAACGAGCCGCCGCCGGTGGTTCGATGGAGCAGGCGTAACCCCGAGGCCGCCGCGCGCCTCGAGGCTGCCCGGACCGCTCTGAGCAGCCTGTCGGAGCGGGTCAACGTCCCCACCGAGAACCTGTTGGCTCCCGAACTGGTGCGGTGGCTGTGTTGGGACTGGCAGTCCGCCCAGGACACCGCGACGGCCGTCGAGGCGGTGCTGCGCGATGGCGGCGCCCGGCCCTGGCAGCGGGAACTGGCGGTGCCGGTGCTGGCCGAGGCGCTGGCGCCGCTGTCCTAGACCGGTCCGCTGGACCGAATCAGTCGAATCGCCCGCTGACCTCGTGCTCGGACATCGAGTTGTTCAGGGCGGCAATCCATCCGGTGACCTGGCGGGCGACGTGCTGGTCGGTGAGGCCGATCTCGGCCAGTACCTCACCGCGCGACGCATGCGCCAGGAACCGTTGCGGCACCCCCACGTCACGGCAGGGGACATCGACCTCGGCGTGGCGCAACGCGGCCGACACCGCCGACCCGATACCGCCGGCAACGCCGTTGTCCTCGAGTGTCACCACCAGTTTGTGACCACGGGCCAGGTCGACGATGGCATCGGGAACCGGCAGCACCCAGCGTGGGTCGACGACCGTCACACCGATGCCCTGCTTGCGCAACCGTTCGGCGGTGGCCAGCGCCATGGTGGCCAGCGGGCCGATCGACACCAGCAGCGCATCGTGGCTCAGCCCGGCGGACGGCACCGCCAGGATGTCGACGCCCGATCGCCGCTCCAGCGCCGGAATGTCCGCGCCCACATCACCTTTGGGGAAACGAAGCGCCGTCGGCCCGTCGCGGACGGCCAGTGCCTCACCCAGTGCCTCACGCAGCCGGCCGGCGTCGCGGGGCGCGGCGACCCGCATACCCGGCACGATGCCCAGCATCGAGAGATCCCACACGCCGTTGTGACTGGCGCCGTCGGGCCCGGTGATCCCGGCCCGGTCGAGCACCAGCGTGACCGGCAGCCGGTGCAGGGCAACATCCATCATCACCTGGTCGAAAGCCCGGTTCAGGAAGGTCGAGTAGATGGCCACCACGGGGTGCAGGCCGCCCATCGCCAGACCCGCCGCCGAGGTGACCGCGTGCTGCTCGGCGATGCCGACGTCGAACACACGGTCCGGGAACTGCCGCCCGAACGCCGCGAGGCCGGTGGGACCGGGCATCGCGGCGGTGATCGCCACGACATCGCGGCGCCTGCCCGCCAGCCTGATCAGCTCGTCGGAGAACACCGACGTCCAGCCCAGCGCGGCTTCGGAAGTCGCCAGGCCGGTCAGCGGATCGATCACACCGCAGGCGTGCATCTGCTCGGCCTCGTCGGCCTCGGCCGGGCCGTAGCCCATGCCCTTGCGGGTGACGACATGCACGATCACCGGTGCGTTGAACCCGCGGGCATGCCGCAGCGCGTTCTCCACGGCGTGCTCGTCGTGACCGTCGATCGGGCCGACGTACTTCAGGCCGAGATCGGTGAACATCACCTGCGGCGAGAGCGCGTCCTTGATACCCGCCTTCACGCTGTGCATGCACTGGTAGCAGAACTCGCCGACGACCGGCACGGCGCGCAGCGCGTTCTTGCCCTTCTCCAGCAGCTTCTCGTAACCGGGCTGCAGACGCAGGGTGGCCAAATGGTCGGCGAATCCGCCGATGGTCGGCGCGTAGCTGCGACCGTTGTCGTTGACGACGATCACCACTGGGCGTCTGGCAGCGGCGATGTTGTTCAGCGCCTCCCAGCACATGCCGCCGGTGAGCGCGCCGTCACCGACGACGGCCACCACGTGCCGGTTGCGGTGGCCGGTCAGTTCGAAGGCCTTGGCCAGACCGTCGGCGTAGGAAAGCGCCGCCGACGCATGGCTGGACTCCACCCAGTCGTGCTCGCTCTCCGCGCGCGACGGATATCCCGAAAGTCCGTCTTTCGTCCGGAGCGTATCGAAATCCGCGCTTCGTCCCGTGAGCATCTTGTGCACGTAGGCCTGGTGTCCGGTGTCGAAGATGATCGGGTCGTGCGGTGAGTCGAAAACCCGGTGCAACGCAAGCGTCAACTCCACGACGCCAAGGTTCGGCCCCAGATGCCCGCCGGTGGCGGCCACCTTGTGGATCAGGAAGTCCCGGATGTCGTGAGCAAGGTCACTCAGCTGTGCCTGCGAAAGGTGCTGCAGATCAGCGGGACCGCGGATCTGTTCAAGCATTCGGTCAGTGTACGCACGCAACCTGAAATCAGTCCCCGGGAATCTCGTAGACATCCGGCACACCGTCGTGGTCGGTGTCGGCGGTTTCGGCCTCGTGTATCCGGCGGTAGGCGGCGTTACGACTCAGTAGCACGACCGCGGCGAGCAGGCCTGCGGCGAAGGAGCCGACCAGGACAGCGATCTTCACGTCGTCGCCTTCGGGTGTGCCGTGGCCGAAGGCGAGTTCGCCGATCAGCAGCGACACCGTGAAGCCGATCCCGGCGAGCAGTGAAACCCCGACAACATCACGCCAGGCCAAGTCGTCGTCCAGGTTCGCATGTGTGAACCGGGCCAGCAGGTACGTCGTGAGCAGCACGCCGACGGGTTTGCCGACAACCAGTCCGAGGATCACCCCGAGCGCCACCGGATCCCCGAGCGAACCGGTCAGGCCCCACCAACCCCCGACGGTGACGCCCGCGGCGAAGAATGCGAACACCGGCACGGCGAACCCCGCCGAGATCGGCCGCATGACGTGCTCGAACTTCTCGGCGGAAGCATGGGATCCCAGTACCGGGACGGTGAACCCCAACAGCACTCCGGCGACCGTGGAGTGGACACCACTGGCGTGTACCAGCGCCCAGGCGCAGATGGCCGGCGGCAGCAGAATCCACCACCGGGTGACGCCGCGCTGCACGGCCAGGCCGAAGACCGCCATCGGGAGGATGGCCGCCGCCAGCATCCCCGGCGACAGCTGATCGGTGTAGAAGACCGCGATGACCGTGATCGCCAGCAGGTCGTCGACCACGGCCAGCGTCAGCAGGAACGTGCGTAGCGCGGTCGGCAGGTGGGTGGAGATCACGGCCAGCACCGCCAGCGCAAAGGCGATGTCGGTGGCGGTGGGTACGGCCCAGCCAGCCAGGGTGTCACGCGATCCGGCCGCCAGATTCGTCGCAAGGTAGATCGCGGCCGGCACCACCATGCCGCCGACCGCCGCCAGGACGGGCAGCGCAGCGCGTGCCGGATCCCGAAGATCGCCGACGACGAACTCCCGTTTCAGTTCGACCCCGACCACGAAGAAGAAGACGGCCAGCAGTCCGTCGGCCGTCCAGGCCGCCACCGACAGGTCGAGGTGCAGGGCCCGCGGTCCCACGACGAATTCCGAGACCCGCTGGTAGCCGGCCGACCACGGTGAGTTCGCCCAGATCACCGCGGCGCTCGCGGCGACCAGCAACAGGACACCGCCGACGGTCTCCTTGCGCAGAACCTCGGCAAGGCGGCTGGCCTCCGGCCACGATCCACGGGTGAGGATCCGTGACGTCATGGAGTGCTCCCGGGCCGGCCTTCAGTGACGCCGACCAGACTTCCCGGCACACCCGGCGTCAACATAGCAGCGTCGGTCCGGACCTTCACCGCGACAGCAACGCGAAGCACTCCACGTGGTGCGTCAGCGGGAAGGCGTCGAATACCCTCAGCGCCTCCAGGGTGTATCCGTACCCGCGGTACAACCCGATGTCGCGGGCGAACGCGGCCGCCTCACAGCCGATGTGGATCACCCGGGGTACTCCGGTCGCCGCCACCTGGTCGACGACTTCCCGGCCGGCGCCCGCACGCGGCGGATCGAGCACCGCCAGTTGGGGTTTCGGCAGACGTGGCAGCGCCCGTCGGACCGACTCGGTGACGAACCGGACCTGGGGCAGGTCGGCAAGCGCAACCCGGCCCGCCCGGGCGCCGGCCCGCGAGGTGTCCACGCTGAAAACCTGGCCGTCCTCTCCCACCGCCGCGGCGAGCACGTGCGCGAACAGGCCCGCACCGCCGTAGAGGTCCCACACCGTCGCGGCCGGCGCCGCGGCCGCCCAGTCGGCCACCAGCGCGCTGTAGACCGCGGCGGCGCTGCGATGGGCCTGCCAGAACGCGGTGACCGGCAACCGCCAGACCCGGTCGCCGACCCGCTGCCCGCCCTCGTATCCGCCCGCCAGCACGCGGGTGCGCCGGTGCCGCCCGGCGCACACCACGTGCCGCACGCCGTCGTCGTCCAGCACGACATGGAGTTGATCGCCCACCCCTGCACCGTCTACCGGCAGGTCGTCGAGCATGCCCGGCGGTACCTGGGCGCACCGCAGATCGCCGAACAGTTCGGTGCTGTGGTAGCGGTGAAATCCGGGCCGACCGTCGGCGCCGACCTCCAACCGCACCCGGGTTCGCCACTCCGTGGCCGCGGTGTCGCCGACCGGTTCCGCCGTTCCGGACCACCGGTGACCGCCCAGCCGCTGCAACTGGTTGGCCACCACCTCGCCCTTGAGGGCGCGCAGTGCGACGGGCTCGACGAACGCCATGTCACAACAGCCGGCACCCTCTGCCCCGGCGATCGGGCAGATCGGGTCGATCCGGTCCGGGGAAGGCTCGAGAATCTCAACGGCCTCTGCGTGCCAATAGGATCCGCGTTGGTCGGTGACACGCGCGCGCACCGTCTCGCCCGGCAGCGCGTAGCGGACGAACACCACCCGGCCGTGGTCGCGGGCCACGCAGCTGCCGCCGTTGGCGGGTGCGCCTGCCGTCAGCGTGAGAGCGTTCAATCCAAAAAGCCCCGTCGGGCGTCACCGGGCGCGGACTGCGGCTGCAGCGTCTTGAGCCGCTCCGACGAATTGAGTTGCCAGGGAACCGAAGTCACCATCACGTTGGGTTCGAACAACAGCCGGCTCTTCAGCCGCAGCGCGCTCTGGTTGTGCAGGATCTGCTCCCACCAGTGTCCGACCACGTACTCCGGGATGAACACTGTCACCACGGTGCGCGGCGAGTCCTTGGTGATCCGTTTGACGTAGGCGAGCACCGGGCGGGTGACCTCGCGATACGGCGAGGCGATCACCTTGAGCGGCACACTGATATCGCTGTGCGCCCACTCGGACACCAGGGCCTTGGTCTCGCCGTCGTCGACGCTGACCGTGATGGCTTCCAGGTTGTCCGGCCGGGTGGCCCGGGCGTAGGCCAGCGCCCGCAACGTGGGCAGGTGGAGTTTGGACACCAGCACGACGGCGTGGTTGCGGCTCGGCAGCACCATGGCTTCGACGTCGGCCTGCTGACTGGCCAGCTCGCGCCCGACCGCCGCGTAATGCCGGTGGATGAGTTTCATGAGGGCGAACAGCGCTGTCATCGTGACGATCGCAATCCAGGCACCGGCAAGGAACTTGGTCACGAGCACCACCAGCAGAACCAAGCCGGTACACAGGAAGCCGATGGTGTTGACCACCCGCGAACGCATCATCCGGCGCCGCTCTGCGACGTCGGTCTCGGTGCGCAGCAGCCGGGTCCAGTGCCGGACCATGCCGATCTGGCTCAACGTGAACGACACGAACACGCCGACGATGTACAGCTGGATCAGCGCGGTCACCTCGGCGCGGAACGCCACCACGAACGCGATCGCCGCCAGCGACAGAAACAGGATCCCGTTGGAGAACGCCAGCCGGTCACCGCGGGTGTGCAACTGGCGCGGTAGGTAACTGTCCTGCGCCAGGATCGACCCCAGCACCGGGAATCCGTTGAACGCGGTGTTGGCCGCCAGCACCAGGATCAACGCCGTGACGATGGTGATGAGCAGGAAGCCGAGGTGGAAGCCGCCGAACACGGCCTGCGCCAACTGCGCCACCAGCGTCTTCTGGTGATACCCGGGCGGGGCGCCCTCGAGTTGGGTCGCCGGGTCGTCGACGATCTGCACGCCGATCCCCTTGGCGAGAACGATGATGCCCATCAGCAGCGTCACCGAGATGGCGCCCAGCATCAGCAGCGTCGTCGCCGCGTTCTTCGACTTGGGCTTGCGGAAGGCGGGCACGCCGTTGCTGATGGCCTCCACACCGGTCAGCGCCGCGCAACCCGACGAGAACGACCGGGCCACCAGGAACACCAATGCGAAGCCCAGCACCTCGCCGCGCTCGGCGTGCATGGTGAACTCCGCGGATTCGGCGCGGATGGGTTCGCCGAGCACGTAGATACGGAACAAACCCCATCCCAGCATGACGACCATGCCGGCGATGAACGCGTATGTGGGGATGGCGAACGCGGTTCCGGATTCGCGGACGCCGCGCAGGTTCATCGCCATCAAGATCAGGATTGCCCCGACCGCGAACCAGGCCTTGTGGTGCGCGATGTACGGCACCGCCGAACCGATGTTGGCCATCGCCGACGACATCGAAACGGCAACGGTCAGAACGTAGTCCACCAGCAGTGCGCTCGCGACGGTCAAGCCCGCGGTGGGCCCGAGGTTGGTGGTCACCACCTCGTAGTCACCGCCGCCGGACGGATAGGCGCGCACGTTCTGCCGGTAACTGGCGACCACCACCAGCATCACGAACGCCACCGCCAGTCCGATCCACGGTGTCATCGCGTACGCGGCCAGGCCCGCGACCGAGAGCACCAGGAAGATCTCCTCCGGCGCGTAGGCGACGGAGGACATCGCGTCGGAGGCGAACACCGGGAGCGCGATCCGCTTGGGCAACAGCGTGTGGCCCAGTTTGTCGCTGCGGAACGGCTGTCCCACAACGAGTCGGCGGGCAGCCGTCGAAAGCTTGGACACGAGGTCCAAGAGTATGCCTATGTCCTCGCGGCGGTAGCGTTCCGTCGTACCGTCTTCTTGCGCGGCGCGGCGCGGCGCAGAACCGACGAAAGGAACCAGGTGCGCGTAGTGGTTATGGGGTGTGGTCGCGTCGGCGCCTCGCTCGCGGACGCCCTTGCCAGGATCGGCCATGATGTCGCGGTGATCGATCGCGAGAACGCCGCATTCCAGCGGTTGAGCCCGGAGTTCACCGGCGAGCGGGTGTTGGGCATGGGCTTCGACCGCGACGTGTTACTGCGCGCCGGCATCGAGGGCGCCGGCGCGTTCGCGGCGGTGTCCTCCGGTGACAATTCCAACATCATCTCGGCTCGGGTGGCCCGTGAGAGGTTCGGCGTGAAGCGCGTGGTGGCCCGCATCTACGATGCCAAGCGCGCCGCGGTCTACGAACGGCTGGGCATCCCGACGGTCGCAACCGTGCCGTGGACCACCGACCGTCTGCTCAATGCGCTGATGCAGGAAACCGAGACGGCCAAATGGCGCGACCCGACCGGCAATGTCGCAGTGGCAGAGGTTGTGCTGCACGAGGATTGGGCGGGCCACCGGATCACCGACCTGGAAGCCGCGACGGGTGCCCGGGTGGCGTTCCTGATCCGCTTCGGCGCCGGGGTCCTGCCCGAGCCGAGAACCATGATCCAGGCCGGCGACCAGGTTTACATTGCGGCAGTGTCCGGTCGTGCGGCCGAGGCGGTGGCCATCGCGGCACTGCCGCCCGCGGAGGACCTCGACGAAGGGGGACGGCCGTGAGACGCGGCGCCGACGAACGCGCGGACGGCCGTCCGCAGATGCTTCGAATCTGCACCGAGGGCGAAGATTTCGTCGAATCGCCACTCCCGATGCAGACTCGGCTCGGAAGAGGGCAGGAGCGACACCGATGAGGGTGGCGATTGCCGGCGCCGGCGCGGTGGGCCGGTCGATCGCGCGTGAGCTCCTCGAGAACGGCCACGAGGTGACCCTGATCGAACGCAACACCGACCACATAGACATCGACGCCATCCCCGCCGCGCACTGGCGTCTGGGCGACGCCTGCGAACTCAGCCTGCTCGAGTCGGTGCGCCTGGAGGAGTTCGACGTGGTGATCGCCGCGACGGGAGACGACAAAGCCAACGTCGTGTTGTCACTGCTGGCCAAGACGGAGTTCGCGGTGTCGCGGGTGGTGGCCCGAGTCAACGACCCGCGCAACGAGTGGCTGTTCGACGAGTCCTGGGGGGTGGACGTCGCCGTGTCCACTCCGCGATTGCTGGCGTCGCTGGTGGAAGAGGCCGTCGCGGTCGGTGATCTCGTCCGGATCATGGAGTTCCGCAAGCGCACCGCCAACCTCGTCGAGATCACGCTGCCCGACGACACGCCGTGGGGCGGCAAGCCCGTGCGCAAACTGCAGTTACCCCGGGACGCCGCGCTGGTCACCATCCTGCGCGGCGACCGGGTGATCGTGCCTCAGCCCGACGAACCGCTGGAAGGAGGCGACGAACTGCTGTTGGTCGCCGCTCCGGCGGCGGAGAACGAACTACGCGGGCTACTGCTGCCGTCGCATTGACCAGGGGTCGGCGCGGCCGGTCGCGTCGGCTTCGACGTCGGGCTGCGCCTGTGGGTCCGAGGACGCATGCTCCGGGAAGGCGGCATGCACGGCGCGCTGGGCGGCCTTGATCGCGACGTAGGTCACCAGGGCCGCAACCGCGGTCAACGGCCAACCCATCGCAATGCGTGCGGTGGCCAGCCAGCCCGTCTGATCCGCGTCGTACAGGTGGTGCTGTACCAGGAACCTGGCGCCGAACACCATCACCCAGGTCAGGGTCGCGACATCGAACGCCACGACCGCCCGCGGCACCCTGCGCCACCGGGAGCCGTGCCCGTTGACCCCACTCCAGATGTATCCGACCACCGGCCGCCGGATCAGGATCGACAGCCCGAACACCGACGCCCACACCAGCGACATCCAGATGCCCATTAGGAAATAGCCTTTGGCCGTACCCACCACCCAGGCGATCAACGCGCAGAACCCGACGCCGATGAACCCGGAAACCGCCGGCTGGGTCGACTCCCGGCGAATCAACCGCCAGACCAGCACCAGCGCCGCGATGGACAGCGCCGCGATGATCGCGGGCAGCAACCCGAATGCGCTGGAGACCGGTACGAATACGACGACCGGCAGAGACGAGTAGACCAAGCCGGCCAGGCCACCCATCTGGTCCAGCAGGGCCTGGGTGCCGGTGCGGTTGTCAGCCAACGTCAGCGCTGAATTTCGTAGTGCGGGTTGTAGATCGCCTTGGCGCCGTTGTCCAGCTTGCCCAGCCGACCGTGCACGCGCAGCGTCCGGCCCGATTCGATCCCGGCGATCTTGCGCTGTCCCAACCAAACCAGAACGACCGAATCGGTGCCGTCGAACAGTTCGGCGCGGACCCCGGCCGCGCATCCCTTCGCATTGGTCTCGACACTTCGCAAGGTGCCGACCATGGTGACCTCCTGTCCGCGCTGACAGTCGATCGCGCGCTGGGCGCCGGTACTGGCGGCCTCGTCGGTGAGTTCGTCGGCATCGCGCTGTTCGGGATTCTCCGTCAGACGGCGGGTGAGCCGGCGCAGATAACCTTCGGCCGTGGCCATGGCCTCTCCTGATGAATCGACGGATCCCGGGACGGATAACACCGCCTCGAACTGCCTAAGCCACCGTAGACCCGTTGGTGGCCGAATGCCACGTCGCGCCCCCCGAGGGTGCACGATCACAGGGTGGCAGTTGATCTTCGCGGGGTTGCGACCGTCCTGCTCCCGGGCACCGGTTCCGACGACGACTACGTCTACCGGGCGTTTTCCGCCGCCCTGCACGAGGTGGGCGCGCTGGCCATCCCGCACGCCCCGCAGCCGCGGCGGCTCATCGCGGGCTACCGCGAAGCGCTAGACGAGGCGGCCAGGGACCGTCCGATCGCGATCGCGGGCGTATCGCTGGGTGCCGCGGTGGCCGCCGAGTGGGCCATTGCGCACCCCGGCCACGCGGTCGCTGTCCTGGCCGCTCTACCGGCATGGACCGGCCCGCCGGACGGCGCCCCGGCGGCACTTGCCGCAGCGCACTCCGCCGAGGAGTTACGCCGCGACGGACTCGCAGCGGCCACCGCACGGATGCGCGATTCGAGTCCGCCGTGGCTGGCCGCGGAGCTGACCCGGGCGTGGGTGGGCCAGTGGCCGGATCTCCCCGACGCGCTGGCCGAGGCGGCCCGGTTCGTCGCGCCCACCAGTGGGCAGCTGGCGACGCTGACCGTTCCGATGGGTGTCGCGTCGGCGTCCGACGATCCGATACATCCGCTCCAGATCGGGGTGGAGTGGGTGGCCGCCGCACCGTACGCGTCGCTGCGCACGGTCACATTGGCCGAGATCGGCGCCGACCCGGGCGCGCTCGGCGCCGGGTGCCTGGCCGCCCTGGCCGACGTGTAGGTGGCTCAACCGCCGGTGACACCGCGCAGTTGTTGCATGGCTGAGCCCTCTGCGCTGCGTCGCGCAGACGGCTCGGCCGGCGGTTCGGGCGCCTCTCCGGGCACCGGCGGCCGCAGGTGTGGCTGCAACGCGGCAGCGGCGGCTTGCGCGGCGGCCGCCCTCAGCTGTGCCGCCATCGGCTCGGGAAGTTGCACCGGCAGCGGCGTACGCACCGGTAACGGTGTCTCCCCTCGCCGAACAACGGTGTCCGTCAAGGCATTCCGTGCCTCGATCACAAGCGCGGCGATGTTCTCCCGTGTCCCGTTGACGACGCACCGGACCATCCAGCGGTATCCGTCGACCCCGATGAAACGCACCGCGCCTTCACCGAGACCGACAACCTCACGACCCCACGGGCCGCTCTCGATGCTGACGTCCGGGGTGTCCTTGCGCAGCGCGTCGGCGAGTTCGACGGCCACCTCCCGCCACAGTCCCGCGCTCTTGGGCGCCGCGTACGCGGCGATGGTGAACCGGCCGTTGGGTGTGACCACCCAGACGGTGCTGGGCGCGCCCAGCTCGTTGACCTCCACCTGGACCTGCCCGGCCGCGGGCATCGGGACCAGCACCGATCCGAGGTCGAGTCGCCCGACGACCGCGGTGTCGGGGTCATCGAAATCCTCGATGTCGAACGGGCCCTCGAGCTCGTCATCGTCTTTCGGTTGGGGATCAGATGCGGCCGGGTCCACCCCCACCGGTTCGCTGCTGTCCTTGGATTTCTTCTGCTTGCCGAATGCCATCAGAGACTCGCATGCCCTCCCGAAGAACCGTGGCCACCCGCGCCACGGGTGGTGTCCCCCAACCCGGCGTCGTCGAACGAGGAGACCTCGACGAGCTCGGGCAGTTCGACACGCTGAACCAGTAATTGCGCGATCCGGTCCCCCCGACTGATGCGGATGGGCAGGTGCGGATCGAGGTTGATCAGCGAGACCTTCACCTCACCGCGATATCCGGCGTCGATGGTGCCCGGACTGTTGACGATCGAAAGCCCAACGCGTGCAGCCAGTCCCGAACGCGGGTGAACCAAACCGACCATGCCCTCCGGGATTGCCACGGCAATGCCGGTCGGTACCAGCGAGCGGTGCCCCGGGGGCAGCTCGACGTCGACTGCGCTGTGCAGATCGACCCCGGCGTCACCGGGATGTGCCCGGTTGGGCAGCGGAAGGCCCGGATCCAGTCGGACCAGCGCAAGACGGGTGGGCACGAGGGCACAGACTACCCTTGGCCGCGTGTCAGGTTCGCGTGCCGCCTCGCAGACGACGCGGTACCGCGAGCGGCTGTGGGTGCCGCTGTGGTGGTGGCCGCTGGGATTAGGGCTGGCCGCGCTGATCGCCACCGAGGTCAACATGGGTGTCCGGTCATTGCCGGACTGGCTGGCATACGCGGTGCTGTTCGCCGTCGCAGCGGGGACATTGCTGTGGCTGAGCCGATCAGAGGTTCGAGTCAGCGCCGCCGACGGCAGCCCGGTGGAACTCTGGGCCGGGCAGGCGCATCTACCGGTCACGGCGATCACACGGTCTGCCGAGATACCCCGGTCGGCCAAGTCGGCGGCGCTGGGCCGCCAACTCGATCCGGCCGCATTCGTCGCACATCGGGCCTGGGTGGGTCCGATGGTGCTGGCAGTTCTCGACGATCCGGACGACCCGACGCCGTATTGGCTGCTCAGTACCCGGCATCCTGACCGGGTGCTGTCCGCGCTGCGCAGCTGATCGAACCTCAGTTGGATTGTCTCGCTCCTCCGCGCTTCGTCCCTCAGCGCTGCGTCGACTCGACCTCAG
>CAYLWH010000054.1:24156-28253 GCA_964387245.1 uncultured Mycobacterium sp.
GATTGTCTCGCTCCTCCGCGCTTCGTCCCTCAGCGCTGCGTCGACTCGACCTCAGGCGGCGCAGTCGGTGCAGACCATGACGCCGTTCTTCTGGCTCGCCAGCCGGCTGCGGTGCTGGACCAGGAAGCAACTCGAGCAGGTGAACTCGTCGGCCTGCTTGGGAACGACCCGCACGGAGAGTTCTTCCCCGGACAGATCGGCGCCGGGCAGTTCGAAGGATTCGGCGGTCTCGGACTCGTCCACATCGACGACGGCAGACTGCGCTTCGTTACGCCGAGCCTTCAGCTCCTCGAGCGAATCCTCGGACACATCGTCCGTCTCGGAGCGCCTCGGAGCGTCATAGTCGGTAGCCATCGTCTCGTTCCCCTCTTCATCCCCGCACGCAAGTTCCTGCAGCAGAGCTTTGTACCAGTGCCGAACGCCATCGCCAAACGATTAGTGCCCGCATCGGCGCATGTTCGACTGTGATTTAAATCACATTTGGACGGTGAATGCAATTGGCCTGCTCAGCGGCAGCCTCTAAAGTGCAGGCGTGGTCACGTTCATCACCGACGGCACGGCGTTCGACAAACGCGGTCGGCCATTTCGGCGCCGTAACATCTGGCCGGGGGTCATCGCCGCCGGCGCGCTTGCGGTCGTCACCGCCATGGTATGGCTGATCGCCCTCACGCGACCGGCCGACGTGCACGAGGCCGCGGTGTGCAATCCGCCGCCGCAGCCGGCCGGGCCGGACACCCCGCAGCTCGGCCAGCAGGTTTCGCGCAGCACCATGACGAACGTCGAGCCGGCCAAACTGGCCGAAACCAAGATCCGGGTGCTCAACGCCAGCGGTCACGGCGGGCAGGCCGCCGATGTCTCCGGTGCGTTGCGCGACCTCGGCTTCGCGCAGCCCACCGCCGCCAACGATCCCATCTTCACGGGCACTCGGCTCACCTGCCAGGGCCAGATCCGCTTCGGGCCCAAGGGCAAGGCCGCTGCGGCGTCGCTGTGGCTCGTCGCGCCGTGCACCGAGCTGTTCCAGGATGAGCGCCCCGACGACTCCGTCGACCTGGCGTTGGGCACCGAATTCGACACGTTGACCCACAGCGACGACATCGATGCCGTGCTCGCCGGCCTCCGTCCCGACGCCACCGAACCGGCCGACCCGGCGCTGCTGGCCAAGATCCACTCGGCGAGCTGCTGAGAGCTACTCCGGTAGCGCCGCCAGCCCGCCGAGGCGCGCCAACTCGTCGAGCAGGGCACCGGCCACTGTCGGTGCGGCGGCCAGAATCAGGGCCGCACCTGCCTCCCCGGGATCCGGCAGGCGCACCCGGGCCCCGGCTTCGGCGGCGATCAACGCGCCGGCGGCCCAGTCCCACACGTTGAGGCCGTGCTCGTAGTGCGCATCCAACCTTCCGGCGGCCACCATGCACAGGTCCAGCGCGGCCGACCCGATCCGCCGTACGTCCCGCACCAGGGGCAACAGGCCGGCCAGCAACGCCGCCTGGGCGGTCCGGCGAGCCGGTGAATAGCCGAATCCCGTGCCCAGCAAGGTCATTGACAGATCGCTGACGTCGGTGCACCGGAGCCGGCGCCGACCGCCGGCCCACTGCAGGTGCGCCCCGAGACCGAGACCCGCCGAGTAGACCTCACCGGTACCGACGTCGGCGACCGCACCCGCGACGGAGACGCCGCCGATCTGAGCGGCCACCGATACCGAGTAGGCCGGAATGCCGTAGACGAAGTTGACCGTGCCGTCGATCGGGTCCAGCACCCAGGTGACGACATCGGCGGCCGCGCCGACGGTGTGCGGGCCGCCGCCTTCCTCGCCGAGAACCGGATCATTGGGCCGCAGAATCGCCAGCCGTCGACGCAGCAACGCCTCCGTTTCGGTGTCGACCACCGTCACCGGGTCGGTCGGCGTGCTCTTGGCCGTGACCGCACCGCCGCCCGCCGGGTCGGTACCGAACACGTCCACCCGACGCACCGCGACGTACTCCGCCGCCTCCGCGACCAACCGTTCGGCGACGTCACGCAAGGTCTGGGGCTGCAGCGAGTCGGCGGTCATCGGTCCATCGCAACACACGCAACCACCCTGCGACACAGCCACGGATTCCACGGCGAGGCGCTAGTGTCTGCAGACGCCGACCGTCAGCCTCGCCGAGGAGCGCCCAGTGACTTCGACCGACTCCAGCACCGACTCCCCCAACCGCGGCTTCGGCATCGACGTCGGCGGCACCGGCGTCAAGGGCGGCATCGTCGATCTCGACACCGGCACCCTCATCGGCGACCGCTACAAACTGCCCACCCCGAAACCCTCCACTCCCGAGGCCGTTGCCCGGACGATCGCCGAGGTGGTTCGGCATTTCGGGTGGACCGACCCGCTAGGTGTGACCTACCCCGGCGTCATCACCAACGGTGTAGTACGTACCGCGGCCAACGTCGACAAAGCATGGATCGGCACCAATGTGGTGGAGGTGATCAGCGCGGCACTCGACGGCCAGCCGGTCACCGTCCTAAACGACGCGGACGCGGCCGGCCTGGCCGAGGAGCGGTTCGGCGCCGGCAAGGACAACGATGGACTGGTGTTGCTGTTGACGTTCGGCACCGGCATCGGCTCCGCGGTCATCCACCACGGAGCACTTCTGCCCAACACCGAGTTCGGACACATCGAGGTCGACGGCAAGGAAGCCGAGCACCGGGCGGCGCCGTCGGTCCGGGACCGCAACGGCTGGAGCTACGAGCGCTGGACCAAGGAGGTCACCCGGGTGCTGGTCGCGGTGGAGAACGCGATCTGGCCCGACCTGATCATCGTGGGCGGCGGAATCAGCCGCAAAGCCGACAAATGGGTACCGCTGCTGAAGAACCGCACACCCGTGGTGGCCGCCGCGTTGCAGAACTCGGCAGGTATCGTCGGAGCCGCGATGGCGGCCACAGCCCCGGCTGCCGGTTACTGAAAACCTGGTTCGGCCCGCTGTGCGCGGGACAGCCGATTGCTGTCGTTACAATGGTCCGAGGCGGCCGCAAAGGGATAGCGGCGTAACCCCCAGCAACGATCAAACGCCGACAGTCCACACAGCCGACTCTGTGGTGGCGCATGCCCGTGCCCAACCGCAGCCAGCAAGACCGAAGGGGTGTACGTGGCAGCCACGAAGGCAGGCCCGGCGACCGAAGAGCCGGTGAAGCGCACCGCCACCAAAGCGGCGCCCGCCAAACGGACGGCTGCGGCCAAGACGGCAGCCCCGGCGAAGCGAGCCACCAAGACGGCCGCCTCGCCGGTCGTCGATTCCACGCCCGACGGTGACGCACCGGCCAAGATGGCCCGAAAGGCCGCGGCCAAAGCAGCCAAGACCGACGGTGCCGCACCGCGCACCCGCGCCAAGAAGGGTGCACCGGCAGCCGATGCGGTGGTCACCGACGACGCCGCCATCGTCGACGACGAGCTCGTCGTCGTCATCGAGGACTTGGAGTCCGAGCCCACCGACCTCGAAGAGGACGGCGAACTCGACGTCGACAATGCTCTCGAGGACCTCGATGACGCCGAGACCGGTACGGCCGACGCCGTGGAGGCCGAACCGGACGGGGCGGCAGCCGGTGACGACGAGGCCGTCGTCGCCGCGGTCAGCGGTGACGACGACGAGGTCACCGAACCGTCGGAGAAGGAGAAGGCGTCCGGAGACTTCGTCTGGGACGAGGAAGAATCCGAGGCGCTGCGACAGGCTCGCAAGGACGCCGAACTCACCGCCTCCGCGGACTCGGTGCGCGCCTACCTCAAGCAGATCGGCAAGGTCGCGCTGCTCAACGCCGAGGAGGAAGTCGAGCTCGCCAAGCGCATCGAGGCGGGCCTGTACGCCACCCAGCTGATGAGCGAACTGGCCGAGAAGGGCGAGAAGCTACCCGCCGCGCAGCGTCGCGACATGATGTGGATCTGCCGCGACGGCGACCGCGCGAAGAACCATCTGCTGGAAGCGAACCTCCGGCTGGTGGTGTCCCTGGCCAAGCGCTACACCGGCCGGGGCATGGCGTTTTTGGACCTCATCCAGGAGGGCAACCTCGGCCTGATCCGCGCCGTCGAGAAGTTCGACTACACCAAGGGCTACAAGTTCTCCACGTACGCC
>CAYLWH010000055.1:0-28224 GCA_964387245.1 uncultured Mycobacterium sp.
CGCGAGCTCAGGTTCATCGCCGACGGGGTTTGTTGCTTCCGCTCTTCACCTTCGCAAGCTCAGGTTCATCGCCGACGGGGTTTGTTGCTTCCGCTCTTCACCTTCGCAAGCTCAGGTTCATCGCCGGAAGAGTTTGTTACCCAGCCAGACGATCGGGTCGTACTTGCGGTCGGCGACGCGCTCCTTCATCGGTATCAGGGCGTTGTCGGTGATCTTGATGTGCTCGGGGCAGACCTCGGTGCAGCACTTGGTGATGTTGCAGTAGCCCAGTCCGAAATCGTCCTGCGCCATGTCCTTGCGGTCCACCACGTCCAGTGGGTGCATGTCGAGTTCGGCGATGCGCATGAGGAAGCGCGGGCCCGCGAAGTTCTCCTTGTTCTCCTCGTGGTCTCGAACGACATGGCAGACGTTCTGGCACAGGAAGCATTCGATGCACTTGCGGAACTCTTGGGAGCGCTCGACGTCCTCCTGCTGCATCCGGTACTCACCGGGGTGCAGATCCTTCGGCGGGGTGAACGACGGGATCTGCCGGGCCTTCTCGTAGTTGAACGACACGTCGGTCACCAGGTCCCGCATCACCGGGAACGTCCGCAGCGGGGTCACCGTCACGGTCTCGGATTCGTCGAAGGTGGACATCCGGGTCATGCACAGCAGCCGCGGCTTGCCGTTGATCTCCGCCGAGCAGGATCCGCACTTGCCGGCCTTGCAGTTCCAGCGCACCGCAAGATCCGGCGTCTGGGTGGCCTGTAGGCGGTGGATGATGTCGAGCACCACCTCGCCGTCGTTCACCTCGACGGTGTAGTCCTGTAGACCGCCGCCCGCGTCGTCGCCGCGCCACACCCGCAGGTTTGCGTTGTAGGTAGCCATCTCAGCTTCTCCGTTCCGGGTGATCGACCAGTTCGGCGCCGGTGTAGTACTTCTCGAGTTCGGAGAGTTCGAACACCTCGAGCAGGTCCGGCCGCATGGGCACCTGCTGTTCCGGCACCACGGAGACATCTGGGACGACGGGATCGCCGCCGGCGGTCCGGCACACAAGCAGCGTGTTGCGCCAGTTCGCGTCCATCTGGGGATGATCGTCGCGGGTGTGCCCGCCGCGGCTCTCGGTGCGCTGGAGCGCCGCCTTGGCCACGCACTCACTGACCAACAGCATGTTTCGCATGTCGATGGCCAGGTGCCAGCCCGGGTTGAAGATCCGGCCGCCCTCCACCGTGACATTCGCGTAGCGCTTCCTGAGCTCTTGGAGTTTGGCCAGCGCCTCCTCGATCTCCTCTTCCTTACGGATGATCCCGACGAGGTCGTTCATCGACTGCTGCAACTCGGCATGCAGCGTGTAGGGGTTCTCGGGGTTCGGCTTCTCGCCGAATGGTGCCAACGCCGTGGCGGTCGCAACCTCGACGGCTGCTGCGGAAACAGCCGGTCTGCTGGAGAGCGCCCGCACGTAGTCCGCCGCGCCCAGGCCGGCGCGGCGGCCGAACACCAACAGGTCGGACAGCGAGTTGCCGCCCAGTCGGTTCGAGCCGTGCATACCGCCCGAACACTCGCCGGCGGCGAACAGTCCCGGTGTGCTGGCAGCGCCGGTGTCCGGGTCGACCTCGATGCCGCCCATTACGTAGTGGCAGGTCGGACCGACCTCCATCTCGTCCTTGGTGATGTCGACCTCGGCGAGCTCGATGAACTGGTGGTACATCGAGGGCAGGCGCTTCTTGATCTCCTCGGGCGTCATCCGCGAGGCGATGTCGAGGTATACGCCACCGTGTGGCGAGCCGCGGCCGGCCTTCACCTCGGAGTTGATCGCGCGGGCGACCTCATCGCGGGGTAGCAGGTCAGGAGTGCGGCGGGCCGAGTCGTTGTCCTTGAGCCACTGATCGGCCTCTTCCTCGGTCTCGGCGTACTGCCCCTTGAAGACCGCGGGGATGTAATCGAACATGAAGCGTTTGCCTTCGGAGTTCTTGAGCACCCCGCCATCACCGCGCACGCCCTCGGTCACCAGAATGCCCTTGACCGACAGCGGCCAGACCATGCCGGTCGGGTGGAACTGGATGAACTCCATGTTGATCAGTGCCGAACCCGCGCGCAGGGCCAGGGCGTGGCCGTCGCCGGTGTACTCCCAGGAGTTGGACGACACCTTGAACGACTTGCCGATACCGCCGGTGGCGAGCACCACCGCGGGCGCTTCGAACAGCACGAAGTTGCCGGTCTCGCGGTAGTAGCCCAGTGCGCCCGCTATCGCGTCACCGTCTTTGAGCAGGTCGGTGATGCTGCATTCGTGGAACACCTTGATGCGCGCCTCGTAGTCGCCGAGTTCACGCTTGTCCTCCTGCTGCAGGGAGACGATCTTCTGTTGCAGGGTGCGGATGATCTCCAGACCGGTGCGGTCGCCGACGTGCGCAAGGCGCGGGTAGGTGTGGCCGCCGAAGTTGCGCTGGCTGATCCGTCCGTCCTTGGTGCGGTCGAACAACGCGCCGTAGGTCTCCAGCTCCCAGACCCGGTCCGGTGCTTCCTGTGCGTGCAGTTCGGCCATCCGCCAGTTGTTCAGGAACTTGCCGCCACGCATGGTGTCACCGAAGTGCACCTGCCAGGAGTCCTTTGTGTTGACGTTGCGCATGGCGGCGGCGCAGCCACCTTCGGCCATCACCGTGTGCGCCTTGCCGAACAGCGACTTCGTCACCACCGCGACCCGCAGACCCCGTTCACGCGCCTCGATCACCGCACGCAACCCTGCGCCGCCGGCACCGATCACGACCACGTCGTACTGGTGCCGCTCCAGCTCAACCATGAAACCTCACTTGCCTTTTCTGCGTCGTCTCTGCGTCGTCGAGTTTGCGTGTGTCAGCCGATGAATCTCAGGTCGGAGATGGCCCCACTGGCGACCAACATGACGTAGAAGTCGGTCAGCATCAGGGTGCCCAGGGTGATCCATGCGTACTGCTTGTGCCGGGTGTTGAGCTTGCTGATCTGCGTCCACATCCAGTACCGGACAGGATGTTTGGAGAAGTGCTTGAGCCTGCCGCCGGCCACGTGCCGGCACGAGTGGCAGGACACCGTGTAGGTCCACAGCAGGATGACGTTGACGACGAGGATCACGTTGCCCAGCCCGAAACCGAATCCGCCCGGACCCTTGTCGGAGTGGAAGGCGATGATCGCGTCGTAGGTGTTGATCACCGAGATGATCCCGGCGATGTAGAAGAAGTAGCGGTGGGTGTTCTGGATGATCAGCGGAAGGCGGGTCTCACCGGTGTACTTCGCGTGCGGTTCGGCCACCGCGCACGCCGTGGGCGACTGCCACACCGACCGGTAGTAGGCCCCCCGGTAGTAGTAGCAGGTGAGCCGGAACAACAGCAGGAAGGGTAGTGACACCGCCGCGAAAGGCAACCACCAGGCGCCGGGCAGGAACTGTCCGAAGTGGCTGGCCTCGGGGGTGCACCAGGTGCTGACGCATGGCGAGTAGAACGGCGTCAGGTAGTGGTACTCGGGAACGTAGTACCACTTCTGCATGAATGCCCGCACCGTCGCGTAGATGATGAACGCGGCGAAGCCCAGGTCGGTCAGGATGGGTGACTTCAGCCAGCTGTCGGTGCGCAGGGTGCGCGCCACGATCGCGGCGCGGGTTGGAGAGAAGACGCCGGTGCCGGTGCCGGGCCGGTTGGTTGCGGGCGCGCTCAATCTAATCGGTTTCCTTTTCGGCGGCTGGGCCTGTTGTGGCGGGGCGCGGGAAGCGGGTGCTCACCTGTGGTGGCCGCCCACACCTTCGTCGTCGATGTCGCGCCAGAATTCGGTGTCGTATTGGGTGTCCGGGACCAAGATCTTCTCACCCGACTGCTGCGGGGCGCAGCGGCCCAGACCGAGGTCGTTCGCATCGTGTTCGAGCAGTTCGACGTCGTCGAGAATGCGATCGGCATCCATGACGATGCGGCGGGTCGCGGGGTTGTCGCCGTACTGCGCGCGCAACGATGCAACGCACCTGCGAAGGCCGTCGACGAGTGCATGCAGTTTGTCGAGTTCGCTGACGCTGGACAAATGACCTCCTTGGGCTGAAGGGTGTCTCGAATGACATTACGACACCCGATGCTATCGATTTCACCATCGGGACGTGACTCCGGTCACGTCCCGATGCAATGTGAACGTGGCCTGGAGGAGGTTTCATGAGCGATACCGAAACCGCACAACTGGTAAAACGTGCGGACGTACTGCTGGCACTGCACAAGCCGGGTGAGCCGGTGGTGTTGCCGACGGTCTGGGATGCCTGGTCGGCTGCACTGGCTGTCGATGCCGGCTTCGCCGCGCTCACCGTCGGCAGTCACCCGGTGGCCGATTCGGTGGGCAAGCCCGACAACGAGGGCATGACGTTCGAGGACCTGCTGACCCGCGTCGCGCAGATCACCGCCAAGGTGGACGTGCCGATCTCGGTCGACATCGAGTCCGGGTACGGCGAGGATCCGGCACGACTCGTCGACGGTCTGCTCTCGGTCGGCGCGGTGGGGCTCAACGTCGAGGACACCGTGCACTCGGAAAGCGGCCGGTTGCGTGCGGCCGGGGAACACGCGGCCTACGTCGGTGCATTGCGGACAGCCGCCGACGGCGCGGGTGTCCACCTTGTGGTCAATGCCCGCACCGACCTGTTCCTGAGACAGGACGGGAACCCCGTCGACCGTGTCGACCGCGCGATCGATCGTCTGAAGCTGTGCGCCGAAGCCGGCGCGGACTGCTTGTACCCGGTGGGCCGGCATGATCCGGATACGTTGCGCCGGTTGGCATCCGAACTACCGTTGCCGATCAACGCGATCGCACTGCCGGATCAGGACGATCCGTCGTCGTTCGGGCCGCTCGGGGTGGGGCGGATCAGTTTCGGCCCGTTCTTCCAGATTGCACTGGCTGCTCGCGCCAACGAGCTCCTGGCTCGCTGGAAGTAGCGCAGACGCCGAAGATCCGGCGGGCCCAGTGGCCCGCCGGATCTTGGGTGTGTGCCTGTCAGCTTTCGATCTGGATGCGCCGCGCGCCGGGGGCTTCCGGCTTCTTGTGCGCCCCGGCGACCCGAACCGACAGCACGCCGGCGTTGTACGACGCGGTGACGTCGTCGCCGGTGATGTGCTCGGGGAGGGCGAATGACCGGCGGAACGCGCCGTACCGGATCTCCCGCACGGTGCGGGTGTCATTCGCGGAATCCTCGGCGGGCTGCTCGTCTCGGCGCTCGCCGTGGATCACCAGGCGGCCGTTCTCGACGTCGACGTTGACGTCTCGGCTCACTTCCACGCCCGGCAGGTCCAGTCGGAGGACCGCGTCGTCCCCATCCTTGGTGATCTCGGCGGCGGGGCGCAAGGCCGTGATTTCCTGGTTCAGCTGCTTGAACCAGTCGTCGGCGGCGGCCGGACCGAAGAAGTCCCGAACCCACCGGTCAGCGCTCCACGCGGGGCGCGCCCACAGCGTCACATTCCTCTGATTGCTCATGTTCACTCCTCGATTGTGATGTCCGACCGGCACCTCGCCGGTCCGTCATCACATAGAACTTGAGCGTAGTGCGCTTAAGTTCCACCAGGGCGTTCGCCCTGAGTGAACGCGACAGCGGTCGGGCGGGGTCTTACCAAACATCGCCGTCGCGCCAGTCGCAGGCCAGGTCGGCCGTGGTGTCCAACGCCAGGCCGACCGGCAGCACGAAGACGCTGCCGTCGTCGTCGGGAGTGCGGGTCAGACCCGCGGGCGCCAGCACCGAGGTCTTACCGAGCCACGGCAACCACCCACGATGGGTGTAGAAGTGGCCGGACGCGTCCGAAGAGTTCAACGCGCCGATCTGGTATGCGCCGCGTATCACCTGTTCGACGGCGTCCATGACCGCGGCACCAAGACCCTGTTCCCGCCAGTGGGCGCGCACCGCCACGGCTTCGACGTAGCCGCATCGCAGCGCGGAGCCGCGATAGTACAGCCGCCGCTGCACCACCGAGGCGTGCGCGATCAGTGCGCCGTGGTGGCAGACCAACGCATGCATTCCGCCCTGGGCGTGCTCCCAGTCGGCGTCGCTGAACCCGCCGTCGAACGCATCGGCCAACATCCGGCGCGCGTCCGCGCGGGCTTCGTTGTCCAGATCGGCGGTGTGAACCAGGCGGGCGGTGTGGACCTGGGTGTGCACATCTTCCGTTGTATCGCAAAGTGCGCAGCCATGGGGATACGCGGGCCGTTTTGCGAGCCGTCAGGCCCGCGGCCGGGCCCAGTGCAGTCGGACGGCCTGGCCCGGCCGGATCTGTGCCACCTTGTCGATATCGGCCTCGACGAGCACACCGGCCACCGGGTAGCCGCCGGTCACCGGATGGTCCGGACCCAGGATCACCGGAAGTCCGTTCGGCGGCACCTGGATTGCGCCGCGGGTGGCGCCCTCCGACGGCAGTCGGCGGTCGGGGTCGCGGTAGCGCATCGGTGTCCCGGTCAACCGCATGCCGACCCGATCACTGCGATCCGAGGCCACCCAGACGTTGTGTACCAGGGCGTCCGGGTCGACGAACCAGTCGTCCCGCGGCCCCGGGATCACCCGCAGGTCGACGAGTTGACCGGCGATCGAGGCCACCGGCGCCTGATCCAACTCCGGGTAGGCGTCGGTGTGGGTGCCGACGGACAGCAGGTCGCCGGCCCGCAGCGGCCGCGGCCCGATCGTCGACATCACGTCGTAGCTGCGGGATCCCAGTACGGGATCGACGTCGATTCCGCCCCGAACGGCCAGGTAGCTGCGCATGCCCGCGTACGGCGAGCCCAGCGAGATCACCTCGCCGGCTCTGACGTGGTGAATGCTATTGGTGCCGAACGGCTTTCCATTCACGGCCGGGTCGGTGTCGGCGCCCGTCACCGCGATGTCGAGATCGCCGCCGTGCACTCGGGCCGCCAGGCCGCCGAAGGTGACCTCTACCGTCGCGCGGTCGTCGGGATTGGCCACCAGCCGGTTGGCCAATGTGTGCGAGCGTCGATCGGCCGCACCTGAGCGGCTCACTCCCAGGTGCGCCATGCCAGTGCGGCCCAGGTCTTCGACCAGGGCCAGCGGCCCGGTGCGGAGGATCTCCAGTGTGGTCATGGTCAGCCCTCCCTACACGGCCCGGAACTGAACCCGTTTGCCCGGGGTCAGCAGCGCGGGCTCGGGGCGGTCGGCATCCCACAAGATGGCGTCCGTATGGCCGATCAACTGCCACCCGCCCGGGGACTCACGTGGGTATACGCCGCTGAACTCGCCGGCCAGAGCGACGGCACCGGCAGGCACCCTGGTGCGGGGCTCGTCGCGGCGCGGTACCTGCAGCCGGGCGTCGCCGCCGATGAGATAGGCGAACCCCGGCACGAAACCGCCGAACCCGACCTGCCACCGAGTGCCGGTGTGCGCCGCGATCACGGCGACGGCGTCCAGACCGGTCAATCGCCCGACTTCGACGAGGTCGGGCCCGTCGTACACCACGTCGATCACGACATCGGCGCCGTGGTCGGCGGGGGACACGGCGATGTCCTTCCGCTGTGGGGACAGCCTGCTCAGTCGCTGACGGGTGGGCGCCTGATATCGCGGCCCGGCGAGCTTGAGCAGAACCGTGCGCGACGCCGGGACGATGTCGAGCACACCGGGCAGCTCGGCCTGCCGCAGCGTGCTGGTCCAGGCGAGTACCTCGCTGGTATCGGAGCACTCCAGCAGCAGTGCGCACTCACCGTAGTCGCGCACCATGTTGACGACTCTCACATCCAATGCGGCGCTCATGACCCGACGTTACCGCCGGGTAATCGGGTGGGCCATGGCCTTTATCGGTACGCCAGAGCTGCCTTAGCAAACATTCATTACCTCACCGTATTCACACCATTGCCTGGTAGGTGGGTTCATGGCGCTTCACGTGGGCGATGACCCGGTAGGTGACCGGCAGCATGACCACCTCGACCGCCGTCTTGTAAAGCCAACCCAGTGCGGTATAGACCGCGAAATCACGAAATGTGTTGATACCGATGGCACTTGCGGCGATCGCGCAGAACACCAGGGTGTCACCGAGCTGGCCGGCGAACGTCGAGCCGACCAATCGTGCCCAGAGGTGCTTCTCCTTGGTGCGCTCCTTGATCGCCACCACCACCCAGGCGTTGATCGTCTGGCCGACGACGAAGCCGGCCAAACCCGCAACGATCAGCTGGGTGTAGGCGCGCACGACGGTCTCGAAGGCCGCCTGGTTCTGATAGAAGTCTGCGGATGGCAGGTAGATCGTCACCCAGAACGCGAGCGCGGCCATGACGTTCATCGCGAAGCCGAGGAAGATGGCGCGTCGCGCCGCTTTGAACCCGTACACCTCGGAGAGCACGTCGCCGATCACGTAGGTCAGCGGAAACACGATGAAGCCGCCATCGGTGATGACGGGGCCGAACGCGACGCCTTTTGTGGCCGTGACGTTGGAGACGATCACCAGTGCGGTGAATACCGCGACGAAAGCGGGGTAGTAGACGGATCCAACCTGTGCGAAGCCGCGGGGGTGGACGGAGTCGTCGAGGTCCCGGCTGGTCACTTCGCCATCCAAGCGCATCAGCGTGGGACCGTCGAAGTCGATTCCGAGTACTGTGTTTCAGGCCACACTTACGGTGTGCGCCCGGGGGGTGTCGATTCCGTGAGGAGGCCGATGATCACCCTGACTGCGACCGCCCCCGAGCCGTTGTCGCGCACCACGCCGTCGGCTCGACCCCCGCTGAGGGCGGGTCTGCTGCAGCACCGCTGGCGACCCGATGCGAATGAACTCGTCTCGGCGGTGCGTGCCGGGATCGACCGCGCGGCGGCCGAGGGCGCCTCGGTGGTGTTCCTGCCGGAGATCACCCTGCGCAGGTATCCCGCCGACACACCGGCGGGCGACAATCCCGGTGCCGGGGCCGAGGACCTGCTGACGGGGCCGACCTTTGCGCTGGCCGCCGAGGCGGCCACGGCAAACGGCATCTTCGTGCACGCTTCCCTCTACGAGCGCGCCCCGGCCGAGACCGGTGTCGATGACGGCCTCGGCTATAACACCGCGATCCTCGTCTCACCTGCCGGCGAGTTGGTGGCGCGGACGCGCAAGCTGCACATCCCGATCTCGGCCGGCTACTACGAAGACACGTACTTTCGCGCGGGACCCGCATCGGGAGACCCCTATCCGGTCTATGAGCCCGCGGGTCTGGGTGCGCGCGTGGGGTTGCCGACCTGTTGGGACGAATGGTTCCCCGAGGTCGCGCGCAACTATTCGCTTGCCGGTGCGGAGATCGTCGCCTACCCGACGGCGATCGGCTCCGAACCGGTCTTTCCCGCGTTCGACACCCAACCGTTGTGGCAGCAGGTGATCGTTGCCAACGGGGTCAGCAGCGGGTTGTTCATGGTGGTGCCCAATCGCACCGGGAATGAGGGGGCGCTCAGTTTCTACGGCTCGTCGTTCATCTCCGACCCCTACGGCCGCGTGCTGGTCCAGGCGCCGCGCGACGAAGAGGCCGTCCTGGTCGCCGATCTCGACCTCGACCAGCGTCGCGACTGGCTCGAGTTGTTCCCGTTCCTGCTGACCCGACGGCCGGACACCTACGGCAGGCTCACCGCGCCGGTCGACACGCAGCGACCCTACGGGGCCGGCCATCCGTCGACAGCCGTGGTCAAGTGAACACCCGGCTCACGCTTTTCACCGGAGGTGTCATCTGGACGGGTACGCAGGACAGTGATGCGCTGCTCGTCGATGACGGGGTGGTCTCGGCCCTCGGGGAACGGGCCCGTGAGGTGGCCGCGGGTGCTGATGTCCAACGGGTGGACCTCGGCGGCGGTTTCCTCATGCCGTCGTTCGGCGACGGTCACGCCCATCCGCTGTACGGGGGGTTGGAGGCGGTCGGTCCGGCGGTGCGACCCTGCCGATCCGTTGACGAAATCGTCTCGGCGGTAAAGCAATTTGCCGATGCCCATCCCGACCGGGAGTGGATCGTCGGCGCCTCCTACGATGGCAGCCTGGCGCCCGACGGACTGTTCGACGCACGCTGGCTCGACGCAGTCGTCCCGGACCGACCCGTGGTGTTACGGGCCTGGGACTACCACACATTGTGGTGCAACACCGCTGCCCTCGACCGTGCCGGCATCACGGCCGATACGCCAGACCCGGTACTCGGCGAGATCCCGCACCGCGACGACGGCTCCGTTCTCGGAACGTTGCGCGAGTGGGGCGCGGTCGATCTTGTGATGAACGTGATGCCGCCTGGTGACGAGGAAGTTCGGATCGCGGCGTTGGGCACCGCCGCGGACTACTTCCTGGCCCGCGGGGTGACCTGGGTACAGGACGCGTGGGTCGAACCCGGTGACGTCGCCACCTACGCAGAAGCCGCGCGGCGTGGTGCATTACGGATGCGGTTCAACCTGGCCCTCTACGCCGATCCACGCCATTTCGATTCGCAGGTCACCGAATACGCCGAATCCCGGCGCCTGGTCGACCAGGTCGGATCGCCGCTCCTGACGGCGCGGACGGTGAAGTTCTTCGCCGACGGTGTGGTCGAGAACGAGACCGGGGCCTTGCTGGAGCCCTATTGCTCAGGACTGCATAGCCACGGCATGCGCAACTGGGAGGGCGATTCGCTGGCCGAGGCGGCCCGCCGGGTGGACGAACTGGGGTTGCAGATCCATATCCACGCGATCGGCGACGCGGCGGTGCGACAGGCGTTGGACGCCGTCGAACATGTCGTGCGGCACAACGGAAGACGTGACCGCAGACCCGTGATCGCTCATGTCCAACTGGTCGACGAAGCGGACATCGGCCGGTTCCACGAGCTGGGTGTCATCCCGAACATGCAACCGCTGTGGGCACAGATGGATGCGTTGATGACGGTGCTGACCGTCCCGCGGCTCGGCGTCGAACGTTCGAACCGGCAGTATCGGCTGCAGACCCTCGTCGACTCGGGTGCGTCGCTGGCGCTGGGTTCGGACTGGCCGGTGTCCTCGGGCGCACCCCTGGAGGGGATATCGGTCGGCGTGTCGCGCCGCACCGTCGACGGCCAACCGGACGGTGGCTGGACACCGCACGAAATCCTGCCGATTGAACAGGCCTTGTCCGCGTACTCCGCCGGAGTGGCGTATCAGGCATTCGCCGAAGACAATTGGGGCCGGATCACGCCGGGAGCCAGCGCCGATCTGGTCTGGCTGGACCGAGACCCCCGTACCACACCTGCACTCGAACTGCCGGCGCTGCAGGTGCGCTCCACCTATCTGCAGGGCCGACCGGTCTACCCAACGGAAAGGGCAGCGTCATGACAGTGCCTACCAACGCCCCGGCGGGCAACCCCCTGTTCGACGAACACGAGGGCCATCTCAAGCGAGCGCTGGGGCTGCCGTCGCTGGTGCTGTTCGGGTTGGTGTACATGGTGCCGCTCACCGTGTTCACCACCTACGGCATCGTCACCGAGACCACCGGTGGTCGGGTGCCGGTCGCCTACCTGGTCACGCTGATCGCGATGGTGTTCACCGCACTGTCGTATGCCCGGATGGCGATCGCCTACCCGGTGGCGGGATCGGCATACACCTATGCGCAGAAGAGTTTCGGTGCGCCGGTCGGGTTCCTGTCCGGGTGGTCGCTGCTCCTGGACTACCTGTTCCTGCCGATGATCAACTACCTGGTGATCGGCATCTACCTGGCGGCCGCCTTCCCCGCCGTGCCCGCGTGGGTGTTCATCCTGCTGTGCATCGCGGTGGTGACAGTGCTCAACATCATCGGCATCGTGTCGGTCGCACGGGCGAATTTCCTCATCATCGCCGTGCAGACCATCTTCATCGCCACATTCGTCGTGCTGGCGCTGGTCAAGGTTTCCGGGCACGGCACCGTCGATCTCATGGCGCCGTTCACCGGGGACGGCACGGTCGACGGATTCGGCGCGATCGCCGCCGGCGCCGCGATCCTGTGCCTGTCCTTTCTGGGATTCGATGCCGTCTCGACGTTGTCCGAAGAGGCCAGAGATCCCAAACGCAATGTCCCCCGGGCCATCCTGATCGCCACCGTCCTGTCGGGGCTGATCTTCATCCTGCTGTCCTACATTGCCCAGTTGGTCTACCCGGAAAACGAGTTCGCCGACGTCGACTCCGGGGCCCTCGACGTGATGGGCGCCGCCGGAGGTCAGTTCCTCAATACGTTTTTCACCTCCGCCTATGTCGCTGGCGCCCTTGGGTCCGCGCTGACGTCCCAGGCATCGGTGGCCCGCATCCTCTACGCAATGGGCAGGGACGGCATTCTGTCCCGCAAGGTGTTCGGGCACGTCTCACCGCGGTTCAGCACGCCGGTATACGCCATCCTGGTGGTCAGCGTGGTGTCGCTGTTGGCCACGGTGATCGACCTGGGGATACTGGCGCAGCTGATCAGTTTCGGTGCGCTGGTGGCGTTTTCGGTGGTCAACCTGTCGGTGATCAAGCACTACTTCGTCGATCTGCGGGAGCGTTCGGGCACCGAGTTGTTGCGCAGCCTCATCCTGCCGCTCATCGGCTTCCTGTTGACGGTTTGGTTGTGGACCAGCCTGTCCGGGCTCGCCCTGAAGCTCGGGTTGTGTTGGTTGGCAATCGGATTCATCTGGTTGCTGATCGTCACCGCCGGCTTCCGCAAGCCGACCCCGGTGCTCGATCTCGAATACGAGTAATGCCTGTGCTTTTCCGCAACGCGCCCCCCGCAGGAGACCGATGCGCTGTTGGTCCGCGGCGGGGTTCGCGAGACGCATCTGCGGCGCGAAGCGGCCTACGACAGTGCAGCAGACAGCAGCGGTGGCAGCAGGTCGGCGACCACTGGGTAGGACAGCACCGACGAGAACGCGATGGCACCAGCTAAGTCCTTGCCGGTGAACACATTTCGGTTCTGTTTGGTTGCGCGTAGTGCAGTGATCGGTGTGTTCGACAACAGCGCGGCCTGGTCGGCGTCGCTCTCGGTGGACCAGATCAGCACATCGGCGTCATCGAGGGCCGCGGCGGCCTGGGCGACCGGGATGAACGCGCGGTGGTCGCGCTCGTAGGACTTGATGCCGTCGGCGATGGTGAAACCCATCTGGGTCAGGAAGTCGGTGCGCCAGCCCGGCATTGTCGCGATCACGCTGTTGTCCCACAAGGTGCCCTCCAGCAGCACGGCTTTCTTGTCCTTGAATTGCCGGTTGCTGGAGCCGATCTCGGCGAACCTGTCGTCGACGGCCTTGATCAGCCCCTGCATCGGATCTTGCTGGAAAACCGCCGTGCCGATGGCGGTCGCCTGGTCTTTCCACGGTTCGAAGAACGCATCGGTGCCGGTCTGGGGAATCGTCGGAGCTATTGCGCTCAACTTCTGGTAGGTGTCGGCATCGACGCCCGCATTGGTCGCGACGATGAGGTCGGGCTTGAGCGCGGCGATCTGCTCGACCTGAATCCCGTTGTCCAGATTGAGCACCACCGGCTGTGCGGAGCCCAGCCTGGGTTGGGCCCATGGCCAGACCGCGAACGGTTGCCCGCCGAACCACTCGGTGGTGGCGACAGGGACAACACCGAGCGCAAGCAGACTGTCCTGTTCGGTGAAGCCCGCGCTGACGACCCGCGTGGGCTTGGCCGGAATCCGCGTCTGTCCGAAGACGTGTTCGACGGTCACCGAACCGTCGCTGGGCTTGCTCGGCGAACACGCCGGTCCGGCCGTCAGGGCCACACCGCCCGCAACGGCCAGGAACCCGCGCCGGGTCCAATATCTGCGCATTCGGCGAGCGTAACGGCCGCCGCTGGTCAGCCGACCGGGAAATTGCCGAAGAGAACGACCGCCAAGCCCAGCGCAACCACGATGTTGACCACCGTTGCCGACGCGAACACCGCAACCGGGCGCCAGCCCGCCTCCGTGAGGCCCTTCAGCGAGAATTCCAGGCCGATGGCCACGAAGGCGAAGATCAGAAACCAGGTGCGCAGGTCGTTGACGGTTGCGATGGTGTTCAAGCCGCCAGTCCCGGTGAACTGCAGGTACAGCGTGCCGATCACGGAGGCCGCGATGAAGCCGAGCACGAACTTGGGGAAGCGCTCCCAGAACTGGCCCACCGTGGGCCGCGCACGGTCGTCGGTGCGCTCGATCTTGAGCGCGAAGTAGGCGGTCAGCGCGATCGCCACGAACCCGATCAACGCGTTCTGCGTGGTCTTGACGATGGTCGCGATCTGGAGCGCGTCCTCGCCGGCAATTGCGCCGGCGGCGGCCACCGCGGCCGTCGTGTCGATATTTCCGCCGATCCACGCGCCCGCGACGACATCGGAAAGGCCGAGCAGATGCGCCAGCCAGGGCAGCAGGAAGATCGACGGCAACGCGAACACGATGACCAGTGACGCTGCGTAGGCGAGTTGTTCGCGCCTGGCCTGTACGGCACCTGCGGCGGCGATTGCCGCGCTCACCCCGCAGATCGACACGGCCGAGGCCAACAGGGCGCGCAGCTTGTTCTCGAGTCCGACTCGTCCGCCGAGCCACCATGTGAAGCCGAACACAATCGTGATCAGCAAGAGTGCCTGAATGATCGCCGGCCCGGCGGCGGTCACCAGCAGCTTGAGATTGATCGAAGCGCCCAGCAGGACCAGGCCGGTCTTGATGAAGAACTCGGTGCGAAACCCTGCCGACAGTGTGTCGCGCAGCGCCAACCGTGTCAGGATCACGTTGCCGATCAATCCGAAAGCGATTGCGTAAACCGGGAATTCGATTGACTTGGCGACTCGCGCGAACGGAGTGCCGACTGCCCACTGCGGAACCTGGTGTTCCAGGTAGCGGGTGATCGCGCCGAGCACCACGACGACGAGCACACCGGCGACAACGGCACCGACCGAAAGCCGTTGCAGCTCAGGCTCCGTGGCTGCGGCGTTTCGGGTTTCCTGGTCGGTCACGGGATCACGCTGCCGGGGATCACGCCGGCGAGCACCAGCGCCAGCAGGGCCAGACCGACGATCACCGCGAGCCAGTCTTCGTTCATGGGAACGAAACGTAGCGACGTTCGGCGCACGATCAGACCGTTGCGCTCAGCGCGAATCGAACTGTCTCGTCAGGACTTTGACAGCCTCTTCTGTAGTTGCCGGTTGGCCCAGCCGGGTAGCAGCCGGGAGTAGGTGGCAGCCTTGGCCGTGGCGCCGACCGCGAAGTGCACCTGTCGCGACCTCCTGCGTAGCCCGGACGGGTGAACAGCGGCCACGATCGCCTCTGCGACATCGTCGGGCGTCAGATGGATACCCAGCGAGTCGGTGGTGCCGATGTGCAGGCCGTCGGTCATCTTTGTCTGCACATACAGCGGCCACATGTCGATGACCCGGATGCCGTAGCGCTCCCACTCGATGTTGAGGGCTTCGGTGATCCCGCGGATGAAGAATTTGGTTGCGCTGTAGACCGCGAGCTCCGACTGTCCGTAGACGGCCGACGCCGAGGCCAGGTTGACCACGACCGATGATGGTGTCGAGCGCAGGTAGGGGAACCCGGCGTAGAGCCCGTTGATGACGCCCATGCAGTTGACGTCGACTTGTCTGCGGCTGGCAGCGACATCGATCTCCTCGAAGCGCCCCGGCACCAGGATGCCGGCATTGTTGATCAACACATCGAGTTGGTTCGCGTTGGCCCCCGCGAATTCACCTATCCGCGCCGCCATCTCGTCATAGTCGGTTACGTCCAGGTGTCCGGTGAGCACACCACCGCCCATGTTGCGGACCTGGTCGGCCAGGCTGGCCAAACCGGCGTCGTCGATGTCGTAGGCTCCGACGGTGTAGCCCTTGGCGGCAAATGCCAGTGCTGTCGCGCGGCCGATACCGGCGGCGGCGCCGCTGATGAACACCGATTTGGTCATCGCGGGCGTTGGGTGATCGGCAGGCCCGCGTCCAGGAAATCCAGGGCACGGTAAGTCGGCTTGGCGCCCATGGGCGCGCCATGCAGGGTCATCATCAAGACTCCGGTGTTGGCACCATCGCTGGTGCGGAGTTCGACATCGCAGGAGGGAAGCATTCGCAACGGGATCATCACAACAGCAGAGTAAGCGCTAAACCGGCCATCATCACCGCGATCAGGGCGTCGAGTAACCGCCAGGCCGCGGGCTTGGCGAACAGCCCGCCGAGTTTGGTGGCGCCGAATCCCAGGCTGCCGAACCACACGACGCTGGCGGTAACTGCGCCGGCTCCGAAGATCCAACGCGCGTCGTGGTATTCGTTGGCCAGGGCGCCCAGCAGTACGACGGTGTCGAGGTAGACATGTGGGTTGAGGAACGTCATGGCCAGGCAGGTCACCAGCACACCGGCGAACCGTGCCGGGCCGGCGTCCGAGGGGGTCAGGATGCCGGGCTTGAGGGCCCGGCGGGCGGCGAGCAGTCCGTAGCCGAGGAGGAACGCCGCGCCACCAAGGCGCGTGAGGGTGACGATGTCGGGGCGTGCGGCCACGAGCGCACCGAAACCGCCGATGCCCGCGGCGATCAGCGCCAGGTCCGACACCGAGCACAGTGCGACGACCGGCAGCACATGCTCGCGACGAATGCCCTGACGCAGCACGAAGGCGTTCTGTGCGCCGATCGCGGCGATGAGCCCAAGCGCCGTGGCGAAACCGGAGAGGTATACGACGGTCAGGGACGAACTCATGCGGTTGACGGTAGGCGGACCGCGTGGATGAGTAAAACTAATGAAACTTAACATCTATTAGAGCAGTTAACGTGAGTCGATTGGCCTGGTCGATGGGCAGCGATCCGTTGCAGCGATCCTCTCGCCTGAGAGTCCGTGGGGGTGCAGCGGTCCGGACCGCTATCGCCCGGTACGCTCGCGATGTTTGCATCCCGGCCAGCAGCAGGGCCGCCGCTTGCCTTCTCCCAGTTCCTCCTGGGTTCTGCGTATCCGGCGCGCTCGGGTCGTCGCTTGTTTGGCATCCTCGACCCAACAGATGAACTCGTTGCGCGCCAACGGCGTGATGTCCGTCCAGGCGGCAAGGGCGGTGGCGTTGGTGATCAGCGCCTTGCGCAAGTCGGCGGGAAGGTCATGCACAACCCCACCGGGCACCCGCGGTCCGCTCACCGAGTCATGGTAACTCTGGCGCGTGTCACGAGTACCTAACGCTTCGGTCTTGTCTCGGAGTCGGTACTGGCGCAATCAAACCGGCTGTGATCTGGTGGAAGGCGATGCCCTCCAACAGATTCGCCCTTCGGTTGGCCGCCGCGGCGGTCACATGTTCAGCGTCGCTGGTCGTCGCGGTGCCGTCGGCACTGGCCGAGCCCGCCACTGACGATCAGGGTTTCATCGACTCGACGGCGCGATGTGCCAGCGTGGCCGCCACCGTGGCGTTCGGCCGCACCGAAACCTCGCGCGTGGCGATCTGCAAGACCTCCAGCGGTGGGTACGAGTATCGCGGAGTGCGGATGCGCGACGGCGCCCGACTCATCACCCCCGCGTCGAGTTCTGCGGCGGGGGTGTTCGTCGTCGAAAACGACGGGACTTCCTACACCGTCAGCGCGAACTCGCTGACCGTTTCTGCGGACTCGAAGACCATCCGCCAGGAGCCCATGCTGTTCTTCCAGGGGCCCGCTTCTGCCACTGCGCCCGCTCCGGTGAGTGCACCCGCCCCGGCGCCTTCCAGCACGACACCTCGTCCGACACCGGTGAATCCGTTGCCCGCCGAGGTAGGGGGCAGCGCCAGTTAGCCGAAGGGCTGCGCCGAAAGCTGCCTTGTTCGCGGGTCTTCTCGCGCGATGGGAACAACAACGCGGCTCTCGGCGGGGTTGCGGGCTCGGCGACCGGCTACTCGCGAACTCGTCGCGTGGTCCCGCGAATGATCAATTTCGGCTCCAGAACGACATCAGCCGCCTTGTCTGCGCCGTCGGCGAGCATCAGAGCCGCCAATTCGACGGCGTTCCGGGCGAGTTCGGGTGCGTCCTGATGAATGGTGGTCAAGTCTATGCGCGGGTTCTCGGACAGCCGCGTGTCGTCGTAGCCCATCAAAGAGACCTCGCCCGGGATATCCACACCGGCGCGGGTGAACACGTCGAGGATGCCCAGCGCGCAGCGGTCGTTGCCGGCAAGAACGGCGGTCGGGAGCTGCGCCTCGGCCAGCATCGTTCTGGCTGCGGCGGCCCCGGCGTCCTCGTTGTGGGCTCCCGGGATGACCCGGGCCTCGTGGGCGAGACCGTGGGATCGCATCGCGGCGACGTAGGCACGCCGGCGATCACTGGACCCGGGGTCGCCGCCGCCGTCGACGTGGTGGATCGTTCGGTGGCCGAGTTCCACCAGGTAGTCGACAGCCTGTCGAATTCCCTTGGCGTCATTGGTCCGTACGGTGGACAGCATGCCGCGGTGCGCGGCGTCGCCCGGCACGCGGCGGCACACCACCACGACCGGAACGCGACTGGCCAACCCGCGAAGGTAGCCGGTATCGGCCGTCGGCCCGAGCAGCACGAGTGCTCCGCAGCGGTGACTGAGCAGTGAATCGACCACGGCGGACTCGGGGCGGTCCGGCAGGTTCGCCGACAGCAGCACCTCGTAGCCCAGGTGCTCGGCCGCGGGATAGATGTGGGTGACCATCTCGGACTGGAACAGCTGCCGGACGTCCGTCATCACACCGAGTGTCCGACTGCGTCCCTGGGCCAACAGTCGAGCCGCCGAATCGGGGCGGTATCCGATCTCCTCGGCGATTGCCAGCACCCGCTGTCGGGTCTGTGCACTGGCGCCCGGCTTGCCGTCGAGGATGAACGACACCAGCGTGCGTGACACGCCCGCGCGGGCAGCGACATCGGCCATCGTCGGCCGTCGGGCTGCGGACTCAGACGGACTCACGGCGGTCCTTTCCACGGGTGACGGTTGACACATCCGTCGGTCCCGGTCCATAGTAGACCTCACGCGCGTTACTAACGCGCGTTAGTAAGAACACTGTGACACCGAGAGGACCGCTGTGAGCACCATTCTCGTTGGTTCCGCACCTGATTCGTGGGGGGTGTGGTTCCCCGACGACCCGCAACAGACCCCGTACACCCGCTTCCTCGACGAAGTCGCCGCATCGGGTTACCGGTGGATCGAACTCGGGCCCTACGGCTACCTGCCCACCGATCCCGGGCAGCTGTCCGACGAGTTGGCCGCCCGCGGGCTGCAGCTCTCAGCCGGCACCGTTTTCGAGCACCTGCACCAGGACGATTCCTGGGATGCGGTTTGGAGCCAGATCGAGGACGTCGCAAAACTGACCGCGGCCGTGGGCGGCAAGCATGTCGTCGTCATCCCCGAGATGTGGCGCGACCCGGCCACCGGTGCGGTCCTCGAAGACCGCAACTTGACCGCCGAGCAATGGCGCAAGAAGACCAACGGCATGAACGCGCTCGGCAAGGCGATGTTCGAAAAGTATGGTGTCCGTGCGCAATACCATCCGCACGCCGACTCCCACGTCGACACCGAGGAGAACGTCTACCGCTTCCTGGACGGCACCGACACCGGGTTCGTGAACCTTTGTCTGGACACCGGTCACATCTCCTATTGCGGCGGCGACAACCTCGCGATCATCGAACGCGCCCCGGAACGAATCGGCTACCTGCATCTCAAGCAGGTCGACCCCGAGGTCCGCGCCAAGGTCGAAGCCGAGGACCTGCCGTTCGGCGAGGCCGTCAAGCTCGGCGCGATGACCGAACCGCCCCGCGGAATCCCCGACATGCCACCACTTCTCGAAGCGATCGAACGCCTGGGCATCGACGTCTTCGCCATCGTAGAACAGGACATGTACCCCTGCGAGGTCGATGCACCCCTGCCGATCGCCAGGCGCACCCGCAACTACCTCGGGTCGTGTGGCGTCCCGTCCGTCACGTTCAGCTAGGAGCCAGCACCATGTCCGATCGCAAAGAACTCAATGTCGCAGTCCTCGGTGTGGGCATGATGGGCGCCGATCACGTTGCGCGCATCTCGTCTCGGATCGCCGGCGCGCGGGTGACCGTCGTCAACGACTACCTCACCGAGAAGGCCGAGCAGATCGCTGCCGGGATCCCCGGTTGCCGCGTGATCGCCGATCCGCTGGACGCCATCGCCGAACCCGATATCGACGCCGTGCTACTGGCCACGCCGGGGCCCACCCACGAGAAGCAACTTCTGGCCTGCCTGGAACACCGCAAGCCGGTGCTCTGCGAAAAGCCGCTGACCACCGACGTCGACACGTCGCTCGAGGTGGTCCGCCGCGAAGCCGAACTCGGCACCCGCCTGATCCAGGTCGGTTTCATGCGCCGTTTCGACGACGAGTACGCGCAACTCAAGTCGCTCATCGACAACGGCGATCTGGGCAAGCCGTTGCTGCTGCACTGCGTGCACCGCAATCCGACCGTCCCGCCGAGTTTCGACAGCGCAATGACCGTCAAGGACTCCCTGGTGCACGAGGCGGATGTCACCCGCTTCCTGCTCGATGAGGAGATCGCCTCGGTTCAGGTCATCGTCCCGACGCCGAACTCGCTTGCCGCCGAGGGGCTTTCCGACCCACAGGTCGCGATCTTCCGCACCGCGTCCGGCCGCCACGTCGACGTGGAGCTGTTCGTCACCACCGGCGTGGCCTACGAGGTGCGCACGGAACTCGTCGCCGAACGGGGTTCGGCCTTCATCGGTCTCGACGTCGGGCTGGTCCGCAAGTCCGCGCCGGGGGTCTGGGGCGGCACCATCACGCCGAGCTTCAAGGAGCGGTTCGGCCGGGCCTACGACACCGAAATCCAGCGCTGGGTGAACGCGGTGCGCGCCGGTGTGAATGTCGACGGGCCAACCGCATGGGACGGCTATGCCGCGGCCGCGGTCTGCGATGCCGGCGTGCGGTCACTGTTGTCCGGCCGACCCGTCGCGGTCAGCATGGTCGACCGCGCGTCCATCCAGGGAGCCTGACATGAAGATCGCGTTGGATCCGACGCCGTTTCATCATGACTATTCGTTGTTGGAGTTGCCGGGTGTGGTAGCCGGGTTGGGGTTTGAGTGGTTGCAGTTGACTCCGCATCGGGATTTCATCCCGTTCTTCAACCATCCACGCGCCGACGACGCCCTGGTCGCCGCGTTTCGCAAGGCGTGCGCCGACGCCGGTGTCGGGATCGCCTCGGTGCTGCCGGTGCTGCGCTGGTCGGGCCCCGACGAGGACGCCCGCGAAGCGGCGGTGCGCAACTGGAAACGCGTCGTGAAGATCACCGTGGACCTCGGGGTCGACGTGATCAACACCGAGTTCTCCGGGCGCCCCGAAAAAGCCGAGGAGTCCGAGCGGGCGTTCTTCCGGTCCATGGAGGAACTGCTGCCGATCTTCGAGCGCGAAGGCCTCGACGTGCGCATCGACCCGCACCCCGACGACTTCGTCGAGGACGGCCTGGAAGCGGTGCGGATCATCCGCGGAGTCAACTCGGCCCACGACGTCTCCCGCTACCAACTCAAAACCATCACCGACTACGTCACCAAATACTCGTGAACGCCGCGCGAGCGTGCGGATTGGTACACAATGTCCGGCATGTCGCGTGCCGACACGCACACCCACCGCAGGAGGCGCACGCGATGACCGTGTCGAGGGAGTCGAATGAGCACGGGTGACAATGATTTCCGGGCCGAACTGGCCGGACTTGCGGGAATACCGGAAAGCTCGTTGAGCGAGGCGTTGATCGCACGTCTGCCCGCCAACGAGGCGCCGGCGCCCTGGGAATGTCGTTGTTCGGCTGTGATGTGGCTGGACCGCGGCGGTCGCGCCGCGGCGGCCGCCCTGCCGCCGGCGCTCGCGGGCAGTCCCGCATTGGCGACCGTCGGGGGCTTCGTGCATTACACCGACACACCCGTCGGTCCGTACGACGAGGTGCTCGGCATGATCGCCTCGCGCACCGCGCTGCGGCCCTGGGGGAACGTGGCATTCATGTCGGTGGATTCCCCGGCCAGCCTGGTCGGGGGTCGGACCAACTGGGCGATGCCCAAATCGCTGGCCCGTTTCGACGGCGAGCCCGGCGCGGATCGGGTCATCAGCGCAACCGGGGACGATGAGTTCGAATGGTCCGTCGGCGCATCGGTGCGCACGCTCGGACCCGCGGTGCCCGTCCGCATGAGCAGTACCGCCCGACAGCAGTTCGGTGACGGTCGGATCGGCGAATCGGCGTTGACGTTCCGGGGACGCGCACGGCCCGCCGCGGTCACCGTCAAGGTGTCGTCCGCGGGAGCCCTGCACTACTGGTTGCGCCCGGGGCGGCACCTGGGCGTGGTGGTCGAACGAGCCACTTTCACGCTCGGGCGTCCGAGTTTCGTTGACGCACGTCCAACTCACAGTTAACTTGAACAACGCGGTGTTTTCCGTCTAAACCGAAGTTACGACCGTAACTTCGGTCTAAATGTCGAACTAGAGGCCGGGGTGATATCGGATGGTGTGCTGCTTGTTCGCCGCACTCATGGTGGTGGTGGTGCACCGACTGCTTCCGTGGCGGAGCCCGCCGACGGATGCGGGATTCGCACCCGTTGCGTTCCGCTCGGTCCTGGACGAGGGCGCAGGGTCTGCGGGTCTCGGTTCGCCCGGTATCTGGTTGGATCGCCGGACCGCCGTGGTGGCCTGGACCCTACGGTTCGTCGGCATCGGCGCCGCGCTCTACCTGGCCGGCAGTGCGCTGGTGCTGTGGCTCGGACACCTGCACAGCGCTGCGCCGACGTGGGTGTGGATTGTCAGGTCGGCAGCAACGGCGGTGGTCGCGCTGGTTGCGTTGACCGCGGCGGCGCGGCGGCATCGGAGCGGGGCCGACCCGTCGTCACAGGTCCAGATCGTCGCGGCGGCGGCATTCGGCTCCGGATTGGTGTTTCTGTTGTTGATGGAACTGGACATGCACGTTCTGCAGCTATACCACGTTCATGACAGCCAGCTGCATACGGCACTGCACGGATCGGCCCTCACGGCGATGGCGATCGGCGCCCTGCTCCTGGTGGCAGCGCGGAACACGCCGGCGCAGACGGTGGTGAGCCACCGATGACGACCGCCGCGCTGACGAATGTCATAGAGTCCAGCCCAGAGGACCTGGCCACCCAGCGCTACCTCCTGGACCTGGCCCTGCAGCCCCTCGACCGTTTCGACGGCTTCACCCGCCTCGAGCAGATCGGCGGGACTGCCCTGCGTTACCAACTGAACTACGTCTGCTACGCGCTGTCGGCGGCGCAACTCACCCGGACTCCGGCGTTCACCGGATACCTGGCGGAGGCGCAGGCCAACATGATCCGCAAGATGTGCGACAAGCGGGTCTGGGGTTATTGGGCTGCTGAGCGTCTCGCCGGATATCTGCGCTGGAACCCGGACCCGATGGTGTTCGCCAACGTCATGTACACCGGGTTCTTCGCCACGATGCTCGCGTTCTACGAAACGGTCAACGACGACCGCAGTTTCGACGACGACGGGGCCCTGCCGCTGATCTGGAGCGCCCGGAAGCGCTACGACTACGGCTTCACCGCCATCGTGGAGGCCATCCGGCGCAACATGCTGGCCAGCGAGCACACGATGTACCCGTGCGAGCCGCACCTCATCTACCCGATGTGTAACGCCATTGCGGTGACCGGTCTTCGCGGCTACGACCGAATCCATGAAACTGACTACACCGGCGACCTGGTCGAGAAGATGCGGGAGTCGCTGCACCGCAACAAGTACCTCACCTCGAACGGCCGTTTCCTGTTCGGTCGCGCGCCGATGGGAATCAAGCTGCCCCCGATGTTGGCAAATGACGCGGTGATGGTCTACTGGCTGAACTGCGTCATGCCTGATCTGGCTGAACAAACCTGGAATACCTTGCGGGACAAGCGGATCAAGATCCGCAAGGGCGGGGTCAAGCTGCGGACCGGACCCATCGACAACATCGACGTCGGTTCGTACCGCATGGGTGATGCCTGGGCGTGGGTCAATGTTGCTTGCGCTGCAGCGGAAATGGGTGACACCGAGGTTGCATCGGCATTGCAGGACGCGATCGTCGATCGATTCCCCTTCGAGTACGCGCCTTCCGGTGCGCGCAAACTGGCCAACGTGTCAAGCTGGGCCAACTGCGTGTTCGCGTTTTCCCGCGCCATCACGACCGACAGTCTGCGCCGGTTGACGGCCGGTGACATGCCGGACGAATGGCGCACCGGACCCATCCTCGAGGCTGCGTCGTATCCGGACGTGCTGGTCGCCAAGGCGGTAACCGACGGGCGCGGTCTGGAACTCGTGCTGCGACCGGGATCCGGGCACACGGTCGCCGGGCTGAAGATCGGCCGCCTCGAACCGCGCCGCACCTACCGGGTCCGCGGCGCCGCTGTCGACGAGGTCACCGCGAGCGATCAGGGTGAAGCCCTGATCGCTATCAGCCTGGCCGGCAGACATGAGGTTGTGCTGACACCGCAAATCACTGCATAGGCCTCGGGCGCCGAACTCACCGGCGGCTTCGGCCGACTCACCCGGTGGGCGGTTGCGATCCTGGACCGGATACGGGTTGTGCTGTCGCGGGTCGCCGCGGATCCGGACGGGGCCGCAGCGTCATCAGCACTGCTCCGAATGCGAAGACCGCCGCCGTCGGCCAGGGGTAGTGCCCGGCGGGGGCGAAGCCGCGGGCGGCGAGGAACCCCAGCCCGGATGCGGTCGTGAGGACCCCGGTCGACAGCGTCAGCCAGGTCCACCGCGGAGACAGCGACACCGCAAGTTCGGGCAGGGGTGCGGCGAAGAAGCTCCGCAGCCCGTACAGCAGCACCATCTCCACCGCCACCGTGACGCCGAGCACCGCTATCCACAACAGCCGGGCCAACCACCATGCCACCGTTCCCATTTCCGGCGGCTGTGGCAGGAGTCCGGCCGGGTAGCCGACGATCGACACGATCACCACGGGCACCATGTGCCAGAGGTACAGCGCCATCACGTTGGCGTTCGCGACGGACAACACGGCGCGTACCCGGTCGCGGCGCAGAATACGGTTCAGGGCGGGGGCCAGGGCCACCGCCAGACCCGTCTGGGTGCACCCGAACGCCAACAGTGCGACCGACGGTGGGGCGGTGTTGTCCACGGTCTGACCGGGGACGCCGATCATACAGATCGGGTACGGTCCCACGCTGACCAGCAATGCGAGGGTCACCGCGGACAGCGTCGCCAGCAGCGCCGGCTTGCGGGCGTTCAACAGTCCAGCGTGCCAGGCGATTCCGAGTTGATAGAACGTCCCCCACACCAGCAGGTAGTTCAGCCAACCCAGGTACGGCACGTCCATGCCGAGGGATGAGATGTCGACGAGCACCGCTGCGGTCCCCAGCGCGACAGGCCCGCTCAGACCCCAACGGCGGTGCGCCGCAACGGCAATCGGAGTCAGTGATACGACGAGGACGTAAACCGCGAGGAACCACAGGTGCATGGCCACGGCCCAGCCCGCGTACTCGAGTGTCGATGTCGCAACGCCGGCGAATCCGGCCGCCACCACCAGAATCGAGATGAATGCCACGTAAACCGCGGTGGGGCCCAGCACGCGGGCGAGTCGTTGCCGGAGCCAGGTCTGCGGCGTCATTGCGGCGCAATCGTGCCAGTGTGCCCACGAAATCGCACTTGCGTAACCGGCACACAGGAAGAACACCGGAACGGCTTGCAACAGCCAGGTCAGCCACTGCGTCCAGGGGATGTCGACCAACGGGTTGTCGCGGCCGAAACTGCCATCCCGGTAGGTGATGGCGGCGGCCAGCCAGTGACCCAGCACAATGAGGACGACGCCGGAAACCCGGTAGTAGTCAACTGACAGTTCGCGACCGGACCGCGCGATGTTCGTCCCCATAGCGCCGAAGGCTAATCCTCCTTGCGGATCAACCGCCCCAGCGCCTCGCGATCCGGAGCGAGCAACTCGTCGATCCGGGCCTGATTCACGTCGGCCACGATGATCTCGCCGACCTCCTGGTACACGTCACTGAAGATCCCGTGCGACTTCATCTTCTCGGTCTGGTAGATGTTGTCCTCGGTGGGCGTCACGTAGTAGACGATCTCCGGCTTGAAACGGTGGATCAGCCAGACGTGGATGAGATCCATCAGACGCTTCTTGCGCAGCTTTTCCGCGAAGGTGTTCTGGTCGCGCACCGTCAGGATGCTGCGGCCGTGACGATCCTTGATCGGGTCGACGACGACGTTGGCCAGTGGCTCCTCGCCGTCACCGTAGATGCCCAGGTCGAGCACGTCCGAACCGGCGCGCCGGGGGCGTAGCTGCACCCGCAGCTGCTCGCCGATCTGATAGTGGTCACCCCACAGCGCGAGCCATTCCTCCAGCAACTTCTTGGGTACCTCGGTCTGCACGAGATGCTGGTGCTGCGTGGAGCCCTTGCCCATCGCCTTGGTGGTTGCGGTGCGTCCGGACGAGGCGGTCAGCGCGGCGTCGCTGCGCGGCCCGCCGACAAGTGTTTGCGGTGTGCGGTAAGGGGATTCGACGAGGCGCATCTTGCGTTGCAGCCGGGCCAGCGCCAGCATGCCTTCCTGACGCAGGGAGGTGGCGAACTCCTCGCATGCCACACCGTCGACCTGGTGGCCACCGTAGGTGATGAAGTTGAAGACGAAGCCCATCTTGCCCAGTTCCTCGGGGAAGGCCCGCATTTCGTCGTCGGTCATACCGGTGGTGTCCCAGTTGAACGACGGCGAGAGGTTGTAGGCCAGCATCTGTTCGGGGAACTCGGCGTGGATCGCTTCGGCGAACTCCCGGGCTTCGGCGAGGTCCGCGGTCTTGGTCTCCATCCAGAGGACGTCGGCGAACGGCGCGGCGGCCAGCGACTTGGCGATTGCGTAGGGGATACCGCCCCGAACCTGGTAGTAACCCTCCGGGGTCTTCGCGCGCTCGCAGTCCCACGCGACGTCGGCGCCGAGTTCCTTGGCTTTCTCGCGCGCGGTGTACAGCGGTGCGCGCTTGGCGAACTCGCGCCACTCGGCGGTGCCCATGGCCGGCGATTCGTCCTCCCGCTGCCGGAACTCGAGAAGCTCGGCGACCGCTTCGCCGTAGGTGTTCAGTCCGGCGTCGGCCTGCCAGGCGTCGATGTACTTCGATTCGACCTTGTCGAACAGCACGTCGAGGGACTGGCCCGGGTCGTCCTGCCAGCTTGCGGCGGCCGCGGTGACCAGGGCCGAGATGCCGTGCTGGTCCAGCCAGGCGTCCGCGGCGGCGTACTCGCCCTCGGGCAGCGCGTAGAGCAGGTGGCCCTTGAGATCCTTGACGCCCTGGTTGTGGAACTGTCGCACCAGCGCCAGGAAGCACGACTTGTAGGGAGGGATCTTCAGGTTGGTGGCGCCCAGCAGGAACGCCTGGTCGCGTTCGTCGGCCCGGCTGTCGATGAGGTTCGCCGCTTCGGCGTCCGTCCGCGCCACGATGATTCCGGGCACACCCATCATGTCGAGTTGGAAGCGCGCGGTGTTGAGGCGCTTGAGTTGTTCGTCGGAGGGGACCAGCACCTTGCCGCCCTGGTGGCCGCACTTCTTGGTGCCGGGGCGCTGGTCCTCGATGTGGTACCCGGGGACGCCGGCCTCGACGAACCGGCGGATCAGGTTGCGGACGTGCGGATCCCCGCCGTGGCCGGTGTCGGCGTCGGCGATGATGAACGGTCGGTAGTCGACGGGAGGCGGCGTTGTCGCCCTCTGTTCGCTGGTCATCTGCAGGCGCAGGTAGTGCTGATTCCGGTCGGCCGTCAGCAGCGCGCGCACCAGGCCGGCTGCCTCGTCGGGCACCTGGCTGAGCGGATAGCTGGCGAGGTCGGGCCCGGGGTCCTCGCTGATGGAGCCTTTTGCCGACGTGGCCCAACCGCCGAGATAGATGCCCTCGATCCCCATCCGCTTCATGACCACCGCCTGGCCCGGCGAATAGGGGCCGAACGTCGTGATGCTCTTCTTCTCGGCGAAGAGTTCGCGCAGGCGCCGGTAGAAGGCGGTCGCAGCTTCCCGCGCCACGATGTAATCCGAGGGAATCGTGCCGCGCTGCTCGACGACCTGGCGAGCCGAATACAGGCGGGTGATCCCGTCGAACCGCGGACTGTCGAAGTAGCGCTGGGTGGCGGCGACTGCTTGCTCGAACGGGGTGACGGTTGTGTCGGCTTCGCTGATAGCCATGGGTGTGCGCTCCTGTGTCAGCGGGATTCTCACCCGACCTTACGACGCCGGGTGCAGTCGGCACTGTGGTTCGGCGGCAACCCCGACCGCAGCCGCATCAAAGCGCGTGTTCGCCGTCCGAAATCGGCGGCTTCGGCCGCGCCGACCGGGTACCTAAACTATCTACCGACCGGCCCTGTGCCGATGGAACAGGCGGAACCCCAGCCAACGAACGTCGATGAGCACTTTCTTCCACCTTGTCTGCGGGCTTGTCTGCGGG
>CAYLWH010000056.1:0-8533 GCA_964387245.1 uncultured Mycobacterium sp.
CCGCCGAACACAAACAGAAACACCCCCCAACCAAAAATGGGGGGTGCTTCTGTTTCTAACGCCAGGCGAATAATTGGTCGGACGCCAATCGAGATATACCGAATTATCCGATAATCGGGGCTGCCCGTATCCTTGGATGCAGGATTTCTCGAAGTCAGAGGGTGGCAGTGGCCGACAACAGGCAGCGCGACGAGCATGGGCGACGGCCCCCGCGTCCGGCACGTGAGGGTAGCGGTCCGTACAAGCGCCGCGACGACGCACCCATGCGATCGGGGCCCGGCCGGGCCCGACCGGCACAACCCGATCACGAGGCCGAGGGCGGCGATCCGACGGCTTCCCGCGGGCCCGCGATCCCGCCGGATATCGAGGCGAAGGACCTCGCACCCGACATCCGTCGCGAACTGATAACCCTTGACCGCAGCACAGCGGACTACATCGCGAAGCACCTCGTCGCCGCCGGTGCGCTCTTGGACGACGATCCCGAGGCCGCGCTGGCGCATGCCCGGGCGGCCCGTGTCCGGTCCGGCCGTATCGCAGCGGTGCGGGAGGCCGTCGGGATCGCCGCCTACCACTGCGGGGACTGGGCTCAGGCGCTGTCCGAGCTGCGGGCCGCCCGCCGGATGGGCAGTAAGTCGGCGCTGCTACCACTCATCGCCGACTGTGAACGCGGTCTCGGACGCCCGGAACGTGCCATCGACCTCGCAGGCACCCCGGATGCGTCCGAGCTGACCGGAGACGACGCCGACGAACTGCGAATCGTCGTCGCCGGCGCCCGCGCGGACCTGGGACAGCCGGAGAAGGCACTGGCGGTGCTGTCGTCGCCGCAACCCGACCCGGAACGCACCGGCCAGACGGCGGCGAGGCTGTGCTACGCCTACGCGGAGGCACTGCTGGCGCTGCAGCGCGCCGACGAGGCGCTGCAATGGTTCCTCAAGGCCGCAGCCGCTGACGTCGACGGTGTCACCGACGCCGAGGACCGGATCGAAGAGCTGGCCTGACGTGAGCACCTTCGTGCAGGAATACGACTGCCTGTTGCTGGACCTGGACGGCACGGTGTTCCGCGGGCAGGAGCCCACCGAGGGCGCGGTCGCCGCGCTCGCCGCGGCCGGCATCGGCACGCTGTACGTCACCAACAACGCATCCCGCAGCGCCGACGAGGTCGCCGAACACCTGCGTGAGCTAGGTTTCGCCGCCGGCCCCGAGGACGTCGTCACCAGCGCGCAGAGCGCGGCGCACCTGCTGGCGCAGCAGCTGCCGCCTGGCAGCGTGGTACTCGTCGTCGGCACGGAGTCGCTTGCCGGTGAGATCACCGCGGTCGGATTGACGCCGGTTCGCCAGTTCAGCGACCGGCCGGTCGCCGTCGTCCAGGGCCACTCCCCGGCCACCGGATGGCCGGAACTCGCCGAGGCCGCGCTGGCTATTCGCTCCGGGGCGCTGTGGGTGGCCACCAACATCGACAAGACGCTGCCGTCGGAGCGTGGCCTGCTGCCGGGCAACGGATCCATGGTGGCCGCACTGCGCACCGCAACGGACTCGGAACCACAGGTGGCGGGTAAGCCTGCGCCCACATTGATGGCGGATGCGTTGTCGCGCGGCGAATTTCGTGCGCCACTGGTGGTGGGCGACCGTCTCGACACCGACATCGCCGGCGCGACCGCCGCCGACCTGCCCAGCTTGATGGTGCTCAGCGGAGTGAACTCGGCGCGTGACGTCGTGCACGCGGTCGTCGGACAGCGACCCACCTATCTGGCGCGTGATCTGCGGGCCCTGCACACCGACCCGGCGACGGCGGCTATCACCGCGCAGCCCGAATGGCGCGCCGAGGCAACCGGTCCCAAGGTGACCGTCAGCGCCAACGGTGGCGATCCGGGTGCCGACGGCCTGTCCGTGGTGCGGGCGACGGCCCGTGCGGTGTGGGACACCGGGACCGCCGACGTCGAGGTGGTCGCCGGCGACGACACGGCCCGTGCCGCGCTGCAACGCTGGTCGCTGCTGAGCTAGCGTGAACACGCAATGAGTACCGACCCCGATCAGATTCGCGCCCAAGTCGCCGCGCTGCTGGCCGACATACCCGAGATGACGTCCGGCCCCGGCGCCGACGGAGGCTTCGACGGGATCGACATCGATGACGTCGCGCGCGGCCTCGAGCAGGCGCATGACGTCTTGGTGCAGGCCCTGGAATCGGTCGAGAAGGACTGACGGCTGCCGTGGCACGGCGGGCACGTGTTGACGCCGAACTGGTTCGGCGCGGACTGGCACGGTCGCGTCAGCAGGCCGCCGAACTCATCGGCGCTGGCCGGGTTTCGATAGACGGGATGCCGGCATCCAAGCCCGCTACCGCGGTGTCGGTGACGGCCGCGTTGACCGTCGACGAAAGCGGCGAACGCAGTTGGGTGTCCCGTGGAGCGCACAAGCTGATCGGCGCGCTGGACAGCTTCGGGATCGGGGCTCGAGGCCGGCGCTGCCTGGATGCCGGCGCGTCGACCGGCGGATTCACCGAGGTACTGCTCGATCGGGGCGCCGCCGAGGTGGTGGCCGTCGACGTCGGGTACGGCCAGCTCGCGTGGTCGTTGCGAGCCGATGACCGGGTGCGCGTCATCGAACGAACCAATGTGCGTGATCTTCGGCCCGACGCGATCGGGGGACCTGTCGACCTTGTTGTCGCGGATCTGTCGTTCATCTCGCTGGCGACGGTGCTGCCGGCGCTGACCGCATGTGCCGCACCCGACGCCGATATCGTTCCGATGGTGAAACCGCAGTTCGAGGTCGGCAGGGGACAAGTGGGGGCCGGCGGCGTGGTGGCCGATCCCGCCCTGCGGGCCGACGCCGTGCTTGCCGTGGCAGACCGCGCGGCGAGGCTCGGCTGGCACACCACCGCGGTGGCTGCCAGTCCGTTGCCCGGTCCGTCCGGAAACGTCGAGTACTTCCTGTGGCTACGGGCCGTCGGCGATCACCCGTTGCTCGGTGACGCGCTCGCCGGTGCGGTGCGCCGCGCGGTCGAAGAGGGCCCGCAGTGACCCGAGAACGCAATGCGCTGCTCGTCATCCACACCGGCCGCGATGAGGCCACCGAAGTCGGACGCCGTGTGGAAAAAGTGTTGGGGGACAACGGGATCGGTCTTCGCGTGCTCTCCGCGGAGGCCGTCGACCGGGGCTCGTTGCACTTGTCCCCGGACGACATGCGCGCCATGGGCGTCGAGATCGACGTGGTCGATGCCGACGAGAACGCCGCCGCGGGGTGCGAGCTGGTGTTGGTGCTCGGCGGTGACGGCACCTTCCTGCGCGCGGCCGAGCTGGCCCGCAGCGCCGGCATCCCGGTGCTGGGCGTCAACCTGGGCCGTATCGGATTCCTCGCCGAAGCCGAGGCCGACGCCATCGACACGGTCCTGGACCGGGTGATCACACGCGACTACCGCGTCGAGACCCGGATGACCCTGGACGTGGTGGTTCGGGTCGACGGCCGGATCGTCGACCGGGGCTGGGCGCTCAACGAGGCCAGCTTGGAGAAGGGGCCGCGGCTGGGGGTACTCGGCGCGGTCGTCGAGATCGACGGCCGGCCAGTGTCCTCCTTCGGCTGCGACGGTGTGCTCGTTTCCTCGCCCACCGGATCGACGGCGTACGCGTTCTCGGCGGGCGGGCCGGTGCTGTGGCCGGAACTGGAAGCCATCCTGGTGGTCCCCAACAATGCGCATGCACTGTTCGCCCGGCCGATGGTCGCCAGTCCCGCGGCCACCGTCGCCGTCGAGATCGAAGCCGACGGGCACGACGCCCTGGTTTTCTGTGACGGTCGGCGCGAGATGCTGGTACCCGCCGGCAGCCGACTGGAGATCACCCGTGGCGTAACCCCGGTGAACTGGATCCGCCTCGACAGTGCTCCGTTCACCGACCGGTTGGTGCGTAAGTTCCGGCTGCCGGTCACCGGCTGGCGCGGGCAGTAAACCGCGTGCTGTCGGAGATCCGTATCGAGTCACTCGGTGCCATCAAGGCGGCCCGGGCCGAGTTCGACCGCGGACTGACGGTGCTCACCGGCGAGACGGGCACCGGTAAGACGATGGTGGTCACCGGACTGCACCTGCTGGGCGGCGCGCGCGCGGATGCCAACCGGGTGCGCTCGGGTTCCGACCGGGCCGTCGTCGAAGGCCGGTTCGGCACCGCGGAGCTCTCCGCGGAAAACGCCGGCGCGGTTGAGGAGATCCTGGATTCGTCGGGGTCGGAGCGCGACGACGACGGCAGCGTCATCGCGCTGCGGACGGTCAGCCGCAGCGGCCCGTCGCGCGCGTATCTGGGCGGGCGCAGCGTGCCGGCCAAGTCGCTGAGCACGTTCACCGCGCACCTGCTGACCTTGCATGGACAGAACGACCAACTGCGGTTGATGCGCCCGGATGAACAACGGGCCGCGCTGGACAGGTTCGCCGACGTCACCCCGTTGCTTGAGCGTTATCAGAAGGCGCGCGACGAGTGGCGGCGGGCCCGCCGTGATCTGGTGGACCGCACCGAGCGGGCCCGTGATCTGGCGCAGGAATCCGATCGGCTCAAGTTCGCGCTCGGTGAGATCGATGCCGTCGACCCCAAACCGGGTGAGGACGCGGCGTTGGTCGCCGAGATCCGTCGGCTCTCCGAACTCGATGCGCTGCGGGAGGCGGCGATGGCGGCGCGGTCGGCGTTGTCCGGGGACGTCGTCGAGGATCCGATGGACGATGCCGCCCGGTCGGCGATCGCCATGATCGGCCGGGCGATCGCGTCATTGCAGGGCACTGACGACACGCTGCTGCAGAACCTGGGGACACAGCTGGGCGACGCGCTGGCCGTCGTCGGGGATGCGGCCCGGGAGATCGGCGGCTTTCTCTCGGATCTGCCGAACGACGCCAGCACGTTGGAGACAAAGCTGGCCCGGCAGGCCGAATTGCGATCGCTCACCCGCAAGTACGCCGCCGACGTCGACGGTGTGCTGGACTGGGCGGCCTCGTCGCGTGACCGATTGACGCAGCTCGATGTCTCCGAGGGCGCATTGGCCGGTCTGGAACGTACCGTCGGCGAGCTGGGCGCCAAACTGGTTGCGGCCGCAACGGACCTGACGAAAGTCCGGGTGAAGGCGGCCGCCGCGTTGGCCAAGGCGGTGACCGCCGAACTCGCGGGCCTGGCGATGGCCGACGCCGAGTTCACCATCGACGTGTCTGTCTTGCCGGCCCAGACGGGCGCCTCCGCGCCGCTGACGTTGCCGGGTGGCCGGGCTGCGCACGCGGGCCCACACGGTGCCGACCAGGTGGACTTCGGCTTCACCGCGCACCGCGGCGGTGCGGTGCTGCCGCTGAGCAAGAGCGCCTCCGGCGGCGAGTTGTCCCGGGTGATGCTGGCGCTGGAAGTGGTACTGGCGGCGTCCGCCGAGGGCACCACTATGGTGTTCGACGAAGTGGACGCCGGGGTCGGCGGTCGTGCCGCGGTGCAGATCGGTCGTCGGTTGGCACGGTTGGCGCGCACGCATCAGGTAATCGTCGTCACGCACCTGCCGCAGGTCGCCGCTTACGCCGACACCCATCTGGTCGTCGACGCGCTGGGCCGGGACGGCGCCAGCGGAGTGCGCAAACTCGAGGACGAACAGCGGGTCGCCGAGCTGGCGCGGATGCTGGCCGGACTCGGCGAATCCGACACCGGCCGCGCACACGCCCGCGAACTGCTGACAGCCGCACGACAAGACGGGAGCTCGGCGTCCTAGAGCTGTTGCGGATGTGACGAAATGTGACTTGTGAGGCTGATGTTACGGCGCGCCTCCCGGCCCCGATCGGCATTCACCGACAGAATCGGCGCCATGCGGATGGCAGCGCTTCTCTCGCGAAATGGCAGCTCGCGTCCCGGTGTCGTCGGCACCGCCCGGGTGGATCGCGACATCGACAAGCTCCTGCAGCGCGTCGAACCGGGTGACATCGTGGTGCTCGACGTTCTCGACCTGGACCGGGCCACCGCCGACGCGCTGGTCGCCGCGAACATCGTGGGGCTGGTCAACGCATCGACATCGATTTCCGGACGCTATCCCAACCTGGGGCCCGAGGTACTCGTCGGCAACGGTGTGACCCTGATCGACGACGCGGGACCGGAGGTCTTCAAGAAGATCAAGGACGGCGCCAAGATCCGCCTGCACGAGGGTGGCGTCTACACGGGCGATCGCCGGCTGATCCACGGTGCCGCGCGCAGCGAGCAGGAAATCATGGAGATGATGCACGAGGCCAAAACTGGTCTGGTGGCGCATCTGGAGGCGTTCGCGGGCAACACCATCGAGTTCATCCGCAGCGAGAGCCCGCTGCTGATCGACGGTGTCGGAATACCGGACATCGACGTCGACATGCACCGCCGCCATGTCGTGGTGGTCGCCGAAGAGCCGGGCGTCGCCGACGACCTCAAGGCGCTCAAGCCGTTCATCAAGGAGTATCAACCCGTCCTGGTTGGCGTGGGCACCGGCGCCGACGTTCTCCGCAACGCCGGTTACCGCCCGCAACTCATCGTCGGCGACCCGAGCCAGATCAGCGCCGAGTCGCTCAAGAGTGGGGCGCAGGTGGTGCTGCCCGCCGACGCCGACGGTCACGCGCCCGGCCTGGCGCGCATCCAGGATCTCGGAGTGGGCGCGATGACCTTCCCGGCCGCGGGTTCGGCCGCCGACCTGGCGCTGCTGCTCGCCGACCACCACGGCGCCTCGCTGATCGTGACGGTCGGCCACACCGCCAGCATCGAGGAGTTCTTCGACCGCTCGCGCCAGCAGAGCAATCCGTCGACATTCCTGACCCGGCTGAAAGTGGGGGAGAAGCTGGTCGACGCGAAAGCCGTTGCGACGCTGTACCGTAACCGTGTCTCAGCCGGCGCCATCGCCATGCTGGTATTGGCGATGCTGGTCGCGATCATCGTCGCGTTGTGGGTGTCGCGTGCCGACACCGTGGTCATCGATTGGGTCATGGAGTACTGGAACCGCTTCACGCTGTGGGTCCAGCACCTGGTTACTTAGGAGAAGGCGCGGTGATTTCTCTTCGCCAGCACGCGATCTCACTGGCGGCAGTGTTTCTGGCGCTGGCCGTCGGCGTGGTTCTGGGTTCGGGTTTCCTGTCGGACACCCTGCTGTCCGGGTTGCGGGACCAGAAGAAGGATCTGCAGGGCCAGATCAACACGCTCACCGATCAGAAGAATGCGCTGAACGAAAAACTTAGTGCGGCAGACGATTTCAATACCCAGATGTCGGGCCGCATGGTGCACGACGCGGTGGCCGGCAAGTCGGTGGTGGTGATCCGCACACCCGACAGCGACGACGACGACCTCGACGCGGTGGGCCGGGTTCTCGGTCAGGCGGGCGCGACGGTGACCGGCACGATCGGGTTGACGCAGGAGTTCGTCGACGCCAACTCCGCCGAGAAGCTGCGGTCGGTGGTCAACTCGTCGATCCTGCCCGCGGGTGCCCAACTCAACACGACTCTGGTCGACCAGGGATCGCAGGCCGGTGACCTGCTGGGCATCGCGCTGCTGATCGACCGTGACGCGCAGACCCCGCCGGCCGACAACGACGAACGTCAAACGGTGCTCGCGGCCCTGCGCGACACGGGTTTCGTGACCTATGACAACGACGACCTCGGTGCGGCCGACGCCGCTCTCGTCGTCACCGGTGGTCCACTCGGCGACAATGCCGGCAACCAGGGTGCCACGGTGGCGCGCCTCGCCGCGGCGATGGCACCACACGGTTCCGGCATCGTGTTGGCGGGCCGCGACGGCGCCGCGACGGGCACGGCCGCACTGGCGGTGATCCGCTCCGACCCGAGCCTGTCGTCGGAGGTCAGCACGGTGGACAACATCGGTGCGGAGTCCGGCCGGATCACCGCCGTGCTGGCGCTGGGGGATCTGGTCAAGGGTGGACGCAGCGGCCAGTACGGCATCGGCCAGGGTGCCACCGCGGTGACGCTCGCCCAGTAGCCTCCGCCCGGAACCAATACGTTTCTCGGTGCCCGAGGTGCGGCCGCGGCGCGTCGGGGGCGGCTTGTCGGGGTCGGTGTTAAGGTGGGCTTCCGTGGGTCGGCAGGCCCAGCTGGCATCCCGAGCAGGGGTGTAGCCCTGCACCATTTCCACGGAGGTTGCTCTTGCCATCATTACGCAGGCATCCACAGACCGCGACCAAACACCTTTTCGTCAGCGGTGGTGTGGTTTCCTCACTCGGCAAGGGGTTGACCGCCAGCAGTCTGGGTCAGTTGCTCATCGCCCGCGGTCTGGCGGTCACGATGCAGAAGCTCGACCCGTATCTCAATGTCGACCCGGGCACCATGAATCCGTTCCAGCACGGCGAGGTGTTCGTCACCGAGGACGGCGCCGAGACCGATCTCGACGTCGGGCACTACGAGCGGTTTCTGGACCGGAACCTGTCCGGATCGGCGAATGTGACGACGGGGCAGGTGTACTCATCGGTGATCGCCAAGGAACGCCGCGGCGAATACCTGGGCGACACCGTGCAGGTGATCCCGCACATCACCGACGAGATCAAGAGCCGGATCTTCGCCATGGCCAAACCG
>CAYLWH010000056.1:8543-28162 GCA_964387245.1 uncultured Mycobacterium sp.
TCCGGGCGACGGCCCGCCGCGTCCGGATGTGGTGATCACCGAGATCGGCGGCACCGTCGGCGACATCGAGTCGCTGCCGTTCCTGGAGGCGGCGCGCCAGGTCCGCCACGAGGTCGGCCGGGAGAACTGCTTCTTCCTGCACGTCTCGCTGGTGCCGTACCTCAAACCCTCGGGCGAGTTGAAGACCAAGCCGACCCAGCATTCCGTGGCGGCCCTGCGCAGCATCGGTATCACGCCCGACGCCCTGATCCTGCGGTGCGACCGGGATGTGCCCGAGGCACTGAAGAACAAGATCGCGTTGATGTGTGACGTGGACATCGACGGAGTGATCTCGACACCGGACGCCCCGTCGATCTACGACATCCCGAAGGTGTTGCACCGCGAGGAACTCGACGCCTACGTCGTTCGCCGACTCAACCTGCCGTTCCGTGATGTGGACTGGACCGAATGGGACGATCTGCTCAGCCGCGTGCACGACTCGCAGGAGACGGTGCGAATCGCATTGGTGGGCAAGTACATCGACCTGTCAGATGCATACCTGTCGGTGGCCGAGGCGCTGCGCGCAGGTGGCTTCAGGCACCGGACGAGAGTCGAGATACGCTGGGTCGCATCCGATGACTGTGAAAACGACTCCGGTGCGGCCGCAGCGCTTGCCGACGTCGACGGTGTGCTCATTCCCGGCGGTTTCGGCATCCGTGGCATCGAGGGGAAGATCGGCGCCATCCGGTTCGCGCGCACTCGGGGCATCCCGGTCCTCGGTCTGTGCCTGGGACTGCAGTGCATCGTCATCGAGGCCGCGCGCTCGGTGGGCCTGGCGAAGGCGAGTTCGGCGGAATTCGATCCCGACACACCCGACCCGGTGATCGCCAGCATGGCCGATCAGGAGCAGATGGTGGCCGGCGAGGCGGACCTCGGCGGGACCATGCGCCTGGGCGCCTATCCCGCTGTGCTGGAAGCGGATTCGATAGTCGCGCAAGCCTACGGAACGACGGAGGTGTCCGAGCGTCACCGGCACCGCTACGAGGTCAACAACACCTACCGGGACCGTATCGCCGAGAGCGGACTGCGGTTCTCGGGAACCTCTCCCGACCGCCATCTGGTGGAGTTCGTGGAATACCCGCGGCAGGTGCACCCTTTCCTGGTCGGCACCCAGGCGCACCCGGAACTCAAGAGCCGGCCAACCAGGCCGCACCCGGTGTTCGCCGCCTTCATCGGCGCGGCCATCGAATACAAGGCCCAGGAAAGGCTTCCCCTGGAGAATTTGCAGCGGTCCAACGGCGTCGAGCATCCCGACACCGGGCAATTGATCCAAGAGCCCATATCCCGTGGCTGACCACGCCTTCGACACAATCGCCAGCGACACGATCCACGTCGGGAAGATCCTGGCCCTGCGCTCTGACGAGGTGGTGATGCCAGGTGCCGGCACCGCCATCCGCGAGGTGGTCGAACATTACGGCGCGGTGGCCGTCGTCGCGATCGACGCTATCGACAATGTCGTACTGGTGTACCAGTATCGGCATCCCGTCGGCCGTCGGCTGTGGGAGTTGCCCGCCGGTCTGCTCGACGTCGACGGCGAGGCTCCGCAGCTGACCGCGGTCCGCGAACTCGAGGAGGAAGCCGGCCTGGTGGCCACGGACTGGAGCGTCCTGGTCGACGTCGTTTCCGCCGCGGGTTCCAGCGACGAGAGCGTGCGCGTCTATCTGGCGACCGGTCTGACCGAGGTCGAGCGGCCGGCGGGCGACGGCGAGGAAGCCGACCTGGTGGTCCGGCGTTTCCCGCTGGCACAGGCGGTACGGATGGTGCTCGGCGGGGAGATCGTGAACTCGCTGGCCGTGGCCGGAATCCTGGCCGCCCACGGAGTTCGCCGCGGTGACGCCTCCCCGCGCCCGGTGGACGCACCGTGGATCGACAAGCCGACGCGGTTCGCCGCGCGACTGCGCACTGGGCAGGGCCGCTCGTGACGACGTTCCGGCCTGTCCTGGAATCACAGCTGCAGGGGTATCTGGACCACCTGACCATCGAACGCGGTGCCGCCGCCAACACGTTGAGTTCCTATCGGCGTGACCTGCGCCGGTATTCCGAGCACCTGACGATGCGGGGCATCGATGACCTGAGCAAGGTACACGAAACGGACGTCAGCGAATTCCTGGTGGCGCTTCGCCGTGGAGACCCGGACACCGGGACGGCGGCGCTGTCGGCGGTGTCGGCCGCGCGGGCGCTGATCGCCGTGCGCGGTCTGCACAAGTTCGCTGCCGCGGAGGGCCTCACCGACGTAGACGTCGCGCGAGCCGTCAAACCACCAACACCTGGCCGGCGACTGCCCAAGAGTCTGACCCTTGACGAGGTGCTGGCACTGCTCGAGGGAGCGGGCGGGGACAGCCCGTCGGACGGGCCGTTGACGCTGCGCAACCGGGCGCTGCTGGAACTGCTGTACTCGACCGGGGCGCGCATCTCCGAGGCGGTCGGCCTCGATGTCGACGACATCGACACCCACGCCCGGTCGGTGCTGCTGCGCGGCAAGGGCGGCAAGCAACGGGTTGTGCCGATCGGACGGCCCGCGGTACAGGCGCTGGACAACTATCTGGTGCGGGGCCGCCCGGGTCTCGCGCAGCGCGGCCGCGGCACGCCCGCGATCTTCCTCAACGCTCGCGGTGGACGGCTGTCCCGGCAGAGTGCCTGGCAGGTGCTGCAGGATGCGGCCGAGCGCGCGGGCATCAGCAGCACGGTCTCACCGCACACGATGCGGCACTCGTTCGCCACCCATCTGCTCGAGGGCGGCGCCGACGTGCGCGTCGTGCAGGAACTCCTGGGGCACGCCTCGGTGACGACGACGCAGATCTACACCCTGGTCACGGTAAATGCGTTGCGTGAGGTGTGGGCCGGGGCGCATCCGCGGGCGCGTTAGCCGAGTCACGCCATACAGTGACGCCATACAGTGACGCCGTTGAGATAGGAGTCACGCAGAAGAAGTGCGAGTAAGCCCCTGCGTGGCTTCTCTGTCAACGGGTTCGGTTAGGAGCCAGATACTCCGACTCCAGAACCAGATCCGGAATCAGGGTCTGGTACTCGACGTGGGTCTTGTGCTCGACGGTGTTCCACTCGGCACCCTGGCGCTCGCGTAGATAACGGCGGTACTTTGGGGCCCCGGGGACACCGACGTTGTCGGCGAGCACGATGGCCCCGCGCCGCAGCCAGCCACGGTCGGTGATGCTGAGCAGGTCGGGCAGGTAGGCGCGCTTGTCGTGGTCGAGGAACAGGAAGTCGAGTGCGCCGGGTCCGAACCCGTGTTGACCGGCCAGCGTGTCCAACGTCGTCCCACCGTCGCCAATGGTGCCCACCACACAGTGCACCCGGTCGGCCACCCCCGCGTGCGCCCAGATGCGCCGGGAGTTCTCGGCGTTGGCCTCGGCCAGTTCCACCGAGACGACGGTGGCACCCGGTGCCGCCCGGGCGATTCGCAGTGCGCTGTAGCCGCAGTAGGTGCCCAGCTCCAGAGCCAACCGAGGGTCCGCCCGTCGGACCGCGGCGTCGAGAATCCGGCCCTTCTCGTCACCGACATTGATCAGAATCGACTTCTGGTAGGCGAATCGGTCGATGGTGGCGATCGCGTCGTCGACATCGCCCGGGCGGGCGTGAGTCAGCACGTACTGCACGGCCGCCGCCTCCCGACCGTCGCCGATCTGCCCTGTGGTCGCGATGTTGCGGGCGCCGACCGCCAGTCGCAGGGATGACCAGCGCAGCAGCGCGAGGTGACGCTTGAGATCCATCCCGCCAGCGTAGGTTTCCGAGGTTGCCCGCGGGTCGCCATTCGCAAGCAATCTCAACGGTTAGACTTCCCCCGATGTCCGCCACCAGATCCACCACCGGGGGGAACGGGCTTGACCGACGACGCTGAGCACCGTCCAGAAGTCGGCCTGACCGGCCGCCCGCCGCGGCCCATCCCCACACCCCAGCCGTTGGCCTCCCATGGCCCGGCGAAGGTGATTGCGATGTGCAACCAGAAGGGCGGCGTCGGCAAGACCACGTCGACGATCAATCTCGGTGCGGCGCTGGCCGAGTACGGCCGCCGAGTGCTGCTCGTCGACCTCGACCCGCAGGGTGCGTTGTCGGCGGGGCTGGGCGTGCCGCATTACGAACTCGACCACACCGTGCACAACCTGCTGGTCGAGCCCCGCGTCTCGGTCGACGAGGTGCTGATCAGCACGCGGGTCAGCGGCATGGATCTGGTGCCGAGCAACATCGACCTGTCGGCAGCCGAGATCCAGCTGGTCAACGAGGTCGGCCGCGAGCAGTCGCTGGCCCGGGCGCTTCACCCGGTGCTGGACCGCTACGACTTCGTGCTCATCGACTGCCAGCCGTCGCTGGGCCTGCTCACGGTCAACGGTCTGGCATGTGCCGACGGGGTGATCATCCCCACCGAGTGCGAGTTCTTCTCGCTGCGCGGACTCGCATTGCTGACCGACACCGTCGACAAGGTGCGCGACCGGCTCAATCCGCGGCTTTCGATCAGCGGCATTCTCATCACCCGCTACGACAACCGCACCATCAACGCCCGCGACGTGATGGCGCGGGTAGTGGAGCGGTTCGGCGATCTGGTGTTCGACACCGTCATCAGCCGGACGGTGCGGTTCCCGGAGACCAGCGTCGCCGGCGAACCGATCACCACCTGGGCGCCCAAATCGGTTGGTGCAGAGGCATATCGGTCGTTGGCCCGGGAGGTCATCGCCCGGTTCGGCACGTGATCGCCACAGTGGAGCGGGAGGACAGCGCACCGTCGGCGGGTTTTCAAGTCCGGCTGAGCAACTTCGAAGGCCCGTTCGACCTGCTGCTGCAACTTATCTTCGCCCACCGCCTCGACGTCACGGAGGTGGCGCTGCACCAGGTCACCGACGACTTCATCGGCTACACCAAGGAGATCGGCCCGCAGTTGGGCCTCGACGAGACGACCGCGTTCCTGGTCGTTGCCGCCACGCTGCTCGACCTGAAGGCGGCGCGGCTGTTGCCGGCCGGTCAGGTCGACGACGAAGACGACGTCGCGCTGCTCGAAGTGCGCGATCTGCTGTTCGCCCGACTGCTGCAGTACCGGGCATTCAAGCACGTGGCCCTGATGTTCGGCGAACTCGAGGCCGCGGCGTTACGCAGCTACCCGCGGGCGGTGTCGTTGGAGGGCCGGTTCGCCGATCTGCTGCCCGAGGTGCTGCTCGGGGTGGACGCCAACGCGTTCGCCGAGATCGCAGCCATCGCGTTCACCCCGCGACCGGTGCCGACGGTGGACACCGACCATCTGCACAGACCGAAAGTGTCGGTGCCCGAACAGGCCCTACACGTCCTGAGCCTGCTGGAACAGCGCGGAGTGGGGCAGTGGGCGTCGTTCACCGAGTTGATCGCCGACTGTCGCGTCCCGATCGAGATCGTCGGGCGCTTCCTGGCGCTGCTCGAACTCTACCGGACCCGGGCGGTAGCATTCGAACAACCAGAAGCGCTTGGTGTGCTCCAGGTTTCGTGGACCGGCGGCAGTCCCACGGAAGACCAACTGCACGAGCCGGAAGATGATTCATGACCGACCAAGTTCCCGACGACACTGATCCGGGGATCGATGTCGCCACCATCCCCGAGTTGGCGGGCGACGAACTGGGCCGGGTGCTCGAAGCGCTCTTGCTCGTCGTCGACACACCGGTCACCGCGGAGACGCTGGCGTCGACCACCGAGCAGCCGGTGTACCGGATCTTGGCCACGCTGCAGGGGTTGGCCGCTGAGTTCGCCGCCCGCGACAGTGGAATCGAACTACGTGAGGCCGGCGGCGGCTGGCGGATGTACACCCGCGCGCGGTTCGCGCCGTACGTGGAACGACTGCTGCTCGACGGGGCTCGTTCGAAGCTGACCCGGGCGGCATTGGAAACCTTGGCCGTGGTGGCGTACCGCCAGCCGGTGACCCGGGCCCGGGTCAGCGCCGTGCGCGGTGTCAACGTGGACGCGGTCATGCGAACTCTGTTGGCGCGCGGGCTGATCACCGAGGTGGGCGCCGATGCCGACACCGGCGCGGTTACCTTCTGCACCACCGAGCTGTTCCTGGAACGCCTGGGGCTGACCTCACTGGCCGACCTGCCCGACATCGCGCCGCTGCTGCCCGACATCGACGTGATCGACGACCTCAGCGAAACACTCGATTCCGAACCGAGATTCATGAAACTCAACCCCGGGCCGGCTGACGTCAAACCGCGGTCCTTCGATCCGGACGAGGGCTGACATGACAGATGCCGAGGGAGTGCGCCTGCAGAAAGTGTTGTCACAGGCGGGAATTGCATCGCGTCGCGTTGCCGAACGGATGATCACCGACGGCCGGGTGGAGGTGGACGGCCGGATCGTCACCGAGTTGGGCACCAGGGTGGACACCGCCACCGCGATCATCCGCGTCGACGGTGCGCGGGTGATGATCGACGACGAACTGGTGCACCTGGCGCTCAACAAGCCGCTGGGCATGGTCTCGACGATGTCCGACGATCAGGGCAGGCCGTGCATAGGTGAACTCATCGAGCGCCGAGTGCGTGGCAACAAGAACCTGTTCCACGTCGGGCGTTTGGATGCGGACACCGAAGGGCTGATCCTGCTGACCAACGACGGCGAACTGGCCCACCGGCTGATGCATCCGTCCTACCAGGTGCCCAAGACCTATCTCGCGACGGTGGCCGGAAAGGTGCCGCGTGGTCTCGGCAAGAGGCTGCGCGAGGGCGTCGAACTGGACGACGGACCCGCCAAGGTCGACGACTTCGCCATGGTCGACGCGCTGCCCGGTCGCTCGTTGGTGCGAATCACGTTGCACGAGGGCCGCAAACGCATTGTTCGACGGTTGATGGCCGAGGTCGGCCATCCGGTGGAGGCGCTGGTGCGCACTGACATCGGCGAGGTTTCGCTGGGGGAGCAGCGGCCCGGGACATTGCGGGCGTTGACCCGCAAGGAAGTTGGCGCGCTGTACCAGGCGGTGGGCCTGTGAGCGGAACGAGCGGATGGAGCGCAGCGACTGACGGGAGTGACGCGAACGATCCAGCTCCTTCTAGCGGAGTCATTGTTGCCGTCGATGGACCCGCTGGCACCGGAAAGTCAACGGTATCAAGGGGATTGGCCCACGAGCTCGGCGCACGGTACTTGGACACCGGGGCGATGTACCGCGTCGTGACGCTGGCCGTTCTGCGGGCTGGCGTGTCACTCGATGACCAGGGTGCGATCGCCGCCGTCGAGGCGCCACTGTCGGTCGGCTACGACCCCGACGATGTTCGCGCTTATCTTGGCAGAGAAGATGTTTCAACCGAGATCCGCGGTGACGCGGTGACACGTGCGGTGTCGACGGTATCTGCAGTGCCCGAGGTGCGGGCACGACTGGTGGCGCTTCAGCGCGAACTCGCTTCCGGCCCCGGCGACATCATCGTCGAAGGCCGCGACATCGGCACCGTCGTGCTACCGGATGCCCAGGCGAAGATCTTCCTGACCGCATCGGCGGAAACCCGAGCGAGGCGGCGCAACGACCAGAACATCGCCGCCGGGCTGGCGGACGACTATGCGGGCGTGCTCGCCGACGTGCAACGTCGTGACCACCTGGACTCCACGCGTGCGGTGTCGCCGCTGCGCGCGGCCGACGATGCGCTGGTGGTCGACACCGGCGATATGACCGAGGTGGAAGTGATTGCCCACCTGCTTGATCTGGTGCAACAGCGAAGCGGGGCCGTGCGATGACTGACGGCACGTGGGAGGACGAAAGCGAATGGGAGGTCGGCTCGGAGGCCGCTGACGACTCCGAGGAGTCCTCCGGTCCTCCGCCAGTGGTGGCGGTCGTCGGCCGACCCAACGTCGGCAAGTCGACACTGGTGAACCGCATCCTGGGTCGGCGTGAGGCGGTGGTGCAGGACGTGCCCGGTGTCACCCGAGACCGGGTGTCATACGACGCGTTGTGGACCGGACGCCGCTTCGTCGTCCAGGACACCGGCGGGTGGGAGCCCGACGCGAAGGGGCTGCAGCAACTGGTCGCTGAGCAGGCCGCGGTCGCCATGCGCACCGCCGACGCGATCATCTTCGTGGTGGACGCCATCGTCGGCGCCACCTCCGCCGACGAGGCCGCCGCCAAGATCTTGCAGCGCTCCGGCAAGCCGGTATTCCTGGCGGCCAACAAGGTCGACGGCGAACGGGGCGAATCCGATGCCGCCGCGCTGTGGTCAATCGGGTTGGGGGAGCCCTATCCCGTCAGCGCGATCCACGGCCGCGGGGTGGCCGACCTGCTCGACAAAGTGATCGACGCGCTGCCGGTGGTGTCCGAAGCCACCCGTACCGGTGGCGGGCCCCGGCGTGTCGCATTGGTCGGCAAGCCCAACGTGGGGAAGAGCTCGCTGCTCAATCGCCTTGCCGACGAAGAACGTTCGGTCGTGCACGACATCGCCGGTACCACGGTCGACCCCGTCGACTCGCTGATCGAATTGGACGGCAAGGTCTGGCGTTTCGTCGACACCGCCGGGCTGCGCCGCAAGGTCGGCCAGGCCAGCGGGCACGAGTTCTACGCATCTGTGCGGACACATGGCGCGATCGACGCCGCCGAGGTGGTGCTCGTGCTGATCGACGGATCGGTTCCCCTGACCGAGCAGGATCAGCGGGTTCTGTCGATGGTCATCGAGGCCGGGCGTGCTCTGGTGTTGGTCTTCAACAAATGGGATCTGGTCGACGAGGACCGGCGTCTCGAACTCGACCGCGAGATCGATCGGGAGCTGGCCCAGGTGCAATGGGCGTCCCGCGTCAACATCTCGGCCAAGACCGGGCGCGCGGTGCAGAAGCTGGTGCCCGCAATGGAGAACGCGCTGGCGTCCTGGGACAAACGGATCTCGACCGGGCAGCTGAATACCTTCCTCAAGGAGATCGTCGCCTCGACGCCGCCCCCGGTGCGTGGTGGCAAGCAACCCAAGATCCTGTTCGGCACCCAGGCGACCGCACGGCCGCCGACATTCGTTCTGTTCACCTCGGGGTTCCTCGAGGCCGGTTACCGGCGGTTCATTGAGCGTCGGTTGCGTGAGACATTCGGGTTCGACGGCAGCCCGATCCGTATCAATGTGCGGGTACGGGAGAAGCGCGGGCCCAAACGCCGGTGATTTCGGCGCGCCTGGTCGCGTGGAGCACGAGTACGGTCGGCGGGTGTCGGTTTTCCACATGATCGTGATCACCGTGGCCGGTGTCGGCGCAGGCGCGATCAACGCGATCGTCGGGTCCGGCACGCTGATCACCTTCCCGACGCTGGTGACCCTCGGCTTTCCGCCGGTGACGGCCACGATGTCCAACGCGATCGGCCTGGTTGCCGGCGGGGTGTCGGGCACCTGGGGTTACCGCCGGGAACTGCGGGGACAGTGGAATCGGTTGCGCTGGCAGGTCCCCGGTTCGGTGCTGGGCGCGATCCTTGGCTCCTGGCTGTTGCTGCACCTGCCGGAGAAGGTGTTCCAGCAGGTGGTGCCGGTGCTGCTGGTGCTTGCGCTGGCTTTGGTGGTCGTCGGCCCACGGATTCAGGCCTGGGCCCGCAGCCGTGCCGAGGCCTCGGGCCGCTCGACCGACCATGTCACGCCCGGACGGATGGCCGCCCTGGTGGTCGGCACGTTCGCGGTGGGGGTGTACGGCGGCTACTTCACCGCCGCGCAGGGCATCCTGCTGATCGCGGTGATGGGTGCGCTGCTGCCTGAGGACATGCAGCGCATGAACGCCGCCAAGAACCTGCTGTCGTTGCTGGTCAACGTAGTCGCGGCGGTGGCCTACACTCTGGTGGCCTTCGACCGGATCAGCTGGGAGGCGGCCGGGCTTATCGCGATCGGATCGCTGATCGGCGGCTTCCTCGGCGCTCACTACGGGCGCCGACTGTCGCCGAACGCCCTGCGAGCGGTGATCGTGGCGGTGGGACTCATTGGGCTCTATCGGTTGTTGACCGTGTAGTCTGCTGTGAACTCACTGCGAAAGGGAGCGACGATGGCCGAGAGTGCATATCGCACCGCGCCGTCGATGATTGCTGCCCTCGAACCGTTCTGGCCGTCCCGACGGCTGATGGCTTTCGACGAATGGTGTTGTACGCGTTAGTCCTACGCGTCCATCCTTCATCTGTGCCGGCTGGTCGGCCTGAACGAAAGCTCACGAACCAATGCGTTCGCTCATCATCTTCGCTCTTGTCGGGGTAGGCGCCCAGCTCGTCGACGGTGCGCTCGGGATGGCCTTCGGCGTCACCGCGTCCACGCTGCTCGTGCTCAGCGGGGTGGCGGCCGCGCAGGCCAGTGCCGCGGTGCACCTGGCAGAGGTGGGCACCACCTTCGCCTCGGGTCTGTCGCACTGGAAGTTCCAGAACATCGACTGGCCGATCGTCGCCAAGCTCGGCGTGCCCGGCGCCATCGGCGCGTTCCTGGGTGCGACGGTGCTGTCGGCGTTGTCGACAGAGGACGCCGCGCCGCTGATGGCGGCGATCTTGCTGGGTATCGGCGTGTACGTGCTGGTGCGGTTCTCACTCGGCCGGCCACCTGGGCTGCGTGCCACCCACACCCCGCACACCGCGAAATTCCTTGCGCCGCTTGGTCTATTCGGCGGGTTTATCGACGCCTCCGGTGGTGGCGGCTGGGGCCCGGTGACGACGAGCACGCTGCTTTCACAGGGCAAGACCGCGCCGCGTACCGTCATCGGTTCGGTCAGCGCCTCGGAGTTCCTGGTCGCGGTGTCGGCCTCGCTGGGCTTCCTGCTGGGACTGCGCGAGGAGTTCCTGCACAACCTGCCGATTGTGCTCGGGCTTGCCGTTGGCGGGGTCATCGCGGCCCCGTTCGCGGCGTGGCTGGTGACCAAGGTGAGCCCGGCACTGCTGGGTACCGCGGTGGGCGGCGTGATCGTGCTGACCAACAGCCAGAAGCTGGTCAAGTACTTCGGCATCACCGGTCCGTGGTCGTCGGCGATCTACCTGGCGATCGTGGCTGTCTGGGGTGCGCTGATCGCCTACACCTGGCGGATGTCGCAGGCACCCGAATACGTGCCCGACGAACTGGAGGCCGAGGTCCTCGCCGAGGCGGAGTCTGAGGAATCCGCCGACGAGACGACACGGTAGAACCGGAAACCAATTGGGGAGTCGGCGGCGCTCTGTTGTAGGCTTTCGAGCGCCGCCGGCGATCCCGGCGGCACCACGGGCTGTGGCGCAGCTTGGTAGCGCACTTGACTGGGGGTCAAGTGGTCGCAGGTTCAAATCCTGTCAGCCCGACCAAGAAAGTATGCTTTGACCTGCTGAAATGGTGCAATTGCTCCATTGTGAGCGTGTGAGATAACAATCGCCCTTGGGGCCAGACAGGTGTCCGCGGTGCGCTTGTGCTCGGGAACTTCAGGCATCTGGCGCATGTGATGCACGCTGTGCGCGTCCATGCACGTTATGCCGTTCGATCGATCAGCCGCGGTTCTCGTGCCGGAATTGACCGCTGGTCAAGTGGGGTGGCGCAGTTCTATCGGATCATCTTGCGCGGATCGGGGAAGCCCATCTTGACGTAGCCGGGTGCGCGTTTGCGCAGCGATGAGGCGATGACGGGTGTGTGTTCGTCGTGGTAGTCGTGCACGGTTGCGGTGGTCTTGGAGGGGTAGGGACGGGTGACGCGACCGACGTATTGGACGAGCCGGTTCTTGAAGGTGATCGGTGCGGCCAGGAACAGTGTGTCGAGGGCCGGGCAGTCGAAGCCTTCTCCGATGAACGAGCTGGTGCCGACGACCAGGAGTGGATCCGAATCGGGCGTGTGGTTGGCAAGTTGGCCGGCAATCTGGCGGCGTTCACGAGCCTTCATGCCGCCGCTGAGGACGGTGACGGTCTCTCCGGCGTCCTGAAGCCGCTCGGTGATGGCGTTGAGGTGTTCGACCCAGGTGGTGAGGACCAGGATATTGGCTCCGGTTTGGGAGGCGGTCAGCACGTCGGCGACGATCTGGTCGAGTCGTGCTCGATCGGCGACGAGGGCTCGATAGATTTCTGCCATTCCACCGGGCGCGGTGGGGTCGGCGTAACCCCTGTACTGGAATTCGGTCGGATGCAGGTGCAGAACGGGATGAGGTGTCAGTAGGTCGGAACCGTCGATCGGGAGTTGTCCGGTTGCGGGCTGGTCGATGGTGACGTGGTGTGATCCGAGTTGGTGATAGATCAGGTCTTCGAGCCCGTCGCGGCGTTCCGGGGTAGCGGTCAGGCCAAGCCAGTACCGCGCGGCTATGCGGCTCAGGACGCCGAAGAATGCGCTGGCTGCGACGTGGTGACACTCGTCCACTATGACGAATCCGTAGTTGGCGGTGATTTCTTCGGTGTTGTCGCGGCGGGCAAGCGTTGGTAGCAGCGCAATGTCGAGGACGCCTGTCGTCTTAGACCGTCCACCGCCGATTTGACCGCATTTGAAACCGAGGTGGCTGCTGATCCGGTCGCGCCATTGATCGGCCAGCGCTTTGCGGTCGACCAGAACCAGGGTGGCGGTAGCTCGCGATTCGATTGCTGCACAGGCGATGACAGTCTTTCCCGTGCCCGGAGGAGCGATGAGGACGCCGGTGTCCTGGCCAAGAAGTTGGTGCAGTGCGGTGGTCTGGATCGTGCGCAGCGGCGTGCTGCAGGTGAATTCATGGGGTTGACCGAGGATGCGTTTGTCGTCGACGTGAAGCGTGCTGTCGGCCGATTCGACGAGTTCTGTCAGCAGAGGATGGAGGCCGCGGGGCAGAACGAGATCACCATCGGCCGTTTCGTCGTAGCTGTAGAGGAACCGCGGTGTGTCCCAGGTGCTGTGGCGGGCACGTTGCCGCGCATCGAATTCGGGGTTGCGTATCGATGCGGCATGTTTGACGGCCGAAATCATCGCTGGGCCAAGATCGCTGGCGGTCATGATGAGTCGCGAGGTGAACTCTGCGCGCACGATTGCCGCCGGCCGCGGAATGATCCGCGACGACGTCGGTAGCTGCAGACGCCGGACGGTGTGCCCGATCTGTGGGTCGGGGAGTTGGCGTGCCAACGCGGTCACGTCTTTCGTGGACAATCGAGCGATGCTTGACAGGTAGGCCCACTGATCCTCGTATGGCTCCAGCGTGGCGGAATCGAGGAAGACAGTGGTGCCGTGCTGCCGCCGCTTGCCGTTCATCGGTGCGGCGATCAGATTGCCCACCCCACGCCCGGTGTGCACGTCCTGGGATGGGAACAAGCGGTCATAGCTACTCAGATGCATGCTCCCGCGCAGGCGAAACGCCTCACCCAGCAGACTCGTCGCGAGGCTGCGGGCAACCGACGCCGAGATCGCATGAGCGAAGAAGATCCACACGTGAGCGCCTCGCCCGGATTGGGATACCTCCAGTGCAGCTGGAATTTCATTTGAGCGAGCTGCTTTCATGTACGCGAGCGCGTCGAGCATCGCGGCTTCTTTGTCGAAATCTGCCGCGACCCACCAGCAGGTGTCATCGTCGCTCAGTGGGTACAGGCCGATGTGTGCCACGCCCCGCAGATGGGCATCAACGACCTCCGGGGTCATCGGAAGGTAAGGGGCGTCTGCCCGATTCATCCCCTTGCGCCAATAGCCCTTGATGGCCGGCATCCAACCCGAACGGCCATCTCGCCGGTTCTCCCACCGCACCGCGTAAATATCGGTGCGACAACGGAACAGATCGAAGAAGAACCGGACCTTTTCTGCAGAGCGGGATTCCATCGTCACCGGTGAGGCCGGCGCTCCAGTCAGCGTCGCCTGGTCATTAGCGGCCGCGCGTGCCTGTTCCTCACTCAACTGAAGAAGACGACGCAAACGCGTGTTGTCGGCACGCAGCATGTCCAGCTCACCAGGGAAACTCTCGACCCCGCTAACGATCAGTTCTCCTTGAGTATCTGTTACGTGGCGCCACGGATAAGTTCGACGGCCTCGATCATGGCGTAGCGTGCCGCGAGGTGGTCGAGGATCTCGTCCAGGGTCGATGGCGGTCGAACGAATCTGGTAGCCATTGCAATGACCGCTTGGCGGGCGTTGTCGGGCGACACCGCCACGGTGTCAGCAGCGAACTGTGCAGGTGAGATCACCTTGAGCGGTTGGGGGATCTGTTGCGGTGGAAAGCCTTTCAAGTTGCTGGTCACGATCACCTCCGCTCCACCAACCAGTGCCGCCGCAACCACGTGTTCGTCATCGACGTCGGGGAGTCCGAACGTGCCTTCCAAGCTTTCCCAGTTCACCACGACGGCGTCATCGAATGCCGCGCTCATTTGATCGACCAGGTGTTGCGCCCGGCGCACCGCAAGTGCCGGCTCGTGGCCGCGACCTACGAGCTTCTGCGCTTCGTGATGGCTCAGTTCATCGAGAATTGCTGTTGACCACAACGGCCGATACAACCCCTCGATCGCCAGCGAGAGCAGGAAGTCGCGCTGCAGGCTGGGCCACAGCACCGAGGTATCCAACATCGCTGCGAACATTGGTCGATGTTGTCAGCGCGTTGAAGCCTTGGAACGCCGCCGTTCGGCGACAACCCGGCGCGTTTCGCGCAGTCGCTCGCGAACGACTTCAGGATCGTCGTCAGCGTCGATGTCCACCGCTGTGGCCGCCAGCGCCTCGTACTGGCGATTGCGGAGCTGCTCACGGTAGGCGAGAACATCGTCGAGTAGCAGTCGGTGACGATTGCCGATCCGCTCCGCCGGCAACGTACCGTCGGTGATCAGGCGGACCACCGTCGGTCGACTGACTCCCAATAGATCTGCCGCCTGTTGGGTGGTTAACTTCATCGTCTGCGGGGCGATGGTGACTGCTTTGCCGGCATGCAGCGCCGCGACGACCTTGGTCAATGCTTGGTGCACGGAACGTGGCAGCTCGATGCGGTCATGTTCACCGACCCCCACGAGGGCATAGCTAGGCGATGCCGCCGTTCCTCGGAGTCGTTCATGGGTAGCGAGAAACCCGACGACCGAGGCGAGCCCGTCAGGATCCTCTGGGATGAAGGTGGCTGCCTCTGCGGCTTCGGCGCTCACGTCCGCTCCTATCTGAACTACCCGCAATAATTTTCGGAACATTCGAATAGTACCGCGGGATGCGGACACAGCGTCACCGCGCTTCGCTGCTAGCGTCTCCCAATCCGGCGGCACTGCGCCTTCTCTCCGGGGGGCCAGTCTGGGACCACGCGTCATGCGCGATGCTGAACGACCTGCGCGTGACTGAACGCCATGCATCGCGCCTGGGCCGCGAAGAGCACCCGTGACCTGGGAGAACGCTCTACCGCTGCTTCCTGGGGGTCAAGTGGTCGCAGGTTCAAATCCTGTCAGCCCGACCAAGAAAAGCAGGCTTTGAGCTGTATCAATCGGTTGTTCGTACTTCAATCTGGTCCAGCTTCTACGTGCTTGCCCAGGTCTTCGCTGTATCGATCGCCCGCCAGCGCACTTGTCCGATCGTCAAGTGGGACGAGGGCCGCTTCGGCCTGAATTCAGTTCGCAAGCTCGTGTTCCACTGCTCGGCGAATCCACGCCGATATAGATCGATCATCGTCCTCGGCGGCCTTGCGAACACGCTCCAGCAATTCGGGCGGCAGACGTACGGGTACGGGGTCGGACATGCGTCCGCGTCGGCGGACGGGCGGTCCCTGCGGTTCCTGGCTTTCGGGGCGTGCGTAGAACTCGTATTCCTGATCTGAGGTCATGTCGGTGTTGGTCATCGGTCTTTCCTGTACTGGTCGGCTAGTTGTTGGGAGGCGACGTAGCATCCGATCGGTCGGCACCTGCGGGCATCTCCGGTTCGGGACGGCGCGATCGGGACGACGAGGACTTTGCCCGCGACTTCTGCGCACATCAACCAGTGCGCCGGTGGTTTTGCCGGATAGAACAGCGGATCGGACACCCACACCTCGAACACATCATCGATGTCGAGGTAAGGGTGTTTGAACAAATGGGCAGCCTGGGCGTCTATCTCAAACGGGTCGTCGTCATCAAGTTGTTCCGGGTCCAGCAGTGGGTCTCCCACGCTGCAAGTGTAGTCGTTTCAACTACATCCGCCTACCGACTGTGCAGGACAGCAACGAGGTTCTGTGGGACCAGTCGGGGACCACGCGTCATGCGCGATGCTGAACGACCTGCGCGTGACTGAACGCCATGCATCGCGCCTGGGCCGCGAAGAGCACCCGTGACCTGGGAGAACGCTCTACCGCTGCTTCCTGGGGGTCAAGTGGTCGCAGGTTCAAATCCTGTCAGCCCGACAATGTTCATGCAGGTCAGAAGCCTTTTTGTCCATTACCGAAAGTTTAGGCCACCGCGGCACTTGATCCGGTGTCAACGCCGACCCGCGATCGAAGCAGCCATCCCTGCCGCGAAATCGGCCCTGACCAGCGTGTTTCGTTCAGAATTTGACCCGCGCACGGCGGGGACGCAGTTACGCGCGAGTTGTGACACGCACGTCGGATGACGCGTAATCCTGCGGGCGCCGAAAATGGCTGTTGAACTGGGCTTTTCCTACGTAGCGCAGGACGATCGGTGATGGCTGCCGAGCCGGTGATTGGCACGGATACTTGTCACGTCAGGCTCAGTGGTTGCGGCGGGTTCCGCTCGCCTTTCGAAGTTTGCTAGCACGCCTGGGGACGTCGCTCATGTCATGGGCTGTGCAGGGGGATGCAACATCGAGGCCAAAACCGCTGGCGCAGAGGCAATCCAGAAATCCGGTCAGCGACGCAGCCGACTGTGCGCCGAGGCCAGCCCAGATCGAGGTTTCGACGGCCCGGTGACCTTGGCGGGTTTGTAGATGCCGTGCCGCGCTCATCGAATTAAGAACCGGACCAGAGGGTTTCGATGTCCCGACAGCTGCCACGACGGCGTTCTTGGCGGCCATCGGGGCCCGGTCCAGCACAGAGTTGGTGGCCGCCAACAGCACTGGCTCATTGTCGGCGTAGAGCGCAGCAGTTTGTCTTGTCTCGTCGAGTCGAAGGAACTCGCTGATCGTCACTCACCGGCTCTACTCGGCTTTCCGGCGAGGCCGGCGGGCCATAGTCTCGACCCGGGCGAACACCGCGACTAACACCATGAGGAAGGCAAGGGGGGCCAACAGCCAAAGCCAACGTTGCGCCCACCAGTCGGCGGTCGGCTCCGCCGGGAGTGTGTGGCCTAGGCGTTCGTAGATCCACACCACGATGAGGTAGGCGGTCATGTGCCACAGGAACACGGTGATCGCCACCACGTTGAGCGCCACCACCGGCTTCCACAAACTGGGTCGGCGCAACAAGCGCGCAGCCGTTGGCGTGATGAGCGCCAACAGTCCGAGCTGGAAAACGGCGAGCGCCGCGATGGCAGCGTTGGTTGGAAAGATGTTCGACTCGGCGTCGCCGACCGTGGCGACCATCGAGCGGGGGTAGCCGGCGAACACCGTCAGCGCGACCAGAGCTAGCAGGCCCGCCCCTGTCACCCCCAGCCGCTGGGGCAGGGGCCGCTGGCCCAGCTGCCAGGTGCGCCAGGCGTAGCCGAGCTGGTGGCAGAACAGCCACACCAACGGGACGGTCATCCACTCGGCCCAGGCCAGACCGGCGCCGCGGCCGAGCGCGCTGCCGACGGCGATCAGCCCGGCGAGCACCGCCAGGATGCGGGCGCCATGGCGGGCGTGCAGGGTCGCGGTTACCGGCACGGTGACGATCAAAAGGCCGTACACCCCAAGGAACCACAACGGCACCAGGTAGCCGGGGAACCACTCCCAGATCCAGCGATGCGGTCCCGGCAGGATCGCGGCGATCAGTTCGCCGGTTAGCCACACCCCGGCCCATACAGCGGTGGGCACCAACAACCGGCGGAGCCGGTCGGCGACGAACCTTCCGGCGGGAACTCCGGTCGCTTGCGCGCGCTGCCAGCCGACCAGGTTCGCGTAGCCGCCGACCAGAAAGAACAGCGGCATGACTTGCAGCACCCAGGTGGCTAACCAACCGCCAGGCACGACGTTGATCGGGTTGGGCATGGCGAGGCCGCCGTCAGCGGTGCGATGGGTGACCGACAGCGTCCAATGCCACAGCGTGACGACGACGATGCTGAGCGCGCGGGCGGCGTCCACGACGCGGTCCCGGGATTCCGGTGTGGCGCTCACCAGCCGGTCCAATGGCCCAGGGGTCCCGGGTGCACGAGACCACCGGCGCGAGCGGGCGGTCACAACCGGTTCACCGCGTCGATCTCCGCCGTGGCGCCAAACATGAGACCGACGCTACCGTCTCTCGCTGCGTCTCTCCCCTTATCGATGAAGTCGTAACGGCGCGGTGCGCCCGTCATGTTGGGGGTAAGTGTGGAACGAATCTGGGGTGGGCGGTGAGCCGACGCTGGCCGAAAGGGGATGATCTTGGAGTCGAGCCACCGGAAGGGGGATCAGCGTGGGCGCGGTGTCGTCGAAGGGTCACCGGTATCCGGCGCAGATCATCGCGCACCGCGTGTGGCGATAGCACCGACAGGTGATGGCCGACCGCTTCGCGGTCTGGACCGAGATCATCAGCGCGACAACCACGCCCGCCGCCTGAATCGGTGACCGGGACAGGACGTTTTGTTTCGAAGCCACGGCTCATTACGCCGAATCATCACATCGGCCAATTAATTTAGGTTGGCTCAAATTGACAGTGCCGGGTGCCGCTTGTCCGGGGCGAGGTGAATTGGTCCTGCCGGATCGCATGCACGATGCGTCGCGATCCCGGTACGGTGACCCATCGGCAAACGGTCTGATCTGCAAGATCGCCGTCGCCCGCGATGAGATTCGTCGCGAACCGCATCCGAAAACCTACCCAGGAGGTCGGTATGGCGCCCACGATTGGTCAGATCTTCTGTTCCGAACTGATCGGCACCGCCCTGCTGATCCTGCTGGGTTGCGGTGTAGTCGCCTCGGTGGTGCTGCGCGAGTCCAAGGCTTCCGGCGGGTCGTTTCTGGCCGTCAACATCGGGTGGGCGATGGCGGTCTTCGTCGGCGCTTCGGTGGCCTCGACGTCGGGCTCGCACCTGAACCCGGCGATCACACTCGCCGCCGCGATCACCGGGCACATAGCCTGGCCGGAACTGCCGGTATACGTCGGAGCGCAGTTCATCGGGGCATTCGTCGGGGCCGTGCTGTGCTGGCTGACATTCAAACCCAACTTCGACGCCGAACCCAATCCTGAAGGGACGCTGGGTATCTTCGCCACCGGGCCGGCCGTGCGCGCCTACGGCTGGAACACGGTCACCGAAGCCGTCGCCACGTTCGTCCTCGTACTCTGGGTGCTGCGCTCACCCGGGCTGCAAGGCGGGGACCCCGACGCACCGCTGTCGCTGTCCTTCGGCAACGCCGGGCTCGGGTACGCCGCGGTCGCCTTTGTCGTACTCGGGATCGGCGCGTCGCTCGGCGGCCCGACGGGGTACGCGATCAATCCCGCCCGTGACCTCGGTCCCCGGTTGGCGTACGCCGTGCTGCCGATCCGGGGCAAGGGCAAAGCGGACTGGGCATACTCCTGGGTGCCCATCGTGGGCCCGCTGATCGGCGGAAGCCTGGCCGGACTACTGGACCTCGCAATGCAGGGCTGGGCCTGACCGGCCGAGTACCGGCGTGGCAAGGCTGACGGTTTACCGTTTGGGACCGGTATGGAAGAGGCGGCATCAATGTGACCGGACGACCTGACGAAGCGTCTGA
>CAYLWH010000057.1:0-18374 GCA_964387245.1 uncultured Mycobacterium sp.
TGCACAAACATCGGTGGGCGTGGACGGTATCGAACCGCCGACCGCTGGTGTGTAAAACCAGAGCTCTACCACTGAGCTACACGCCCGTGCGCAGGCAGGTTACACGCTGGCGCGGGTCGCGTTCAAAAAGCCGGCACTCACCCCCACCAGAACGATGTGGCGATCGCGATGTAGAGCGCGCAGAGCGCCGCGCCCTCGAACCAGTTCGACTCACCGTCGAAGGTCACCAGGACCGCGACAATTGCAGACATGATCATCGCCGCCAGCAGCAGCGGCGAGAACACCAGGTTGAAATCGGGCTGGCCGAGCAACACCGCCGCCAGGCAGACGATCGGGGCGATGGTGAGCGCGATCTGGACGGGCGACTGCAGGATGACCTGAACCGCGTAGTCCATCTGATTCTTGGCGGCCAGTTGGATGCCGACGAAATTCTCCACCGCGTTTCCGGCGATGGCGACGATCACCAAACCGGCGAAAACCTCGTTGATGCCCGCTGCCTGCATCGCCGGTTCTAGAGCGGCCACGAACCATTCCGACACGAAGGCCGCACCGACACCGGCGAGGGCGAGCATGCCGATGGCCATCGCCAGCGGCCACTCCCCGTGTGCTGTCGCCACACTGGCGGCGTTGGCCGAATCGGGGCTGGCCACAATAGGAGACCGTGCTCTGGCGGGTCCATGCTCTGCGTGCACCACGGGTTCTCGGTCCCGCTTTCCGAGCGTGGCCGGCAGTGACAGTGCAAACAGCGCCAGCATGACGATCGAGACCACGACCGACACGATCCGCTCGTGCGACGCCGCGGGGGTGTGCATTGCTGCGGTGAGCGAGGGAACGGCGAGGATGAACACCGCGAGGGTGAACATCAGGCCGAGGGTGCGTACGTCATCGGCGGCGAAGCGCTGCCGGCCGTGCTTGATACCGCCGACCACAAATGCCAGCCCGAGCACCAGCAGGGCATTGGACAGAATCGAGCCGACGAGGGTGGCTTTCACCACGCCATACAGGCCCGCCTTGAGCGCGAACAGAATCACAAACAATTCGGGCAGGTTCCCCAGCGCCGTTTGCAGAATGCCCGTGGCGCTGGGCCCCAACCGGTCTCCGAGCGCCTCCACTGAACGGCCGACCAGGGATGCTAGCGTAGCCAGCGCGAGCGCGGACACGGTGAAGGCCAGCACCGCATTCATGTGGGCGAAGTGCAGGGCCCCCGCGATCACAGCCGCAACCACGGTGATGGTGATCATGATGCGGTCGCGCCGGGTCAGCAGCGGGATCCGTTCGGTATGGGTAGTGGTCACGCGCGTCTCCTACTCTGATCGCGCCGAAGTGTGCCAGTGATCGGACGGTTCGCGTGGGGGAATCGGCACTGCGGGGACACAGAGACCAGTCGGAATCGGCGAGTAGCACGTTTGGCCTTGGCGCGTTTCAAACCGCATTTGGCTCCGCGCCCAGTGGAGCGACCAGAGACGCCCGAGCATGCGTTCGCCGTCGGCTCGACCGACGTGAGGTTATCGGAAAGAGACTGAAATGCGCTTTCGTGCAAGCATTCCCGTTGCGTGCGCGACCCACCCCGGGCGGTTCCGGCGCCGCTTCGGGCGTTAAACCCGGTTCAACACGACAGGCGCCGTACCCGGCTTAACTCGAAGCCGCCGCCAGCGCCTCGGTCCATACCGTCTGATCGCGTGCCTCGCCGGGCTGCTTGCACTCGGCAAAGCGCACCAGCCCCGACTTGTCGATGACGAACGTGCCCCGGTTGGACACCCCCGCGGCGTCGTTGAAGACCCCGTAGGCCCGCGCCACCGCACCGTGCGGCCAGAAGTCGGACAGCACCGGGAACAGGAAGCCACTCTGGCTGGCCCAGATCTTGTGGGTGGGCGGCGGCCCGACCGAGACGGCCAGCGTCACCGTGTCGTCGTTCTGGTAGCGGGGCAGGTTGTCGCGGATCCCGTCGAGCTCGCCCTGACAGATCCCGGTGAACGCCAGCGGGAAGAAGACCAGCAGCACGTTCTTTCGGCCGCGGAAATCCGCCAACGCGACAAGCTGGCCGTTCTGGTCTTTGAGACTGAAGTCCGGTGCGGGTGCCCCAACGGCCGGCATCGTCAACGTCGGCTGGCGGCTTTGGACTTCGGCTGCACCAGCCGACTGGCACTCCAGTCGCCGAGGTTCGCCGACGAGGTCTGCATCAGCCCCGCGGTCGGCGCCGACTCCGCTATCTCCGCCGGCATCACATGTCCCGGTTTACCTGTCTTGGGCGTGAGCACCCAGATGACGCCGTCGTCGGCCAGCGGGGTGATGGCGTCCATCAGGGCGTCCACCAGATCTCCGTCGCCGTCTCGCCACCACAGCATCACCACGTCGATGACCTCGTCCGCGTCCTCATCGAGCAGCTCGCCGCCACAGGCGTCCTCGACGTCGGCCCGGATGTCGTCGTCGGTGTCGGTATCCCAACCCAGCTCCTGCACAACCTGCAATTTTCCGATGCCCAGCCTGCGGGCGTAGTTCGGGGCGCCGTCCGCCGCGACCACCGTGGACCTCCTTCGAAGAATCAACGCAACACTGCCGATGGTGCTAATGGTCGCACAGGGACCCCCGATTACGTCGAGCACACTCAATACGTCGCGTCGCAGAGGTCCAACGCAGCCGACCTGCTGGTGTTGAGTTGGTCGACCGCGGCGTTGAACTCGCCGGGCGGCAGCTGTCCGCTCACGGCTGTCGCGGTCCCGCGCGCCGCACTCGACCAGGCGGTCAGCGCATCGCGGATGTGTTGTGGCACCGAGTTGCTGATCTCCGCGTCCACCAGATCGGCACTGTGATTCAGGGCCTCTGCGGCGGGACCCGCGGCGGCGGCGGGGTCACCCCAGCCGTTGACCGCGTCCACGTAGGCGTTGACGGTGTCGACCGCGTCGGCGCTGCTGGTGCTCAACGTCTCGCATGCGGTGTGGATGGCTGCGGTCGTCATCGACTGCTGGCGTTCGGATTCACGCAGGCTCGACGTGGCCGCGGACTCCGACGCCGACGACCACACCGAGGTCCGGTACGCGGGGGCGTCGGACGCGTCCACCCGGGCGCCGCCGTCGGTGACGGTTGTGCACGAACCCAGCACCGCCATCGCGGCGGCGGCAGCGATACCCGCAATCAGGGCGCCGCGGCGGTACCGCCGTCTGATCAGCACAGCCGCTGACGTTACCGGTTGACCTACCGCCTTGCCCCCTGCCCGCTATCCGCCCCTCGCGATCGGTCCAATTGGCGTTAGATGGGAGTACGCACACAATCCCAAAAGGAGCGAAGTTGACCACCGAGTTCGTGCGCCAAGACCTGGCTCAAAACTCCGCCGCCCCGGCCGACCGCGACCGCGTGCGGGTAATCCGTGAAGGCGTCGCGTCCTATCTGCCGGACATCGACCCCGATGAGACCGGCGAGTGGCTCGAGAGCTTCGACGATCTGTTGGCGCGCTCGGGTCCGGCCCGCGCCCGCTACCTGATGCTGCGACTGCTGGAACGCGCCGGTGAGCAGCGTGTCGCGATCCCCGCGCTGACGTCCACCGACTATGTCAACACCATCCCCACCGAGATGGAGCCGTGGTTCCCAGGCGACGAGGACGTCGAACGCCGGTACCGCCGCTGGATCCGCTGGAACGCCGCGATCATGGTGCACCGCGCGCAGCGGCCCGGCGTCGGCGTCGGCGGCCACATCTCCACCTACGCCTCGTCGGCGGCGCTCTACGAGGTCGGGTTCAACCACTTCTTCCGCGGCAAGAGCCATCCCGGCGGCGGGGACCAGATCTTCATCCAGGGCCACGCCTCCCCCGGCATCTATGCCCGGGCCTTCCTGGAGGGAAGACTCAGCGCCGATCGGCTCGACGGCTTCCGACAGGAACACAGTCACCCCGGCGGCGGCATTCCGTCCTACCCACATCCGCGGCTGATGCCGGACTTCTGGGAGTTCCCGACGGTGTCGATGGGCCTGGGTCCGATGAACGCCATCTATCAGGCGCGCTTCAACCACTACCTGCACGACCGCGGCATCAAGGACACCTCCAACCAGCACGTCTGGGCGTTCCTCGGCGACGGTGAGTGCGACGAGCCGGAAAGCCGCGGTCTGGCCCACGTCGCGGCACTGGAGGGTCTGGACAACCTGACGTTCGTCATCAACTGCAATCTGCAGCGCCTCGACGGTCCGGTCCGCGGCAACGGCAAGATCATCCAGGAGCTGGAGTCGTTCTTTCGCGGCGCCGGCTGGAACGTCATCAAGGTGGTGTGGGGCCGCGGCTGGGACGCACTGTTCCACGGCGACCGCGACGGCGCCCTGGTCAACCTGATGAACACCACACCCGACGGCGACTTCCAGACCTACCGCGCCAACGACGGCGGCTACATCCGGGAGCACTTCTTCGCGCGCGACGCGCGTACCAAGGAACTGGTCAAGAACTACACCGACGAGGAAATCTGGCGGCTCACCCGGGGCGGCCACGACTACCGCAAGGTATACGCCGCATACCGTGCCGCCACGGAGCACAAGGGCCAACCCACGGTGATCCTGGCCCACACCATCAAGGGCTATCACCTGGGCAAACGCTTCGAGGGCCGCAACGCCACCCACCAGATGAAGAAGCTGACCCTGCAGGACCTCAAGGACTTCCGGGACCACTCGCGCATTCCGATCCCCGACGCCGAACTCGAGGAGAACCCGTATTTGCCGCCGTACTACCACCCCGGGCCGGAAGCGCCCGAGATCCGCTACATGCTCGACCGGCGCCGCGCCCTCGGCGGCTTCCTGCCCGAACGGCGCACCAGGGCCAAGGCGCTGACGCTGCCGGGCCGCGACACCTACCAGGCACTGAAGAAAGGGTCAGGCCACCAGGAGGTCGCCACCACCATGGCGACGGTGCGGACCTTCAAGGAGCTGTTGCGGGACAAGAACATCGGGCCACGGCTGGTGCCCATCATCCCCGACGAGGCCCGCACGTTCGGGATGGACTCGTGGTTCCCGAGCCTGAAGATCTACAACCGCAACGGCCAGCTGTACACGGCCGTGGACGCCGAACTGATGCTCGCCTACAAGGAGAGTGAGATCGGCCAGATCCTGCACGAGGGCATCAACGAGGCCGGCTCGACGGCGTCGTTCACGGCGGTGGGCACGTCGTATGCGACGCACAACGAGCCGATGATCCCGATCTACATCTTCTACTCGATGTTCGGGTTCCAGCGCACCGGCGACGGCTTCTGGGCCGCGGCCGACCAGATGGCCCGAGGTTTCGTGCTGGGCGCCACCGCCGGCCGCACCACCCTGACCGGCGAAGGCCTGCAGCACGCCGACGGGCACTCCCTGCTGCTGGCGTCGACCAACCCGGCGGTGGTGTCCTACGACCCGGCCTTCGCCTACGAAATCGCCTACATCATCGAGAGCGGTCTGCAGCGGATGTTCGGCCAGGAGCCGGAGAACGTCTACTTCTACATGACGATCTACAACGAGCCGTATGCGCAGCCGCCCGAACCGGACGACTTCGACCCGGAGGGTCTGTTGCGGGGTATCTACCGCTACCGCGCCGCGACCGTCAAGCGCAGCAATGTCGCGCAACTGCTCGCCTCGGGCGTGGCGATGCCCGAGGCGCTGCGCGCGGCGGACATGCTGGCCGCGGAGTGGGACGTCGCCGCCGACGTGTGGTCGGTGACCAGTTGGGGCGAACTCAACCGCGATGGGATCGCCGTCGAGAAGCACAAGCTGCGCCATCCCGAGCAGTACTGCCGAGACCCCGAGGCCGCCGAGGCGTATGTGACCAAGGCTCTCCGTAATACCGCCGGCCCGGTGGTCGCGGTGACCGACTGGATGCGGGCGGTTCCCGAACAGATCCGACCGTGGGTGCCCAACACCTACGTCACGCTGGGCACCGACGGGTTCGGCTTCTCCGATACCCGGCCCGCGGCACGCCGCTACTTCAACACCGATGCGGAGTCGGCGGTGGTGGCCGTGCTCGAGGCGCTGGCCTACGACGGCGAGATCGACCCGTCGGTCGCGGTCGCAGCGGCCCGGCAGTACCAGATCGACGACGTGCTGGCGGCCGGTGTGTCGTTCAAGGACACCGGCAGTGCGTAAGCGTCGCTCTCGCCGAGACTGCAGTGAGTGCGCTGCGCCGCACGATGTTTCGCACTCACTGCAGTCTCGGCGTCAGGACTGTTGTGTCCGGTCACGCCGCTTGGAGATTTCCACAAGCAAACCGGCGTAGCTTTTAGGGGTGGTCCACAACCCCTTCCCGGTGGAACGGACGCAGCCGGAGCTGGTGACGAATGTGCCCGACTCGCTGCGGCGGCGGCTGAAGCAGTACTCAGGCCGACTCGCCACCGAGGCTCTTCAGGCGATGGCCGAGCGCCTGCCGTTCGTCGCCGCACTCGAGGCCGCGCAGCGGGCCAGCGTGCAGTTGGTCGTGCAGACCGCGGTGGTCAATTTCGCCGAATGGCTCAACGACCCGGCCAGCGAGGTCGGTTACACCGCCGAGGCGTTCGCACTGGTGCCCCAGGACCTGAGCCGCCGGATCGCGTTGCGTCAGACCGTCGACATGGTCCGCGTGACGATGGAGCACTTCGAAGAGGTGGTGCCGCTGCTGGCCCGCAACGAGGAACAGCTCACTGCGTTGACGGTCGGGATTCTGCGGTACAGCCGGAACCTGGCCTTCGCGGCGGCCAAGGCCTACGCCGACGCGGCCGAGGCCCGCGGCGCCTGGGACAGCCGGATGGAGGCCAGCGTCGTCGACGCCGTCGTACGCGGTGACACCGGCCCCGAGCTGCTGTCCCGGGCCGCGGCACTGAACTGGGACACCACCGCCCCGGCAACCGTCGTCGTCGGCACCCCGCCGCCCGATCGTGCGGAACTGGCCAGCGAGGACATCCGCGATACCGCGGCCCGGCACGGCCGTGCGGCGCTGACCGATGTGCACGGAACCTTGCTGGTGGCCATCGTGTCCGGTCAACTCAGCCCGACCGACAAGTTCCTGCACGACCTACTCAGCGCGTTCTCGACCGGTCCGGTGGTGATCGGGCCGACGGCACCGAGCCTGACCGCCTCCTACCACAGCGCCACCGAGGCCATTTCCGGGATGAACGCCGTCGCGGGCTGGTCCGGTGCGCCGCGACCGGTGCCGGCCCGCGAACTGCTGCCCGAACGGGCTCTGATGGGCGACCCTTCGGCGATCGCCGCACTGCACAACGACGTCATGCGCCCGTTGGCCGACGCGGGTCCGGCGCTGACCGAAACCCTGGACACCTACCTCGATTCCGGCGGTGCGATCGAGGCCTGCGCACGCAAGTTGTTCGTTCATCCAAATACCGTCCGCTACCGCCTGCGGCGCATCGCCGACTTCACCGGGCGGGATCCGACGATGCCGCGCGATGCGTATGTGCTAAGGGTCGCCACGACCGTGGGCCGACTTGCCCGTCAGGAATCTCATTCGAGCACCTCAAACGATTCCATCGGCCAAGGCCAAGCGGGCGTCGTCGGAGTGGCGGACGTCACCCACGCGGTGTGACATGTTGCATATCGGTATCGGCGATGTCGCATAACGTGCCGTTTTGTGGGATCTCCACAAAAACTTAAGACAAGGTTCATAATCTCTTACACCCCGCAAAACCGGTTTCACAGTGTTCTCTTAGAGACGTGCCTCAACCGACACCCGTCATCGCGCTGCTCGCGCCCGGCCAGGGCTCGCAGACCCCCGGAATGCTCGCCCCGTGGCTGGCGCTCCCCGGTGCCGCTGAGCAGCTCTCCGCGTGGTCAGCCGTCAGCGGTCTGGACCTGACGGCTCTGGGTACCACCGCGACGGCCGATGAGATCACCGACACCGCAGTGACCCAGCCCCTGGTCGTCGCGGCGACACTGCTGGCGCACCGGGCGCTGCGCGACCGCGGCCTGCTCGCCGACGCGCGGGTCGTCGTCGCCGGACACTCCGTCGGTGAAATCGCGGCGTATGCGATCGCCGGCGTGATCTCCCCCGACGACGCCGTGGCGCTGGCGGCCACTCGGGGTGCCGAGATGGCCAAGGCCTGCGCCGCCGAACCCACCGGCATGTCCGCCGTCCTCGGCGGCGACGAGGCCGAGGTACTCGGCGCCCTCGAGGATCTCGAGCTGATCCCGGCCAACCGCAACGCCGCCGGCCAGATCGTTGCCGCCGGACGCCTGGACGCGCTGGCCAAGCTCGCCGAGAACCCGCCGCAGAAGGCCAGGGTGCGCCAGTTGGCGACGGCCGGCGCTTTCCACACGCACTTCATGGGCCCGGCCACCGACGGGTACGCGGCCGCGGCCGCGAAGGTGGCCACCGCCGAACCGGACGAGCGCGTGACGCTGCTGAGCAATGTCGACGGCCGACCGGTGAGTTCGGCGGCCGACGCGATGGAAAAGCTGGTGGCCCAGCTGACCCGTCCGGTGCGCTGGGATCTGTGCACCGACACGATGCGCGCGGCCGGCCTCACCGCGATCGTCGAGTTCCCGCCCGCGGGCACACTCGTCGGCATCGCCAAACGCGAATTGAAGGGCACACCGACGCACCCCGTCAAAGGCCCCGCCGATCTGGACGGGCTCACCGAGCTCTGATCCGGCAACCGCACCACCACCAAGTCAGCTCACAACCGTCAGCTGTCGCAACAAGGAAAAGATAGAAGGAGCCACTGTGGCCGCCAGCCAGGAAGAAATCATCTCCGGTCTCGCCGAGATCATCGAAGAAGTGACCGGCATCGAGCCGTCCGAGGTCACCATGGAGAAGTCCTTCGTCGACGACCTGGACATCGACTCGCTGTCGATGGTCGAGATCGCGGTGCAGACCGAGGACAAGTACGGTGTGAAGATCCCGGACGAGGACCTCGCCGGCCTGCGCACCGTCGGTGACGTCGTCACCTACATCCAGAAGCTCGAGGAAGAGAACCCCGAGGCCGCCGCCGCGCTGCGCGAGAAGTTCGCACAGTGACCAGGCCTTCCACTGCTAACGGCGGTTTCCCGAACGTCGTCGTGACCGCCGTCACGGCAACCACGTCGATCGCTTCGGACATCGAGAGCACGTGGAAGGGCCTGCTCGCCGGCGAAAGCGGCATCCGCGTTCTCGAAGACGAGTTCGTCACCAAGTGGGACCTGCCGGTTCGCATCGGCGGTCACCTCAAGGAGCCGCTCGACCCACTGATGACCCGCCTCGAGTTGCGCCGGATGTCCTACGTCCAGCGGATGGCGAAGTACCTGGGCAACCAGGTCTGGGAGACCGCAGGCAAGCCCGAGGTCGACCCGGACCGTTTCGCTGTGGTGATCGGCACCGGGCTCGGTGGCGGCGAGAAGATCGTCGAGATGTACGACGCGATGAACGAGGGCGGGCCGCGTAAGGTGTCCCCGCTCGCCGTTCAGATGATCATGCCGAACGGCGCGGCCGCGGTCGTCGGACTGGAACTGGGCGCCCGCGCCGGGGTCATCACCCCGGTGTCGGCGTGCTCGTCCGGGTCGGAGGGCATCGCCCACGCGTGGCGTCAGATCGTCATGGGTGACGCGGACATCGCCGTCTGCGGTGGTGTCGAGGGCGGCATCGAGGCCCTGCCGATCGCGGCATTCTCGATGATGCGCGCGATGTCCACCCGCAACGACGATCCCGAAGGTGCGTCGCGCCCGTTCGACAAGGACCGCGACGGGTTCGTGTTCGGCGAGGCGGGTGCGCTCATGGTCATCGAGACCGAGGAGCACGCCAAGGCCCGCGGGGCCGAGCCGCTGGCCCGGCTCATGGGCGCGGGCATCACGTCGGACGCCTACCACATGGTTGCGCCGGCACCGGACGGCCTGCGGGCCGGCCAGGCGATGAAGCGGGCGATGGAGACCGCGGGACTGTCCCCGGCCGACATCGACCACGTCAACGCCCACGCCACCGCCACACCGATCGGTGACACCGCCGAGGCCAACGCGCTGCGGGTGGCTGGCGTGGGTCACGCGGCCGTCTACGCTCCGAAGTCGGCACTGGGCCACTCCATCGGGGCGGTGGGCGCACTTGAGTCGATCTTGACCGTGCTGGCGCTGCGGGACGGCGTCATCCCGCCGACGCTCAACTACGTGACGCCGGATCCGGAGATCGACCTCGACGTCGTCGCCGGTGAACCGCGCTATGGGGAATACCGGTACGCGATCAACAACTCGTTCGGATTCGGCGGCCACAACGTGGCCCTCGCATTCGGACGGTACTGAACGATGCTCAGGGGCTCGCGCAGAAAGGATTGGCAGCACTACGCATGGCTCTGACAACGGGGAACGGTCTTCCCGACGTGGTCGTCACTGGCATAGCCATGACGACCGCGTTGGCGACCGACGCGGAGAACACATGGAAGTACCTGCTCGACGGACAATCCGGGATACGAAAGCTCGATGATCCGTTCATCGAGGAATACGACTTGCCGGTACGCATCGGCGGCCACCTGCTGGAGGATTTCGACGGTGAGCTCAACAAGGTCGAGCTCCGACGGATGTCCTATCTGCAGAAGATGGCGACGGTGCTCGGCCGACGGGTCTGGCAGAACGCCGGCTCCCCGGAAGTCGACACCCGGCGCCTGATGGTTTCCATCGGGACCGGCATGGGCTCCTCCGAGGAACTGATCTTTGCCTACGACGGCATGCGCAAGAACGGTCTGCGCGCGGTCTCCCCGTTGGTCGTCCAGAAGTTCATGCCCAACGGACCGTCAGCCGTGGTCGGGCTCGAACGCCACGCCAAGGCCGGGGTGTCAACCCCGATCTCGGCGTGCGCGTCCGGTTCGGAGGCGATCGCCAACGCTTGGCGCAACATCGTCTACGGTGAGGCCGACATGGCCATCTGCGGTGGCGTCGAAACCCGCATCGAGGCGGTGCCGATCGCCGGCTTCGCCCAGATGCGCATTGTGTTGTCCAACACAAACGACAACCCGACCGGTGCGTGCCGCCCCTTCGACAGGGACCGCAACGGCTTCGTGTTCGGCGAAGCCGCGGCCCTGATGGTCATCGAGACCGAGGAACACGCCAAGGCCCGTGGCGCCAACATCATCGCGCGCATCATGGGCGCCTCGGTCACCTCCGACGGCTTCCACATGGTGGCACCCGACCCCAATGGTGAACGCGCTGGTCACGCCATTGCCCGCGCAATCGAGCTGGCCGGTTTGCAGCCCACCGACATCGACCACATCAACGCCCACGCGACCGGCACGAACGTCGGCGACGTGGCCGAGGGTAAGGCCATCAACAACGCCATGGGCGGTCACCGCCCCGCGGTGTACGCTCCCAAAGCCGCGCTGGGTCATTCGGTCGGGGCGGTCGGCGCGTTGGAGTCCATCCTCACCGTGCTGGCGCTGCGGGACGGCGTCATACCGCCCACACTGAATCTGGAGAATCTCGACCCCGAGATCGATCTGGATGTGGTGGCGGGCAACCCGCGTACCGCGGACCTCCGGTACGCGATCAACAACTCGTTCGGATTCGGCGGGCACAACGTCGCACTCGCCTTCGGGAAGTATTAGAGACACGAAACGTAGGAGATTTGATGACGACGATGGCCCCCGACGCGGTGAACGAGTCCGTGGACCCGCGCGATCCGCTGCTGCGGCTGTCCACCTTCTTCGACGACGGCAGCGTGGAGCTGCTGCACGAGCGGGACCGCTCGGGCGTGCTGGCCGCCGCCGGCACCGTCAACGGCGTGCGCACCATCGCGTTCTGCACCGACGGCACCGTGATGGGCGGGGCGATGGGCGTCGAGGGCTGCGCCCACATCGTCGGCGCCTACGACACCGCCATCGAGGAGCAGTGCCCCATCATCGGGATCTGGCACTCGGGTGGCGCGCGGTTGGCCGAGGGGGTGCGCGCCCTGCACGCGGTCGGCCTGGTCTTCGAAGCGATGATCCGCGCCTCCGGTTACATCCCGCAGATCTCCGTCGTGGTCGGCTTCGCCGCCGGCGGCGCCGCCTACGGCCCCGCCCTGACCGACGTCGTCATCATGGCGCCCGAAGGCCGGGTGTTCGTCACCGGACCCGACGTGGTCCGCAGTGTGACCGGCGAAGACGTCGACATGGCCGCCCTCGGCGGTCCAGACACGCATCACAAGAAATCCGGGGTGTGCCATATCGTCGCCAACGACGAGCTCGACGCCTACGCGCGCGGACGCCGGCTGGTCGGCTACTTCTGCCAGCAGGGCCACTTCGACCGCTTCAAGGCCGAGGCCGGCGACACCGACCTGCGGGCCCTGCTGCCCGAATCGGCGCGGCGCGCCTACGACGTGCACCCCATCGTCGAGGCCCTGCTGGACGCGGACTCACCGTTCGAGGAGTTCCAGTCCAAGTGGGCGCCGTCGATGGTGATCGGACTGGGCCGACTGTCGGGTCGCACCGTCGGCGTGCTGGCCAACAACCCGCTGCGCCTCGGCGGCTGTCTGAACTCCGAGAGTGCCGAGAAGGCAGCGCGTTTCGTGCGGCTGTGCAATGCGTTCGGCATCCCGTTGGTGGTGATCGTGGACGTCCCCGGCTACCTGCCCGGCGTCGACCAGGAGTGGGGTGGCGTGGTCCGTCGCGGCGCCAAGCTGCTGCATGCGTTCGGCGAATCGACCGTCCCGCGCGTCACGCTGGTGACCCGCAAGATCTACGGCGGCGCCTACATCGCGATGAACTCACGCTCACTGAACGCCAGCAAGGTGTTCGCGTGGCCGGACGCGGAGGTCGCCGTGATGGGCGCCAAGGCCGCCGTCGGCATCCTGCACAAGAAGAAGCTGGCCGCCACACCCGAGCACGAGCGCGAGGCGCTGCACGAAGAGCTTGCCACCGAGCACGAGCGGATCGCCGGCGGCGTGGACAGCGCCATCGACATCGGCGTCGTCGACGCGAAGATCGACCCGGCGCATACCCGCAGCGTGTTGTGCCAGGCGCTGGCCGAGGCGCCCGCGCGCCGTGGCCGGCACAAGAACATCCCGCTGTAACCTTCTCACCGCGAGCAGACGCAAAATCCCACGAATTCCCTTGGAATCGTGGGATTTTGCGTCTGCTCGGCGGCTAGCGGGAGTCCACGAACTCCTCGGCCACCGCTGACGCCCGTTCCCGGTCCGCGGCCACCAGGCCGATCCGGGTACGGCGGTCCAGGATGTCCGCAGCGGTCAACGCGCCCTCACGGGTCACCGCATACTCGAACTCCGCGCGGGTGACGTCGATACCCTCGGCGACCGGGTCGGTCGGCCGGTCACATGTCGCCGACGCGACGACCTCGGCTGCCTCCGCGCCGTACCGCGCCACCAACGACGACGGCAGTGCGGGCGTCGGCCCCTGCGGCGATCCGGGGTTGGTCGGCGCACCGATGAGCGGCAGGCGGTGGGTGCGGCACGCCGACGCCGACAGTCCCCGGGCGGCGACGGCCCGGTCGAGCACGTTTTGCGCCATGTACCGGTATTCGGTGAGTTTGCCGCCCACAATGCTGAACGCGCCCGAGTCCGACTCGATGACCGCGTGATCGCGGGATACATCGGCGGTCCTACCCGCCCCGGTGTCGATCAGTGGCCGCAGACCCGCGTAACTCCCGACGACGTCGGACCTGCCCACCCGGCTGCCGAGCACCGTGTTGAGGGTGTCCAGCAGGAAGTCGACCTCACCCGAACTCGGTTGTGGCACATCGGGAATGGGCCCGGGTGCGTCCTCATCGGTCAGACCGAGGTAGATCCGGCCGAGTTGTTCGGGCATGGCGAAGACGAACCGGTTCAGCTCGCCGGGGATCGGCACCGTCAGTGCCGCAGTCGGGTGGCCCAGAGTCGCGGCGTCGAACACCAGGTGCGTGCCGCGACTCGGACGCAGTCGCAGGGCCGGGTCGATCTCACCGGCCCACACCCCGGTCGCGTTGATCACCGCGCGGGCCGACACGTCGAAAGACTCGCCGGTGCGCTCGTCGGTCAGCCGGGCCGACGTGCCGGTCACCCGCGACGCGCCGACGTAGGTCAGGATTCGTGCGCCGTGCTGGGCGGCGGTGCGGGCGACGGCGGTCACCAACCGGGCGTCGTCGACGAGTTGGCCGTCGTAGCCGAGGTAACCGCCGTCCAGGCCGGCACGCTGCACCGTCGGCGTGAGTTCGAGAACCCGGTCCGCCCCCACCCGGCGGGGCCGCGGCAGCGTCGACGCCGGGGTCCCAGCCAGTCGGCGCAGGACGTCCCCGGCCCCCAACCCGGTGCGCACCAGCGCCCTGGCGCCCCGGCCCATCGACGGCAGCAAGGGCACCAACTGCGGCATGGCGTGCACCAGATGCGGGGCGGTGCGTGTCATCAGGATTCCGCGTTCGACCGCGCTGCGCCGGGCGATCGCGATGTTGCCGGAGGCCAGATACCGCAGCCCGCCGTGCACGAGCTTCGAACTCCACCGACTGGTGCCGAAGGCCAGATCGCGTTTCTCCACCAGCGCCACCGACAACCCGCGGGCGGCCGCGTCCAGCGCGATGCCGGTGCCGGTGACACCACCACCGATCACCAACAGATCCAGGGTCGCGCCGTCGGAGAGCGAAACCAGTTCGGCGGCACGGCGCCCGGCGTTGAGCGCGGTCGAGTGTGCCATCAGGTCAGGTATCGGTTCAACAGGTACGTGCACTCGGCGTCCAACGCCTCCTCGTCGAGGATCGGCGCGACCAGCCGGGCAGACTGGACCACCGACTGGGCGATCAGCATGATCATGGCGGCCATCTGCCGGGGGTCACCGGCACGCACCGTGCCGGCGCCCTGTGCCGTCTTGAGGTCTACGGACAGCAGTTCGATCAGCGCAAGCCGACCGGGGCCGAGCCGCTCGGACAGGTACCGCAGTGCCACCTCGGGCGCCCACTGCAGGCTCGCGTCGACCAGCGGGTCGTGGCGCAGCCGACCCACCGCAGCCACCACCCGGGCGACGATCGCCTCCCGGTCGGTCGTTCCGTTCGGCACGTCGCGCAGGATGCCGAGCACCCGACGGGTGAACATGGCCGACAGAAGGGCACGAACGTCCGGCCAGCGGCGGTAAACCGTCGGCCTGCTGACCCGGGCACGTCGTGCGATTTCGGTGACGGTCACCCGGTCCAGGCCGTAGTCCTGTACGCAGCTCTCGGCGGCCCGCAGGATACGGTCGTCCACGTCATCCGAGCCATCTTCGTTACTCATTGACAGCATATGTAACACTGTAACGCATGGATCAACCCCCGATGAAGTGGAATGGGTGGGGCGACCCGGCCGCCGCGAAGCCGCTGTCCGAGAGCATCGCCGCCCTCCTGCAGCAGGCGCTCGGTGTGGCGGCTCCCCCGCTCGCAGAGGTCGACTTGCCGGACGTGCGGTTGCGGCCCTCGACGCTGGCCCCGACGGACCGCGCCGCACTCGCCGCCATCGTCGGGCCGACCAACTGCGCCGACGACGACCGCTCCCGACTGCTGCGCGCCGGGGGGAAATCCACGCCGGATCTGTTGCGACGCAAGGACTCCGAACCCCAGGATGCACCGGATGCGGTCGTGACACCGGGATCCGAGGACGAGGTCGCGCAGACACTGCGGTACTGCTCACAACATGGCATCGCGGTGGTGCCGTTCGGCGGCGGCACCAGCGTCGTCGGTGGCGTGGAACCCGATCGAGGCCGGTTCGGCGCCGCCGTCTCGCTGGACCTGCGCCGCTTCGACCAACTCCACCGCCTCGACGAGATCTCCGGTGAGGCCGTGCTGGGCGCGGGCGTCACCGGTCCACGGGCGGAGCAACTGCTCGGCGAGCGCGGTTTCTCACTCGGTCACTTCCCACAGAGTTTCGAGTTCGCCACCATCGGCGGATTCGCGGCCACCCGATCATCCGGGCAGAACTCGGCGGGCTACGGCCGCATCGACGACATGATCCGTGGGCTGCGGATGGTCACCCCGGCCGGGGTGCTGGACGTCGGCCGGGCCCCGGCGTCGGCGGCGGGTCCCGACCTGCGCCAGTTGTTGGTCGGTTCGGAAGGCGTGTTCGGGGTCATCACCAGCGTCCGGCTGCGGGTGCACCGGGTTCCGGCGGCCAAACACTACGAGGCGTGGTCGTTCCCGGACTTCACGACGGGCACCGACGCGCTGCGGGCAGTGGCGCAAACCGGCACCGGGCCGACGGTCATCCGGCTGTCCGACGAGGCCGAAACCGGCGTGAACCTGGCCACCACCGAACAGATCGGCGAACAGCGGATCACCGGCGGTTGCCTGGCGGTCACCGTTTTCGAGGGCAGCGCCGCGCATGCCGAGAGCAGGCACGCCGAGACGCACTCCGTGCTGGCCGCGAACGGCGGCACATCGCTGGGCGAGGCGCCGGCGCGGGCATGGGAACACGGTCGGTTCGGCGCGCCGTACCTGCGTGATTCGCTGCTGGCCGCCGGTGCGCTGTGCGAGACGCTCGAGACGGCGACCAACTGGGCGAACATCGCGGCGCTCAAGGCCGCCGCTACCGAAGCGCTGACCGGTTCGCTCACCGAATCCGGCACGCCAGCCCTCGTGCTGTGCCACATTTCGCATGTGTATCCGACGGGAGCGTCGCTCTACTTCACCGTCGTCGCGGCTCAGCGTGGCGACGGCCCTGGCGGTGCCGTTGCCCAGTGGCGCGCCGCCAAGTCCGCGGCCTGCGATGCGATCGTGCGTTCCGGCGGAACGATCACCCACCACCACGCGGTCGGGGCCGATCACCGCCCCTGGCTGATCGACGAGATCGGCGAGGTCGGTGTGCAAGTGCTGCAGGCCGTAAAGGACTGCCTGGACCCGGCGGGAATCCTCAACCCCGGCAAGCTGATTCCGTGACGACGGGCGGGGGGCGCGCCGTGACGGTGCTCACCAACCCGGCATCGGGGCACGGCAACGCGCCGCACGCCGCCGAGCGGGCGATCGCCCGCCTGCACACTCGTGGTGTGGACGCGATCGAGATCGTCGGGCGCGATGCCGGGCATGCCCGGCAACTGCTGCGGGACGCACTGGACCGCGGCACCGACGCGGTGGTGGTGGCCGGCGGAGACGGCGTGATCTCACTTGCGCTGCAGGAGTTGGCCGGCGGTGACGTTCCGCTGGCCATCGTGCCGGCCGGCACCGGCAACGACCACGCACGCGCGTTCGGCGTGCCCCGCGACGATCCGGAGGCCGCGGCGGATATCGTCGTCGACGGCCGGCCACAACTGTTCGACCTGGGTCGCATCGACGGCCACGACGGCACCCGCAAGTGGTTCGGCACCGTTGTCGCAACGGGTTTCGACTCACTGGTCAGCGACCGTGCCAACCGGATGCGGTGGCCGCACGGCCGGATGCGCTACAACATCGCGATGCTCGCCGAGTTGTCGAAGCTGCGTCTGCTGCCGTTCCGGTTGTCCTTCGACGGCGGCCCGGTACAGGAGTCCGCATTGACGATGACGGCGATCGGGAACACCCGCAGCTATGGCGGCGGCATGCTGATCTGCCCGGGCGCGGACCCGACCGACGGCCTGCTCGACGTGACGATGATCCGCTCGGCATCCCGCACCCGGTTGGTCCGACTGTTTCCCACCGTGTTCCAGGGGACCCACATCGACCTCGACGAGGTCAACACCAGGCGGGCGTCTACCGTCGTCGTGGAATGCCCCGAAATCAACGCCTATGCCGACGGCGATTTCGCGTGCGTGCTGCCCGCCGAGATCATCGCGGTGCCGGGCGCGTTGCGGATCCTGGTACCCCGATGACCTCGGGTCACCCCACACCGGTGGTGCCAATGTTAAGAATGTGACAAGGGTGTGTGTCCTGTTGTAGCGTCGGGTTCTCCGGCTCAGCAAAGACCAGTCCGGCATTCTCGGCGTGTTTTTCCTACCCGCCGATCAAGACGCGGTAGTTTGCTGGCCAGGCCGGGGCTGACAGGATCACTAGTTACGGAGCGTGATGGATTCAACCAGGTACATCGGACGGGTCGGGGCGCTGGCCGTCGCAGTGGGCATAGGCACGGCGTGGAGCACCGGAACCGGTGTCGCATGGGCCGGGGACGGACCCGCCAGTGGCGTCGGTGACAACAACTCCGGCGGTGGCGCACGTGGCTCGACGTCCGCGCCGCCCAACAAGGCCGGTTCCACCGCTGCCGACGCGGCCACCCGCAAGGGGCCACTGTCGGCGCTGAGTAGTCGTGTCCGCACCGAGGTCGACGCGGGGCTCGGCAATGCCACGAAACGCGCCCAGAGCGAGCTGGCGAAGTCGCGCACCCGGCTCGAGACCAATCGGGCCGAAGTCCAACGCAAGATCGACGACGCCGCCTCCCGCCTGCGCGGTACCGCGGCCAGCGCCGGTAAATCCCGAATCGTCCCCGAGGCGGTTGGGGTCGTGCCCGACCTGCGCCAACCGGAACGCACCGAAACCGTGGTCATGGAGATCACCCGGGCCGCCCAGAAGGATTCCCGGGATCTCGCGCAGCATGC
>CAYLWH010000057.1:18474-27741 GCA_964387245.1 uncultured Mycobacterium sp.
TCATGGAGATCACCCGGGCCGCCCAGAAGGATTCCCGGGATCTCGCGCAGCATGCCGTCGACGCGATCCCCACGGTGGTGCCATCGACGCTGGGCGGGACCGCAGACGGCGCCCGTAGGTCCCGAATCGTCCCCGAGGCGGTTGGGGTCGTGCCCAACCTGCGCCAACCGGAACGCACCGAAACCGTGGTCATGGAGATCACCCGGGCCGCCCAGAAGGATTCCCGGGATCTCGCGCAGCATGCTGACGACGCGATCCCCTCGGTGGTGCCGCCGCCATCGACGCTGCGCGGAACGGCGAGCCCGGTCGCGGCCGTCGCCGCGGCCGTCTCGGCGCCGGTGTCCCCCAGTCTCACCGATTCCCCCCTCAACTCTGCACTGGCGCTCGCCGCCGGGTTCTCGACGTTGCTGGGCAACGGCCCGGCAGCACCGGGCCAGTCCCCCGCGCTCTGGGCGTTGGCGGCGTGGGTGCGACGGGAATTCGAGCGCACGATCAACCCGACGGCGGGAGATCTGCAATCGGCCAAGGATGCGGAGTCGGCGACGCCGGCCGAGATCCAGCCGATGGCGCTGCTGGCTGCCGATGACCAGTACGACCCGAATCCGGGACTCGCGGATGCCCCGGTCATCACCGGTAATGCGAATGCGACGCAGGTCGGCTGGACGACAGGCCCGAACACCAACACCGATCACTGGTACATCAGGGGCACCGACCTGGGCATCATGTGGGACAGCGGGTACAAGGACGAGCAGGGCAATCCGGTCATCTACACCATGTTCGGGGACACCTACTCGGAGCCGGATTTCGGCGGGGACTGGCGCAACAACGTGTTGTTGAGGTCGTCCGACATGAACCTGAGTAACGGCCTGCAGTTCGACGAAGCCCTGATCCACGCAGGTGGATCGATAGACAATGCGCAGTGGTACCCCGATTCCGGGGCCCGAGCTGGAGCGGCCCAGATCATCTACGACCCCGGCTACAACGGGCTGTTCGGCTCCACCCACACCATGATCCCGACCTCGGCCATCGCTGTGGAGAACGAGGACGGCAGCTACACCCAGTACGCCACCGTGATGTCAGTGCGCACCTGGGACAACCCCGGCAGTTGGACCACCAACTATTCGGCCATCGCCGTGTCCACCGACGGCGGCGAAACCTGGCAGGTCGATCCCGCCACCGTCCGCTCGTCGGGCTGGTTGCGGTCCAGCACCCGATATGTGCCCGGTGACGAGCACTTCCAGCAGAACGCCCTGGTCTACGGTGACCCTGACGACCCGGACTCGTGGACCAGCGCGGATCCCCAAACTCGCGAAAAGTACGTCTACGTGTATGGCACTCCGTCGGGTCGGCAGGGCTCGGCGTATGTGGCGCGGGTGCCGGAGAGTGAGATCACCAATCTGGACGCCTATCAGTACTGGGCCGGCGAGAACTCCGACGGCACCGGCAACTGGGTGACGGCGGACCCGTCGGAGGCGGTCCCGGTGATCGGAGCGAGCCAGTCCGATTTCCTGCCGCGCCTGTACCAGGTGCTCGACTGCTTCACTTTCGGACTGTTCACGACGGTGGCCAACGGCATCTGGGTCGGCGGTTTACCTACCGGCGGCAACGTCAGCGAGATGTCTGTCCAGTACAACGAACATCTGGAACGCTATGTGGTCACCTACACCGACGGCGCAAACAACGTGGTGTTGCGAGTGTCGGACACACCGCAGGGCACGTGGTCGAATCCAACCACGTTGGTGAGTGTCGTCGGAAACTCTGGGGCCTACGCTCCGATGATCCACCCGCTGTCGGGTACCGACCAGCTCGGCGGTGCGCAGAACGCGAAATACTTGTACTTCAACCTGTCGCAATGGGACGAATACAACGTCCGGATGATGCAGGCCGATCTGGACGAACTGACCATCACATGAACTACCGACTCGCATCGACAGCGGCTGCCCTCGCGGTGGCCGCTGTCAATGCGACCGCCTGCGCACACGCCAGCCCCGAACCGGCACCGCCGGGCCCGGTCACCATCTCGCCACCGCAGGTCGGCTCGCCGTGCAGCGAGCGACTCGACGGCGCGTTGACCGCACTGCCCAAGGCAGCCGGCGACACCCGCAACGCCAAGAATCTCCTCGAATGCACCGGCGGCAACTGGCAGCCCTATGTCGGCCCGTACCCATCATCTGACCGGTGGCTCACCACCGGTGCCGAACTCGCCTTGCACGGACAGGGGATGCGGAACCCCGAGATCAAGGGTGGCCGCTGGACTGCCACGCCGCAGACCGCCACGGCCCAGTGCAGCGCGGAGCGCATCGACGTCGTCTCAGCGGGCAAGACCTCCGCACCCGAAACATTCTCCGCCGATCCCGGCCAACCGCTGACGCTCGACGTCAGCGACCACCTCTTCACCGTCAAGCTCAGCGGGTACTGCCTCTGGCAGCGCGGCTGAGATCTCAGCCCACGCCCCGGCTGAGCCAACCGGCCTCGGCGCCGTCGCCGCCGTTGCGGTACGGCTCGAGTGCGTCGTCCCAGTCGGTGCCGAGCACCGAGACCAGTTCGTCCGCGAGCATGTCGGTGCCGGCGGCCAGCAGGGCGCGCAGCCGCATCTCGCCCACCATCACGTCGCCATTGGCGCTCATGGCACCGCTCCACAGCCCGAGCTGCGGGGTGTGACAGAAGCGTTGCCCGTCGACGCCGGAGCTCGGATCCTCGGTGACTTCGAACCGCAGCACCGACCACGACCGCAGCGCATTGGCCAGTTGCGCGCCAGTGCCGACCGGACCGCGCCAGTTGGCGACCGCTCGCAGCTGAGGGGGCATCGCCGGCTGCGGCGTCCACTTCAGGTTCGCGGCGGAATTCAGGGTCGAGGACAACGCCCATTCCACGTGTGGGCACACGGCGGCGGGCGAGGCATGGACGTACACCACGCCGGTGGTGCTGGCGGCGAGTTGGTTCGACGCACGCATGTGCTGCTCCTTCGGTTCCACGAGGGACGTCTTCCCCAACGACCTGGCGGATCCGTGAGCATCACAACTTATGTGTCGCGCGTGTCTATTGTGCCCTGTGTGGCAGGTGTTGCGCTAGTCTGCGCCGAATTCTCTCAAGACTTCGCCAGACAATGCCGGCCACAGCGGGTGCGCCCATTCGCCGAAATCACGGTTCGTGAGCACCACCAGCGCCAGGCCCGCGACGGGATCGGCCCAGATGAAGGTGCCCGACTGGCCGAAATGGCCGAAGGTGGCCGGGCTGTTGGCCGGCGCCGTCCAGTGCGGCGATTTGCCGCCGCGCAACTCGAAGCCGAGACCCCAGTCGTTCGGCCGCTGCGGGCCGTAGCCCGGCAGTACACCGTCGAGGCCGGGGAACTGCACGCTGACGGCATCGGCGTGCATCGGCGCCGACACGGTCACCGGGTCCAGCAAATCCCCGGCGAAGCGGATCAGGTCGTCCGCGGTGGACGTGGCGCCATAGCCGGCGGCCTGCGCCCCGCCGTGCAGGGTGGTGTCCGACATGCCGAGCGGCCCGAGCACCGCCTCACGCAGGTAGTCGTCGAACTCGATACCCGTCGCTCGCTCGATGGTCTGCGCGAGCACCCGGAAGCCGACGTTGGAGTAGATCCGCCTTGCTCCCGGCCTGGCCAGCGTCTTGTCGTCGAGCATCGCCAAGCCCGAGGCATGGGCCAATAAGTGCCGAACCGTTGAACCGGGCGGGCCGGCGCGGGTGTCGAGGTCGACCGCACCCTCCTCGACGGCCACCTGGGCGGCGCGGGCCACGATGGGCTTGGTCACCGACGCCAGTGCGAACCACTGCCCGGTGTCGCCGTGGGTGGCCAGCACGCCGGAGGTTCCGACCACCGCCGCCGCGGCGGCCGGAACGGGCCAATCGTGTATCGCGTCCAGCACCGGCATCGAGTTCTGAGCTTATTCGGTGCTCCACGCGTCGACGATCGCGGCGACATGCCGGGCGTCCGTGCCACAGCATCCGCCCAACACGGTGACGGCGGGCAGGCGATCCCGCAGTCCGGCGTGTTGCGCACCTAGCTCGGCCGGATCGCCCTCGTCGAGCTCGGTCGCCTCGTCGAGCTCGGCGTGGCTTCTGGCGGACGCGTTCGCGCGTAACCCGACCAGCCGTTCTCGCCACGCCCCGTGGCGTGCGAGCGCCGCCGAGAAATGGGTCGGGTGCGCACAGTTGATCATGAAATAGGCGGCGGCGCCGCCGGTCTCGGCGTCCACCTGGTCTATCGCCTCGTGCAGGGGCTGGCCGGTCGGCAGGGATCCGTCGGTCTCCACGGTGAACGAGACCGCCGCCGGAATGCCTGCCGCCGCGGCCGCCCGGACAACGCCGATGGCCTCCGGGGTGTTGGTCATCGTGATCGCGGTGACCTGGTCGGCCGAGGTCGACGCGAACGTGCCGATCTGGACCGCGTGGTAGTTCTCGGCTTCATCGGCGGTCATCGCGTCACCCGGGTCATACCCGTCGCCACGCGGACCGATGCACCCGCTGATCACCACGGTCAGGCCGTCGGCGACGCCGCCCGCACGAACCTCCTCGGCGAGATCGACCGCCGCCCGGTTGACCGCGTCCAGCCGATCCGCCGAGTAGCCGAGCTGACCCGCCCAGTCGAGGTTGGCCCGCCAGGTCGGCGTCTCCACCACGAACCCGGCGCGATGCTTGCGCGCGACGTCGAGGTATCCGTCGTAGTAGCGACGCAGCCGCCCCCGGGACTGCGGGTTCTCCAGCAACGGGAACGCCGCAAAGGCCGGCAGGTCGAGGCCGTCGTGGAAGACCAGTTCGGTCTCCAGTCCCCCGTCGGTCACGAACAGTCCGTGGCCGCGCAGTTGGGGTAGTCCTTGTCGTCGCTGGAGCGTGTCGTGGTTCATCGGTGTCTCACTTTCGGGCGATGTAATAGAAGTTGATCGGATCGGATTCGATCTCGCGGACCGCCACGTCGGAGAAGCCGGCGTCCGCCAGCATCGATGTGGCCAGTTCTCGACCCCAACACGTACCCAGCCCGTCGCCGTCCAGCCCCAGCGACACGCTCATGCAGTGCATGGTCGAGGCCGTGTACAGGTACGGGGCGAACGGTACGCCGATGTTGTCCTCGAGTCGGCTCGACGCCTTGATGTCGACCATCAGGAACGTGCCGCCGGGCCGCAGTGCGCGGTGGATGTTCCGCAGGACCACTGCCGGGTGAGCCTGGTCGTGGATGGCATCGAACGCGGTGATGACGTCGTAGGCGTCGGTCGTGTGGAAGTCCGCCACGTCCCTGGCTTCGAAGGCCGCGTTGTTCAACCCGCACCGTCGCGCCTCGGCGGCGCCGGCGGCCAGCCCTTCGGCGGAGAAGTCGATCCCGGTGAACCGGCTGGCCGGGAATTCCTGTGCCATCAGGTTGACGGCATGGCCACTGCCGCAACCGAAGTCGGCCACATCCGCGCCGCGCCGAAGCAGTTCGGTGACGCCGGGGGCGAGCGGAAGAATAGTGTCGATCAGCGCCGCATCGAACACCTCGCCGCTCTCCTCGGCCATCAACGTGTGAAAACGCGGGTACTCGCTGTAGGACAGCCCGCCACCGGTCCGGAAGCACTCGATCACTTTCTGCTCCACCTCGGCCAGCAACGGAATGAACTGCGCGACGCGCGCCAGGTTGTCGGGTCCGGCAGCCCGGGTGAGCACGGCCGCGCGGCGCCCCGGCAGCGAGTAGGTGTGTCCCGCCGGGTCGTAGTCGACGATGCCGCCGGCGACCACGCCGCCCAGCCACTCCCGGACGTAACGTTCGTTGCATCCGGCGGCGTCGGCGATCTGTGAACTGGTGGCCGGTGGGAGTTCGGCAAGGGTGTCGAACAGCCTGGTCTGGTGTCCGATGGATAGCAGAATGGCCAGGCTGGCGGAATCGATCGCCCCGACGATGCGTTCGGCGAACTCCTCGGTGGTGTCTGGTTGATGCTCGGTCAGTGTTGTCATGACTGAAAAACTATGCGTCGCAGACCGGTCGCAACATCGGCCGAACCATGCATTTTCCGAACCAACCAGTGGTGAAGACGATGCAGACGGTCATCCCAACACGTTGTGGGCATGCGCCCATGACACCGCCGCGGTGCGCGACGACACGCCCAGCTTGGCGTAGATGTTGGCCAGGTGGCGGCCGACGGTCTTGTCGGACAGGTGAAGCTGCGCAGCCACCTGCCTGTTCGTTGCGCCGTTGGCGATCCGGGCGAGCACTTCCAACTCGCGCCGGGTCAGGCCACCCGGGGCCGGCGTGCCGCAGATGCCGGCCGGTTCGACTCCGAGCTGGGCGTAAATCGAATCCGCGGTGGCGGCGTCGGCGACGGCGGTGTCGTGGTCACCGAGCCCGCGATGCGCGAGCGCCAGCCATTCGTAGACCTCGGCGGTCTCGTAGCGCGACTGCTGAGTCCGGTATTCGCGCAGGGCCAGTTGCAGTGCTGCCAGCGCCTCTTCGTACTCTCCCCTGCGCACGTGCACGGCACCACGCGCGTGCGCTGCCCAGGCCCGGAATCCTGGTGTGTTGAAGGCAGCCGCGCCGGATTCCAGTTCACGGCAATAGGTTTCGGCCTCGTGAAGGCTGTCGCGGCCCAGCGCGATCTCAACGGCCGCGTGCAGCAGCCGAATCCGGACCAGCCGATCCTCGCCGGCGAGCGCGACCCGGATCGCCGTCCAGGCCGCCTGCGAATCGCCGTGGCGGCAACGCAGCAGGGCCTCGCCCGGTTGCGGGTCCATACCGAGTTCGCGGGTCTTGGCGAACGCGGCCAGCGCGCTGTCGTGGTCGCCCAACAGTCGGTGCACCTCGCCGAGTTGATAGAAGCCTTCGGCGGCCGCCCAGATGTTGACGTCCTCGAGCGCACGGCTGGTGGTGGCGAGCCGGTCCGCCACCTCGCGGTAGTCGTCCGTGGCCACCCGGACCTGGAGGCGGTGCACGTCGCAGACCCCGCCGTAAGGCAGCGAACCCGACACCCCGCACCACCGCTCCATGGACTGCGTCCACGCCCGCATCCTCGGCAGGTCTGCCAGCTTGTGGCAGTGGTGCAGCACCATGCAGTAGATGTCGCCGGCCCACTCGATCGGCACCTCGTCGGCCAGCAGCGGCAACAGCGCCTCGTCGATCTGCGCGTAGCCCTCGGCCGTGCGGGCGTGCAGGATTGCCTCGATACCGCCGGCAATCAGGCCCAGCGCCTTGATCGCGGGCACATCCAGCCGACGGCCCATCTCCCGCAACGCCGCGACCTGTACCGCCAAGGCGTCGAGATCCTGGGAGACCGCGGCGACGGCGGCGTCCAGGTAGGCCAGATAGCCGTGCGGCGCACCCTCCGGAGCGTCCGCGAGCAGCCGTCGGGCCCGGTTCATCCAGCCCTGCCCGATGTTCAGGTCACCGCGCACCAGCCAGGCCAGGGCGAGTTCGTTCGCCTTCATCGCGGCGGCCACCGGATCGGTACGGGTCAGCTGCGCGAAAACCCGTTCGGCAGCGCGGCTGGACTCCTTGGCATACCCCAGCCGCCACGCGGCAAATGCCAGCGCGTCGAGGTCGTCGGTGTCCAGCGGCGCGACCTCGCCGGCCCGCACGTAGGCCTCGTAGCTGGCATGCCAGTCCCGGCGCTGATGCGCCGCGCGGGCGGCGAGCAGGAGATCGGTGTGAGCATCGGTGAGCATCACCTCATACGGTAGCTCCGGACGATTGTTTTGACACTATTCCGATTCGCGCCCAAGGGATTAAGTTGTTGCCCATGAGTCAGACAGTGCGCGGCGTGATCTCTCGGAGCAAGAAGCAGCCCGTCGAATTGGTGGACGTCGTCATCCCCGACCCGGGTCCCGGCGAAGTGGTGGTCGACGTCATCGCCTGCGGGGTGTGCCACACGGATCTGACCTACCGCGAGGGCGGGATCAACGACGAGTACCCGTTCCTGCTCGGCCATGAGGCCTCGGGCACCGTGGAAGCCACCGGCGAGGGCGTCACCAACGTCGCCGTCGGCGACTTCGTCATCCTGAACTGGCGGGCGGTGTGCGGTCAGTGCCGGGCCTGCAAGCGCGGCCGGCCGTGGTACTGCTTCGACACCTTCAACGCCACCCAGAAGATGACGCTCACCGACGGCACCGCACTGACCCCGGCCCTGGGCATCGGTGCATTCGCCGACAAGACCCTGGTGCACGAGGGGCAGTGCACGAAGGTCGACCCGGCCGCCGACCCGGCGGTGGCGGGACTGCTCGGCTGCGGGGTGATGGCCGGGCTGGGCGCGGCGGTCAACACCGGCAACATCGGCCGCGATGACACCGTCGCGGTGATCGGCTGCGGCGGCGTCGGTAATGCGGCGATCGCCGGAGCGGCGCTGGTGGGGGCGCGACGGATCATCGCGGTGGACACCGACGACCAGAAGTTGGCCTGGGCGCGTGAATTCGGCGCCACCCACACCGTCAACGCACGAGACCTCGACCCGGTGCAGACCATCCAGGATCTCACCGACGGGTTCGGCGCCGACGTCGTCATCGATGCCGTAGGCCGACCGGAAACCTGGAAGCAGGCCTTCTACGCACGCGACCTGGCCGGCACCGTCGTCCTGGTCGGAGTGCCCACCCCGGACATGATCCTGCAAATGCCGCTGGTCGACTTCTTCTCCCGTGGTGGGGCGCTCAAGTCGTCGTGGTACGGCGACTGCCTGCCCGAACGCGACTTTCCGACCATGATCTCGCTGTATCTGCAAGGCCGGCTGCCGCTGGACAAATTCGTCACCGAACGCATCGGGCTGGACCAGATCGAAGGCGCCTTCCACAACATGCACGCCGGCCCCGGCGCCGACCCGGTACTGCGCTCGGTGGTGGTGCTCTGATGGGCATCGAACGCGGCATCCAACGCGTGGTCACCCACGGCACCTTCGAACTCGATGGCGGCAGTTGGGAAGTCGACAACAACATCTGGATCGTCGGCGACGACAAGGAGGTGGTCGTCATCGACGCCGCCCACGACGCCGAGGCGATCGAGGACGCTGTCGCCGGCCGGCATGTGGTGGCGGTGGTCTGCACCCACGGCCACAACGATCACATCACCGTGGCCCCGCAGCTCGGCGAGGATCTCGACGCGCCGGTGCTGCTCAACCCCGCCGACGACATGCTGTGGCGGATAACGCACGGCGACAAGGCTTTCCGCACCCTTCAAGACGGTCAGGTGCTCACGGCCGACGGCATCGAACTGCACGCCATCGCGACCCCCGGCCACTCCCCGGGCTCGACGTGCCTGTACGCCCCGGCCCTCAGCGCGGTGTTCTCCGGCGACACCCT
>CAYLWH010000058.1:0-27127 GCA_964387245.1 uncultured Mycobacterium sp.
GTCGTCCATCCCGGGCGCGGCGGTCACCAGCATCCGCATCGACGGTGTGCTGCACGAGTTCACCACGGTCCCGGGCGTGAAGGAGGATGTCACCGACATCATCCTGAACCTCAAGGGCCTGGTCGTGTCCGCCGAGGAGGATGAACCGGTCACCATGTACCTGCGCAAGCAGGGTCCGGGGGAGGTAACCGCGGGCGACATCGTACCGCCGGCCGGTGTCACGGTGCACAACACGGACATGCACATCGCCACCCTCAACGACAAGGGCAAGCTCGAGGTCGAGCTTGTCGTCGAACGCGGCCGCGGTTACGTCCCGGCCGTGCAGAACAAGGCATCGGGTGCCGAGATCGGCCGTATCCCAGTCGACTCCATCTACTCGCCGGTGCTGAAGGTCACCTACAAGGTGGAGGCCACCCGCGTCGAGCAGCGCACGGACTTCGACAAGTTGATCCTCGACGTCGAGACCAAGAACTCGATCACCCCGCGTGACGCGCTGGCCTCGGCCGGCAAGACCCTGGTCGAACTGTTTGGCCTGGCTCGCGAGCTCAACCTCGAAGCGGAGGGCATCGAGATCGGCCCGTCGCCGGCCGAGGCCGATCACATCGCCAACTTCGCGCTGCCCATAGACGACCTCGATCTGACGGTGCGGTCGTACAACTGCCTCAAGCGCGAGGGTGTCCACACGGTGGGTGAACTGGTCGCCCGTACGGAGTCCGATCTGCTGGACATCCGCAACTTCGGCCAGAAGTCCATCGATGAGGTGAAGATCAAGCTGCATAGCCTGGGTCTGTCACTGAAGGACTCCCCGGCCACCTTCGATCCGTCCGAGGTCGCCGGTTATGACGTCGCCACCGGCACCTGGAACGGTGATGCCGGCTACGACCTGGACGCCGACCACGACTATGCCGAGACCGAGCAGCTTTAACCCTTTCCGTCCCCTAGGAGTCTCCAATGCCCAAGCCCACGAAGGGGCCTCGCCTCGGCGGGTCGTCCTCGCACCAGAAGGCGCTGCTGGCCAACCTGGCCACCTCGCTGTTCGAGCACGGTCGCATCACGACGACCGAGCCGAAGGCTCGGGCGCTGCGGCCCTACGCGGAGAAGCTGATCACCCACGCCAAGAAGGGTTCGCTGCACAACCGGCGCGAAGTGCTGAAGAAGATCCGTGACAAGGACATCGTGCATACCCTGTTCGCGGAGATCGGTCCGTTCTTCGCCGATCGCAGCGGTGGCTACACCCGGATCATCAAGGTCGAGAACCGCAGGGGCGACAACGCGCCGATGGCGGTTATCGAGCTGGTGCGGGAGAAGACCGTGACCGCTGAAGCTACCGGGGTGGCGGACCGGGCGCGTCGCGTCGCGTCGTCGCAGCAGGCCGAGAAGAAAGCCGAAGCCCCACCGGCCGCGGTCCGGGAGCTCGAGGCCGAGGACACGGCGATCGCCGATGCCCAGACGGTCGAGGCCGCCGAGGATGACACTGCCGGGTAGCAGAGACGCCGAGTCCATGCCCGCCATCGTCTCCGGTGGCGGGCATGTTCGTCTTCGCCTCGACATCGCCTACGACGGAACCGAATTCGCCGGATGGGCCCCGCAGGCCGGGCAGCGAACCGTTGCGGGAGTACTCGATGATGCGCTGTCGACGGTGTTCCGGGTGCCGGTATCTGTCCGGGCGGCGGGCCGCACGGATACCGGGGTGCACGCCACCGGCCAGGTTGCGCATCTCGACGTGTCGGCCGACGCGCTGTCCCATGCCTATCCGCGTTCGCGCCCGGATGGTCGGCCGGAGTTCCAACCGCTGGTCCGCAGGCTCGCCAGGTTCCTGCCGCCCGCCGTCCGGGTGCTTGATGTCGTCCGGGCCGCCCCGGGTTTCGACGCCCGCTTCTCGGCGTTGCGCCGACACTACGCCTATCGGCTCTCCACGGCGCCGTACGGTGTGGACCCGCAGCAGGCGCGCTTCGTCACTGCGTGGCCGCGATCGCTCGATGTCGAGACCATGGCGATTGCGGCGCGCCCACTGATCGGCCTGCACGACTTCGCCGCATTCTGCCGTCACCGCGAGGGCGCCACCACCATCCGCGACCTGCAACGGCTTGACTGGGTCCGTGACGGTGCGTCGGTGACCGCGTTCGTCACCGCGGATGCGTTCTGCTGGAACATGGTCCGCTCACTGGTCGGTGCGCTGCTCGCGGTGGGGGAGGGTCGACGCGACGTGAGATGGCTGACAGGTCTGCTGGCCGAGCCCCGGCGGTCCAGTGCGTTCGCGGCGGCACCGGCGCGGGGGCTGACGCTGATCGGGGTGGACTATCCGCCCGATGATCAGCTCGAGGCGCGCACACTGATCACCCGCGACCTGCGGATCCGGCCGTGACGCGCGCCGGGAAGCCGGTCACAGTCGGCCGGCCACGAAATCGGCGGCCTGATTTACCAGGCCCGCCTTGATGTAGGCCGGTGCAAGGTGGTCGGGCCAGTACGACTCCCAGTTCTCCGGGTCGGTGGGATTGCAGATCGGGTCGTCGCCGTGGCACAGCTCGATGGTCCTGTCGCGGTACACCGGGCTGAATGTGCTGATCGGACCGACCCACTGGATTCCGTTGCCGAACAGGGCGACCGCGGCGATGTGGCTCTCCGCGGCCGCCGGCAACGGCTGTTTGAACGTGAAGATCGAAAGCGGCACAGCCAGGACCACGTCCGTGACGGCGGCACCCAGCGAATACCCGCCGAGGACGATCTTGGTGTCGGGGCAGTTGGCGATGGTGTTCTGGATCCGCTGGCTCATGTCGTTGGCACCGAGGTCGATCTCGGTGTCGGCGGGGTACCTCACCGCATAGAGCGACACGTTCCTGCCCGTGGTCTGCCGCAGCGCGCCGACCAGCGCGTTGCCGATCTGTCCGGCACCCGGCGCCTCGTGGCGGCCCCTTGCGAAAACCAGCTCGACATCGGGGCACGGCGCCGCGGCCGCAGTGGGCACCACGGAGACGGAGCCGGATAGTGCGGAGGCTGCGACAATGGTGGCCGTCAGGACCCTGCGTCGGCTCAACCTCACGACGGCCATGTTAGCGCAACCTCGCTACACGAGCCCCGCGATGAAGCCGGCCGCTTGGGTGGGCATCGGGCCGGACTCATAGTTGTTGTGGGCGAACGGATTACGGCCACGGGAGCAGATAGGGTCGCCATCGGAGCACATGTCGATGGAACGAGGGCCCAAGTTTCCCGCCGTCACCGGGTTTCCGAACTTGGTCGCCGGGTTGCCGAACACGGCGACCGCGGCAACGTTGCTCGCGAGGCTGCCGGGCAGCGGCGGCGCCGAGCCCACGTCACCGACCCGGTTGCCGAGTGGGGGGACACCCACGAGCATGTCGACGACCGCCGCGCCCTGCGAGTAGCCGCCGAGCACGATGCGGGTATGGGGGCAGTTCTGCGCCATTGCGAAGATGTGGTCGGTGGCGTCTGCCGCACCGTCTGCGGCAGCGAGGAAGTCGTAGGTGGCCGGGTAGTTCACCGCATATGTACCGAGGCTGCGCTCGCCCAGCTGGGGCCGCAGCCTGTCGGCCAGTGCGTGGCCCACCCGTCCGAGGCCGGGTGCCTCGCTGGTGCCGCGTGCGAATACCAGTTCCACGTCGGGGCAGGGATCGGCAGACGCCGACGGTGCGGCGGCGAGGGCGATCAGCGGCGCGGCCGCGGCGCACACCGCGGCGGCAATGGTGAACCTGCGGTGGATGGCCGGGACTGCGGTCATGGGCTAATACTCACACACCGCGGGCGTCCGGCCGAATCGGGCTATCTCCGGTGGCCGGCCACTACACCAGCCCCGCCACGAAGTCGGCGGCCACCACCGCCTGGCCGTTTTCCACATAGCTGCGGTGTGCCGCGACATTGTCACCCGAGATGTCGCAGATCGGGTCGCCGGGCAGACACAGGTCGATCGACCGGGACCCCCACACCGGGCTGACGGTCAGCGGCAGACCGGCCTTGGCGCTGGGGTTGCCGAACACCGCGACTGCGGCCACATGCTCCGGGGTGTAGGGGGGCAACGGGGCGTTGAACCCGACCGCGGGGAAGGGCACCGCGCTGATTACGTCGATCACCGCTGCACCTTGCGAGTAGCCGCCCAGCACCAGCCTGGTGTCCGGGCAGTTGGCCATCATATGTTGAATGTGGCCACTGGCGTCGTTGGCGCCACCGGCGGCCGCCAGGAAGTCCCAGGTGGCGGGGTAATTCACGGCATAGGCGCCCACCGAACGGTTGCCGACTCGACCGCGCAGGTCGTTGACGAAGGCCCCACCCACCCGACCGAGGCCGGGGGCCTCGGAGGTGCCGCGGGCGAACACCACCTCGATGTCCGGGCAGCCGTCGGCTCGAGCGGGCGGTGCGAGCGTGGGGCTCACGCTGAGCAGGCCGGCAGTCAGAACGGCGGTGAGGGCAAACAGAAGTCGGGCCACACGGGAATATTACAAGCTAATCGAACCGTCGGGCGGCGGCGAGTTCGTCGCACTCTCCGGGCGCGGTCTCGAACGGGTGGTTCTCCCGGGCCAGCGTCAACCCGGCGAGCACCACCGCACCGCCGATCGCCTGAACGGTGGACATCGCCTCGCCGATCAGCAGCCATGCCCAGAGCACCGCGAACAGCACCTCGGCAAGTCCGACCAGCGACGCGAACCCCGGCCGCAACCGGACGACAGCGCTGATACCGAACGTGTACGCGATCGCGGTGCTGATGACACCGAGCACCAGGACCGAAACGAACCACGGCGCGGTCACGCCCGCGATCAACACATCGTTGGTGGTGAACTCCAACGGCATCGCGCCGACGACACCGAGTGCGCCGACCGCAGCGGTACCGACCAGCAGCCCGGCGGTGGCAAGGGTGATCGCATCGAGTCCACCCTCCTCGCCGGCACCGGCGACGGTGTCGCTCATCACGAAGTAGAACGCCGCGCAGACCGCGGCGGTCAGGCCCCAGATCACGCCGACGGCGTTTACCCGCGTGCCATCCCCGAATACGTTGAGCACCAACATGATACCGGTGACAGCCAACGCCACGCCGGCGAGCGTCCGGGCGCTCGGACGGCGTCTGGTGCTGACCCAGAGCCACCCGACCACCAGGACGGGCGCGGTGTACTCCAGCAGCAATGCCACGCCGACAGACAGGTGGGCGACGGCGTTGTAGTAGCACAGTTGAGCGCCGGCGATCGGGATCAGACCGTAGAGCACCACCGTTCGCGCGTGGCGCAGCGCTTCGGTTGGCCAGTGCGGCCGGACCACGGTGGCGAACACCGCCAGGATCACCGCGCCGCCGGCCAGCCTGGCGAGGACGGCCGCGGTGGGACTCCAGCCCGCATCCATCAGCGACCTGGCGAATGGACCGGACATGCCGAAACTGAGCGCGGAGGTGAGTGCAAACGCCATCCCGAGCCGGAAGTCGGTGGCCGGTTTCGCCATCAGCATGCGGGCTCTCCTGATGTAATGAGTAAAATGATCTTCAGTCATGACGCTACTTCTCGGAGAGGTAACGAGTCAAATGAAATTCAGTCATGACACCGAACTGACCCTCCGGGCGGCCTGCGCTCTCGTCAACACCGACCGGGTGAACGGCGAACAACTCGCCGACCAACGGGCCCTGAGCGGGTACCTCGACGCCTGGGGCTGGACCGGGCGACGCGACTACGACGACGACGAGATCGCCGCGGTGCAACGGCTGCGGGAGCGGGTCGGCCATATCTGGGCGGCGACCGAGGACGAGGAACGCGCCGTGGGGCAGATCAACGCGATGCTCAGCGACACGCGGGCGGCACCGTGGCTGACCCGACACTCCGAGATGCCCGAATGGCATCTGCACCTGGCCTCGAATCACGACCCGCTGGCCCAGCGGATGGGCGCCGAGATGGCGATGGCGCTGGCAGACCTGATCCGCGCAGGCGAGATGCGCAGGCTGAAGATCTGTGCTGCGCCGGACTGCGCGGCGGTGCTCATCGACCTGTCCCGAAACCGTTCGCGGATCTTCTGCGACACCGGCAACTGCGGCAATCGCCAGCACGTGGCCGCCTATCGGGAGCGCCGGTCCGCGCAGGCGCAACCCTGATCCCCGTTGGCTCTGGTGTTGTGCAGTGCTGCACACCCGCGGGGGTTCGTCCGCCCTATGGTGGCCGTGTGACCACGCCCGCCTCCCGCAAGCTGCAATTGAGCGGACACCGGTTCCTGATGCGGCGGATGGAGCGTGCGCTGCTCTACGGCGATGTCAGCAGTGACGCGGGTTCGGTTCTGGCGCCGCGGATTTCGCTGGCGGTGGGTGCAGTGCTGGCGGCCGTGATCCTGGCGGCGGGTATGGTCCTGCCGCAGCTACGGTCCCCGGTGTCCGTCGAGGCCTCCGGCGCGGTCGGTGGGGTCGGCCGGACGGCGGTCGGCCCGACCCCGAGCGGTTGACGAGAGCGCCGCCATCGTCAGGGTCACCGCAGCGGCGCACACGCCGCTGCCGACCATGGCGGTGAGGTGGCCGCGGGGCGCCGGCGGCCCGGGCGTGCCGGGCGGTTGCGGGCCGGGACTGGCGGCTGCTGCGTCGGCGCCGAGCGCAGCCCGGGGGTCGATGACACCGTTGCCGATCGACGGATTCCGGCCGCCGACCGGCCGGCGTGCGGTGCTCTCGATACGGTTCATGACCTGACGGGCGGTGAGTTCGGGGGAGTGCGCCCTGATCAGGGCCGCCAAGCCGCTGACGACCGGCGCCGCGTAGCTGGTGCCGGAGATCGGTGCGCTGCGGCCGAACATCGGCAGTTCATCGACCAGACCATCACCGCCGGAGTCCAGCGAAACCATGTTCTCGCCGGGGGCAGCGACGTCCACCCACGGTCCCGGCAGGCTGAACGAAGAGGGTGCACCGTCGTCATCCACCGATCCGACGGCCAGCACGTACTCGTCGTACCAGGCCGGACTGACCGCGACGGTGGCGCTGTCCCAGGTGGTTTCCGGTGACGACTGCCGGGGACACTGCCCGCCGCCGCCGGTGTTTCCGGCGGCGGTGACCACCACGGCGTCCTTGACGTCGACGGCATAGGCGAGGGCGGCGCCCAGCGCCGCATCGTCGAGCGGGCCGACCGCGCACGCGATCGACGAGATGTTGATAACCGTCGCACCGAGGTCGGCGGCGGTTCGCACCGCGGCCGCCAGGGTGTCGACGTCACCGAACCCGCCTGCTCCCGGGTAGTCGGCGGGCCCGAACCTGCTGCTGGACTGGCGGATTGCCAGCAGCGTGGCGGCCGGGGCGATCCCGGCGAACTGCGTCTGATGGGTGGGATCCGGTGTCGCGGCGATGATTCCGGCGACAACCGTGCCATGTCCGTCGCAGTCCTGCGTTCCGTCTCCGGACGAGACGTAGTCACCGGCGGGCTCGAGGTGGGCCAGCCGCGGATGTCGGGATATCCCGGTGTCGATGACCGCGACGCGCTGCCCCTCGCCACGGGAGAACTGCCACAGAGCGGCGAAGTCGAGACCGCGCAACGGGTCGGAGCCCGCTGGTGACGGACGCACGGACCCGATGGCGCAACCCTCCCGCTGGGTGGTGGGTACCGGCGGACCCGGCGGTGCCGGCGTCGGCAGGGCACTGCTGTCGACGACGGGTGGTGTGAGGGCCAGCGCGTGGGCCGGGCACACAACCATCCAAATGCCGACCACTGCGACGAGGTTCAGAAGCCGGGATGCGCCTTTCATCGCGCCACCCACGTCCACGCGGCACCGTAGATGTCCAGGCTCAGGCACGCCAGTGGGATGACGGCGGCCAGCACTGCGCGTTCGGCCATCTCGGCACCGTTTCGGGCGACCGGCGACAGACCCCCCTGCGCCGCGCGCTCACCCAGCCGCACGGCGACCGCCGGAAGAGTCGCCGCCGCGGCGCACAGCCACGGCCCGAGAACGGAGTTCAGCTGGCTGACGGCGGCGAGCATGGCTGCTGCAGCTGCGGTTGCGGCAGCCACCAGGGCAATCCGCTGCGGCATCACGCTATGGGTGCGGGCACGCGAGAACAGGGTGATGCTGACCGTGGCGGCCAGCGCGCAACTCGCCGCCGTCGGACGCTGGGACAGCGTCAGCAGTACTCCGAGCGCGGCCGTCGCGGCTGAAGCCAGTATCAGCGCGGTCAGTACCTCGCCGACCGGTGTCGACGGGTCCACCGGCGCTGCGGCGGCCGGGTCCAGGTCACGTGTCGCGCCGATTGACATCCCGCCCAGCAGCAGCGCCAGTCGGCCCGCGCTGGCCAGGACCGTGATCGCCGCCGTTGACAGCAGCACCCCGGCGCACCGTAGGTCGCCACCCGTTGATCCGGCGCCCAGCGCCGCGGCGATGACCAGAGCGGTCCCGAACGCCTGCGCCGTGAACGCCGTCCGGCCGTATCGCGCGACCCGGGCCGCGATGAATGCCGCGGCACCGGACGCGCTCGCGGTGAGCAGCAGGTGTGGCACTGCCGCCGGGCCGGGGACTGTGGCGAAGCCCGCCGCTCCGGCCAGGACGACCGTGACCGCGAGGCCCGCAAGCCGCGATTGGCTCACGGTCCACGCGTGGCGGGCCGATGTCGTCGACGCGATGATCAGATCTGCGCAGCCGAGCGCCGGCGGCGAATCGGACGGCGGCGGCTTCGGGTTCTGCAGCAGCAGGATGTCACCGTCGCGTATACCGTTGTCGTGCAATGACTTCGATGTGTCGACGGGTCCCCTTCCCGGGCGCACCAGTTGCCGCGGCAGGTGTCTGGGCCAGTCGCGGGCTCCGTCGACGGCGTTGACGGCGTCGTCGACGATGTCGCACAGCGGCGCCAGTAACAGGGCCACCGGCAGGCCGCTCGGCAACTCCACGTCGACCCGGTCGTCTCCGGCGTGCACCGCCACCCGGTAGGCATCCGATTCCATGGCGCTGACGGTAGGGACCGCTCGAGCGAAGTGCGTGCGGCGATCCACAACTGAGGATCCACAGCGGGATCCACGACGGATCTACAAACGGAACTGTGGATGAATTGCGGACTTGTTCCGGGCTGCCTACGGTCGTGCGGAAGGAAGGAGGTTCGGGTGCGCGACGCAGCGGCTGATGGTGACATCACGGTGCTCTCCCGTTGCGGCAGAACGGTTCCCAGCAGTCCGCCCACCCTGGAGGTGATCGTCGAAGCGCCACCGGCTGTTCCCCGCACCGGGACGTGGCCGGCGGCGCGACTGCTGCCGGCGGGCCTGGCGCTGGTGTCGTTCGGCGCGGTGGGCTTCATGCTGGCCGCCGGGAAGGTGTCGGTGCACAGCCCGATGCTGTTGATGATGCCGGTCATGATGCTGGGTTCGGCTGTCGCCGCTTTCGCCGGCGGCGGCAGACATCGCGCCGAACTGGACGCCGAACGTGCCAGGTACCTGGACTATCTGGTGGACATATCGGTGCAACTAACTGAAGATGGTGCGGCCCTGCGCAATTGGCTGGTGTACCGGCATCCCGATCCGCACGCACTGTGGTCGATGGTGGGTGGTGCCGGGATGTGGTCCCGGCGCCGCGGCGATCCGGATTTCTGCGTGGCGCGGGTCGGGTTGGGCACCGTGCCGGCGGCCACTCGGCCCACCTGTGCTCGCGGCGCGCACCCCGGGGGCCGCGATCCGGTGACGACGACCGCCCTCGACCGGTTACTGCGGGCTCACGGCCAGGTGTCGGACGCTCCCGTCACCGTCAGGTTGGCCGGTGGCGAGACGGTCATCGTGAGCGGGGAAGGTGAGCGGGTACGCGCACTGGTGCGTTCGGTGATCTGCCAGCTCGTCGTCAGCCACCGCCCTGACGACCTCGGCGTGTCCGCATCGGTCGGTGAAACGCCGCGAAAGCACTGGGACTGGCTGAAATGGCTTCCCCACCACGGGTATTCCTGTGAGCGGACGCCGGCCCGGCGGAACGTGGTGGTGGTCGACGGCGCCGCGACGGCCGCTCCGGACGAGCTCAGCACGTTGGTGTGCATCGAGCCGGAGGCCGCCCCCGCCGCCGGCCTTCGATGGCATGGCGGGGAGGGGGAGCTGATCGCGACTCGGCCGGACCAGCTGACCGCGGTCGCCGCCTTGGCCGTCGCGCAGCGATTGGCCGGGTACCGGCCCGAAACCGGACCGGCCGGCGGTCCGGCCGACTGGTGCGGCCGCATCGGCCTTGTCGACCCGACGCACACGGACCCGGAAATGTTGTGGGACAACCAGTCCACATTACCGCTGCGGGTACCGATCGGGACAGCTGCGGACGGCGCGGGCGTCGACCTGGACATCCGGGAAGCCGCAGCCGACGGCATGGGCCCGCACGGTCTGTGTCTGGGCGCCACCGGATCCGGCAAGTCCGAACTCTTACGGACCATCGCACTGGGGATGGTCGCCCGGCACTCGCCGGAGACCCTGAATCTGGTGCTGGTCGACTTCAAGGGCGGGGCGACCTTCCTGGACTTCGCCCGCGTCCGCCACACCACGGCCGTCATCACCAACCTCGAAGACGAGGCGTATCTGGTCGAGCGGATGCGCGATGCCCTCGGCGGTGAGATCGATCGGCGCCAGCGGCTGCTCCGCACCGCGGGAAACCTCGGCGATGTCGGTGCATACCTCCGCGCGCGCCGGGCTGACCGATCCATGCCGGCACTGCCGACCCTGTTCATCATCGTGGACGAGTTCTCCGAACTGCTGAGCCGGCATCCGGAGTTCGTCGACGTCTTCGTCGCGATCGGACGCTTGGGCCGATCGCTGGGCATGCACCTGCTGCTGGCCAGTCAACGCCTCGACGAGGGCAGACTGCGCGGTCTGGAGTCCCACCTGTCATACCGGATCTGTCTGAAGACACTGTCGGAAGCCGAGTCACGAGTGGCCATCGGGGTTCCCGATGCCTACCACCTGCCCGCGCAACCCGGGGCGGCCTATCTCAAAGTCGGTGCGGCACAACCGCAGCCGTTTCAGGCTGTCCACGTCGCGGGCCGGCTCCCCGGCGGGCGGGTGCGCTCGGAGGCTGGTGGTGTCCCGCGGCTGTTCACCGCGGCTCCGGCCGACCGGGTCGATCCTGGACCTCAGGTCACCGTGGCCGAGACCGTGCTGGCCGCACTGGCCGGCCACGGGCCGCCCCCGCACCGGCTGTGGCTGCCGCCGCTGACCGCCGCCCCCGCCCTGTCCACCCTGCTTGCCGGTGTCGCCGGCGGTGGCCTGCGCGTGCCGATCGGACTGGTGGATAACGCATTCGCGCACCGTCGCGATCCGCTGCTGGTCGACGTGTCCGGCGCGGCCGGCAACGTCGCCGTGGTCGGCGCACCGCAGACGGGCAAGACGACGGCGGTCAGAACACTCGTGACGGCACTTGCCGCGACTCACGACCCGCGCCGAACGCAGGTGTACTGCCTCGATTTCGGTGGCGGCCTGGCCGATCTGGCGGCCCTACCGCACGTCGGCACTGTGGCCGGACGCGCCGGTGGCGAACTGGTACTCCGCACCGTCGTGGAACTGCTGGCGTTGTTGCGTAGCCGGGAGTCGGCCGGGACCGCCGACGGCGACCCGTTCGGTGACGTATTCCTGGTCGTCGATGGTTGGTCGGCGGCTCGGCGAGATCATGATGCCGTCGAGGATGCGGTGGCCGTGATCTCCGGCTCCGGACTGTCGTTCGGGATGCATGTGGTGCTGACCGCCTCGCGGTGGGCCGATATCCGCCCGGCGATTCGGGACCAGATCGGCACCCGAATCGAATTGCGCCTCGGCGACCCGGCCGATTCGGAGATCGACCGCGCCCGTGCCCGCCTCGTTCCCCGGGACCGGCCCGGCCACGGACTCGGGCCTGACGGGTTGCCGATGGTCATCGCCCGGCCCGACGACGGTATTCGGATCGCCGACAATGGCTGGCGGGCACCGGAGATCCGGCTGCTGCCCGAACTCGTGGACTACTCGGGCCTGCTGGCCGCTGACCTGCCGCCCGGGTGCGTACTCGGGATCGACGAGAATTGGCTGAAGCCAGTCGTTTTCGACCTGACCGGCGGGCACCTGCTGGTCTTCGGTGAGCCCGGCAGCGGGAAGACGGCGCTGCTCCGACTGATCTGCCACGAGATCCTGCGGACGGTGCCGGACGCCAGACTGTGGGTGATCGATCCGCGCCGCACACTCGGTGCGTTCGGTGGCGACGGCGACAGCGGGCTGTCCGGCCTCGTCGGCCTGGTGCGCGATCCCGGGCGCACCCGGCCGGTCTACCTCGTGGTCGACGATTACGACCTCGCCGCATCGGCGTCGGCACCGTTGGGTGAGCTCATTGCGCACGCTCGCGACAGCGGTCTGCACCTGGTGGTCGCGCGTCGCAGCGGCGGTGCGGCCCGGGCTTTCTACGACCCGGTGCTGTCCGGGCTGCGCGAGGCCGGCGCGGCCGGACTGCAGTTGAGTGGCAGCCCGGACGACGGGCCGCTGGTGGGTGGGGTCCGCCCGCGCCCGCTCCCGCCCGGCCGTGGTGTCCTGGTGACCCGCGCCGGCGGCGAACAGACCATTCAGGTGGCCTGGACGGAGCCCCGGTGATCGCGGCCTGCGAGATCGGACCCGGCACCGTCCAGATTCTGCATCCCGGTTCCGGGGTCGCAGCGGCCCCGCTGGTCGAAGCGGTTCTCGACGCCGGCCGCGAGTCGCTGGCCCTGCTCGACGGTCGGGCGGTGGCTGTAGAAGTCCTGTGGCGCCGACTGTTCGACTCGCTGCTCGCCGGAATCGGGCGCATCCTGCTGATACATCCGTCGTGGTGGTCGCCGGCCCGGGTGGCGGCTGTCGCCGAAGCCGCGCGGCACACCGCCGGCGAGGTCACCACCAGCCCGCGCTACCGGGTGCTGCACGGCGGGGGAACATTCGTCGAGATCGGCCCGGAATTCGTGGCACTCGGCGACCACACCGGTGTCACCGCCGTCCAAACACGCATGGCGACGGTCGATTTCGTCGTCGGGGCGGTCGCCGCGCGGGTGGCCGCCGACCGCGGGCAGGTGCATGTCGACGCTCCGGTCGGGGTGCCCGGCGCGGCGGTTCTGGGCGCTCAGATCGCGCGCCGGGTGCGCGCGGCGGGCGGAACCGTCCGCGAGTGGGGTGATGGTCAACTCGGTGCGGCGGCGGCGCGTTCCATGGTCGCCGTCCGAACCGACAGCCCAGGAGCCCCCTGTGCTCCTCGCCGGTCGGCGATGTCCGCGGCGGTGGTCTCAGTTGCGGTGATCGCCACCTGCGGGGTGTTGGCCGGGCATCGAGCCGGCAGGACCGCGACAGAACTCGTCGAGGGAAGGGTGGCCGTGCACATTCCGGCGGACTGGGCGGTGCAGCGGGTGACCGATGGTCCGGGATCCGCCAGGGTGCAAGTGGTATCACCCACGGATCCTGATGTGATCCTGCATGTCACCCAATCCCGGGTGCCATCCGACGATCTGGCCGCCACGGCCAGGGCGTTGCGCTCGGCGGCAGACGCGCAACCGGACGGCGTGTTCGTCGACTTCGATCCCGGCGCTCGACGCGCCGGCCGGTCCGCCGTCACCTACCGAGAGATGCGGCCCGGCCACGACATCCACTGGACCGTCGTGGTGACCGGCGGGCTGCGGATCGGCATCGGCTGCCAGAACGCGCCCGGACCGGTCTGCGAACAGGCGATCGCCTCGGCCCGGGAGATCGGCTGAGGTCGATTGGAACCAAATCGGCTCGCGGACAGTCGAACCAGATAACGGATAGGACAGGGGAGAACATGAGCACACCACAGGACAGACTGACCACCGACTTCGCGCTGATGCGTGCGGTCGCCTCCGCGACCGACGGCCGGTCCGCGGAGATCCGGTCCTTGCTGCAGGGCTTCATCGGCCGGGTCTCGGCGGTCCCGGCATCGGTCTGGAGCGGGCCCGCGGCGACCCGTTTCCGCGAGGTCGTCGACCGATGGAACATCGAGTCGGCGCGGTTGTGTCACGCGCTGGATGCCATCGCGGCGACCATCCGGGCCAACGAACGCGCACTCGCCGAGGCCGCGCTGGCACACGAGGGCCGGATCGGCGCGGTCGGTGCCGACGTGCGGGGTGCTTGAAATGGACCCGGTACTGGCCTACGACTTCGGAGCGATCGAGCACACGGTGCGTCAGGAGATCCACACCACCTCCGTCCGGTTGAATGCCGCGCTGGAGGACCTTCGGGCCCGCATCGCACCGCTGCAGGATGTCTGGACCCGTGAATCGGCGACGGCTTACCGACTCGAGCAGGACAACTGGCACCAGGCCGTGACCGCGCTCAACGACATCCTGCTCCGCCTGGGCAACGCCGTCGGCGACGGAGCCGGCGACATCGCGGAGGCCGACCGGCGCGCCGCGAACGCCTGGGGGTAGCTCCACGTAGACCTGTGCGGTCCCGCGGGGAAGGAGAGCCCTGCGGGGCCGCACGGCATGTGCCATCCGCCGTCGTGGCTCGACGCGACCGGACCGGGACCGAGCCCTACCGTCAGGAGTCCTGGTGAGCCCCCGATCCGTTCGGGCGGCCAAGGCAGGCGGACACCTGGCCGGACTGGACTTCGAACTGGGCTGACCGCCAAAACTGTCCGCGAGCGGCCACCCTTGTGCATTTCCTGGCCGTGCGATTGCACGACACTGGACGCTCGCGCTACGGAAAACGGTGCAACCGTGCTGCAACCCTCACGCTCCGACCACCAGTACCCGGTGCACGCAGCGTTCGGCGGGTACAAGCAGTCCGGCATCGGCCGGGAGACCCACCTGATGATGCTGGACCATTATCAGCAGATCAAGAACCTGTTGGCGAGCTACTCGAGCAAGGCCCTCGGGTTCTTCTGATCCCTTCGGCCCGCCAGGACTGTTCCCCCGCAGTCCCGCTTCGGCATCGTGGCATCCGTTCCCGTGGGGCCGAAGTGCGCAGGTCCACACGGCGATGGCATTTCAGATGAATCCGCTCCGATCCGGCCGCGACGAGGGTTGACTGAGCCCATGGCTGACACGCTGCGCGCTGCCGTGGTCACGGCGTTCAAGGAGCCGCTGGAGATTTCCGAACTCGACATGCCCACCCCGGGACCCGGGCAGGCGTTGGTGAAACTGGAGACCTCCGGTGTCTGCCACACGGATCTACATGCGGCACACGGGGACTGGCCGGTCAAACCGCAGCCGCCGTTCGTCCCGGGCCACGAGGGCTACGGCACCGTGGTCGCGCTCGGACCGGGCGTGACCGACCTCGAGGTCGGTGACAAGGTCGGCAACGCGTGGCTGTGGTCGGCCTGTGGCAGTTGTGAGTACTGCCGCACGGGCTGGGAGACGTTGTGCGAGAAACAGCAGAACGGCGGATACAGCGTCGACGGCAGCTTCGGCACCCACATGCTGGTGGACGCGGCCTACGCCGCCCGGATTCCCGACGGTGTCGACCCGGTCGAAGTGGCGCCCATTCTCTGCGCGGGTGTCACCGTGTACAAGGGACTGAAGGTGACCGGTACCAGGCCCGGTCAGTGGGTGGCGATCTCGGGCATCGGAGGACTGGGCCACGTCGCCGTGCAGTACGCCCGGGCAATGGGGTTGCGGGTGGTCGCCATCGACATCGACGCAGACAAGCTGGCGCTGGCCACCAAGCTGGGTGCCGAGGTCGCGGTGAACGCCGGGAGCTCCGACGCCGTCGCGGCGGTCCAGCAGGCCACCGGCGGGGTGCACGGCGTTTTGGTCACCGCGGTGCATCCACAGGCGTTCGGTCAGGCGATCGGGCTGGCCCGACGCGGCGGGACCGTCGTTTTCGTCGGCCTGCCGCCGGGGGACTTTCCGGCGCCGATCTTCGACATCGTGCTCAAGGGCCTGACCATCCGGGGGTCCATCGTGGGTACCCGCCAGGACATGGTCGAGGCGCTGGACTTCTACGCGCGAGGCTTGATCCATCCGACGGTGCAGACCGCCAGGCTGGAGGACATCAATGAGGTGTTCGGTCGGATGGAGCGGGGCGAGATCGACGGCCGCGTCGTGATCGACTACCGCTGAGCCGCTGTCGGCGTTTTGACCTGCTCGGACAATGCCCGGTAGGCTGCGCCGTTGGCGTGCCGTGCCCCGTTTCGTCCGGGGTGCGCAAGCGAAGCCCGGGTCGATGTCGGTCGCCGGGACCGTCTTCGCCGCGCGCCTGACCGGCACCCGGGTCACACCGGGACCAACCCCGAGAAAAGAGAAGGTAAGCGCTGTGCCTACATACACGCCGAAGGCGGGTGACACCACCCGTGAGTGGTACGTCATCGACGCCACGGACGTGGTGCTCGGCCGTCTTGCCGTCGCGGCAGCCAACCTGTTGCGCGGCAAGCACAAGCCGACGTTCACGCCCAATGTCGACGGCGGTGACTTCGTCATCGTCGTCAACGCCGACAAGGTCGCCATCAGCGGCGACAAGCTCCAGAAGAAAATGGCTTACCGCCACTCGGGTTATCCCGGTGGTCTGCGGGCCCGCTCGATTGGTGACGAGATGGCCAAGCACGCTGACCGGGTCGTCGAGAGGGCGATCGTCGGAATGCTGCCGCACAACAAGCTCAGCCGCCAGATCCAGAAGAAGCTGCGGGTGTACACGGGTCCGGAGCATCCGCACACCGCCCAGCAGCCGACCCCGTACGAGATCAAGCAGGTGACCCAGTGAGCACAGCCGAGACCCCCGAGGTGACCGACGCCCCCGAAACCGTGGTGGAGGCGGCGGTTGTCGAAACCGTGGCCCCGCGCGAGCCGGTACAAATCGACCGCCCGATCCAGACCGTAGGCCGCCGTAAGGAGGCCGTGGTGCGCGTGCGTCTGGTGCCCGGCACCGGCAAGTTCGACCTGGACGGCCGCGGCCTGGAGAACTACTTCCCGAACAAGGTGCATCAGCAGCTCATCAAAGCGCCGTTGGTGACCGTCAACCGAGAGGGCAGCTTCGACATCTACGCCCACCTCGATGGTGGCGGGCCGTCCGGGCAGGCCGGCGCGCTTCGGCTCGCGATTGCCCGTGCGTTGATCCTGGTTTCGCCCGAGGACCGTCCGGCACTGAAGAAGGCCGGCTTCCTCACCCGCGACCCGCGCGCCATCGAGCGCAAGAAGTACGGCCTGAAGAAGGCCCGTAAGGCGCCTCAGTACAGCAAGCGCTGATCCCGCCCGTGGGGCGGGCGTGTCGAACCATGGACACGCCCGCTCTTCGGCTTTTCATGGAGGTGTGCCCGTGGCTCGACTCTTCGGTACCGACGGTGTCCGGGGCGTTGCCAACCGCGATCTGACCGCTGAACTGGCCGTTGCGCTGGGTTCGGCGGCGGCGCGTCGGCTGATCCGGTCCTCGCCGGCCCGCCGTCGCGTCGCCGTCGTCGGCCGGGATCCGCGGGCCAGCGGCGAGATGCTCGAGGCAGCCGTCATCGCGGGGCTGACCAGTGAGGGCGTCGACGCGCTGCGCGTCGGGGTGCTGCCCACGCCGGCTGTCGCCTACCTGACCAGCGCCTACGACGCCGACTTCGGCGTGATGATCTCGGCGTCGCACAATCCCATGCCTGACAATGGCATCAAGATCTTCGGCCCCGGCGGTCACAAACTCGACGACGCCGCCGAAGACCGAATCGCCGAACTCGTCGCCGCTGGCCCGGGGGAGCGTCCGGTCGGTGTGGGCATCGGCCGGGTGGTCGACGCGATCGACGCGCTCGACCGGTATCTGCGTCATGTCGGCAAGGCGGTGACCACCCGGTTGGACGGGCTGACGGTCGTCGTCGACTGCGCCCACGGCGCCGCCTCGGCGGCCGCACCACAGGCGTACCGCGCGGCCGGAGCAACGGTCATCGCGATCAACGCCGACCCCGACGGCCTCAACATCAACGACAACTGCGGCTCGACCCACCTCGACGGCTTACGCGCCGCCGTGCTCGCCCACGGCGCCGACCTGGGCCTGGGACACGATGGTGACGCGGACCGCTGCCTTGCCGTCGATGCAGCCGGTCAAGTCGTCGACGGCGACGCGATCATGGTGGTCCTGGCGACGGCGATGCAGGAGGCCGGAGAGTTGGCCTCGAACGTCCTGGTCGCCACCGTGATGAGCAACCTCGGTCTGCATCTGGCGATGCGTTCGGCGGGTATCGAGGTTCGCACCACCAATGTCGGTGACCGGTACGTACTCGAAGAGATGCGCGCCGGCCAGTACACGCTGGGCGGCGAACAGTCGGGTCACATCGTGCTGCCCGCGTTCGGAACGACCGGTGACGGCATCGTGACCGGGTTGCGCCTGATGTCGCGTATGGCGCAGACGGGCCGGTCGTTGGCCGGTCTGGCTGCGGCCATGCGGATCCTGCCACAGGTCCTGATCAACGTTTCGGTTGCTGACAAGACCACGGTCGCCGACGCGCCTTCGGTCCGGTCCGCCGTGCGGGCCGCTGAAGCCGAACTCGGCGATACCGGACGAATCCTGTTGCGGCCCTCCGGAACTGAAGAATTGGTGCGCGTGATGGTCGAGGCCGCCGACGAGGACACCGCCCGGCAGCTCGCGATCCGGGTTGCGGAGTCCGTGAGCGCGCAGCGCTAGCGGATCACCGGCCCGCGGAACTGTCGGGCACTCCCGTGCGTCTAACCGGATATGGGACAACGATCCGCCCTGGGTGTCGACGCCGCGGCGCTGTACGCCATCGCCGACCGTACGGATGCCATCGCGCAGTCGCTGTTTCGCGCTGGGCGCACCGGCCTGCGATTCGACGGGGCGTCGGCCGGGCGCGGATATCACGCGGACGGGCAGGCGGTAAGACGTGATCTGGATCTGGTGACCGCCGAGTTGATCGGCTGGGCTCGGGCCGCCGAGCAGATTGCGTACGGATTACGTTGCGGAGCACAGCGTTACGCGGAAACCGAACGTGCTGTCGTCGAACGGGTGGCGCTGTCGTGACCATCCGATACGACGTGGCGGCACGGCTGTCCGAAGGACTCGGGGCGGTCGATGACCTCTCAACCTACGTTGAGGCGTGCCGTGTGCGTGGTTTGCTGCAGCCCTACCTGGCGGCGCCCGGGCGAGTCCGCGAGCGGTATACCGCCGAGGAGGGATTGGATCTGCGGTTACTCGATGCCGACTGCACCGCTCTGCGCGCGATCGTCGACGAGGCCGCCGACGCGCTGCTGCGAATGCGGTCACAGGCCGCCGCGCTGGCGGCTTCCTGGATGGGACAGGGCGGTACGGCGACGGAATTCGTTCGGCGGCAATGTAATACCGCCGAGATGGTGGTCGATGCGCTGCGGACGGCCGCCGACGCCTGTGCGGAGTTGCGCGACGAGTTGTGGAATGTGGTGGATCGCAGGGTGGTGCAGACCGCCGAGGTCGCCGAACGCGCGCGGGCGCAACCGGCGTGGTTGGCGGCGGCCCGGGCGGTGCTGGTTGGAGATCCGACGCACGAGGATGCGGTTGAGGTTGTCGAACGACATCTTGCGCCCTTCGTGAACACCGCGGTCGGCGGCGACTGGGCGTCCGCGATGCAGCGGGCGGACGATGCCGCCGCGGCCGCCTACCGGGCAGCGCGTGAGGCGTTGGGCGCCGGCCCGCAGCCTCGCTTCGAGTTGCCCGGGGACCTGGTTCCGACGCCTGCCGTGCCGGCGCCCGCCGTGGCCGTGCCTGCCGTGCCGCCGCCCGCCGTGCCTGTGTCCACCGATGCACCAGCGGCGCCGCTGGTCGCGGGTCTGCCCGGGCCAGCGCCAATCGCGCAACCCCCTGCGCCGGTCGCTCCCGGACCCGCCGCTGCGGTACCCGCCGCCGCGCCGTCGGCGCCGAATCCGTTGGACGCGTGGAGCAGCGCGCCGCCAGTGTCCCCGACCGGAGGCCTTCCGGGCCTCGGCGCGGCCGGCCTGCCTGAACTCGGTGGGTTGCTCGGCACGCCCGGTGCAGACGGATTGGCCGAACCGCTGCCGTTGCCGGATGTGCCTGCTGAACCCGATGTGCCTGACACGAACCGGGTGCCTGACGAGCCCGACGAAACCGACGAAACCGACGAAACCGACGAAACCGGCGAAACCGACGAAACCGACGAAACCGACGAGCCTGATGAGGCCGGCACGCGGAGCGAGGACGTGCCGGACGAACCGCTGACGCAACCGGACCCCGCGCCGACACCCGTGCCGGAGTCGGCGGTCGGCGCCGGCACCGCGGAACCGCAGCCCGATGACCCCGCTTCGCCGTGCGAGATCGCCGCCGACGAGCTCCCGCAGGCGGGCCGGTGACTTACTGGGTGAGGGTCAGTAACTCCTCCACGAATCCGACGGACTCGCGGTCGTCCGAGCCCAGTGGATGCACCAGCAACGTCGTCACCCCGGCTTCGGCGTACGCCGCCAGTCGCTCCCTGACGAACCCGCGGGGGCCGACCAGAGATACGTTGCGGACCAACTGATCCGGGACTGCGGCGACAGCCTCCTGCTTGCGGCCGGCCAGGTACAGGTCCTGGATGCGGTCGGCCGCGTCGCCGAAGCCGTATCGGGTGGCCAGGTTGTGGTAGAAGTTCTTCCCACGCGCGCCCATGCCCCCGAGGTAAAGGGCGAGTTGGGGTTTCGCCCACGCCAGCCGCTCATCGACATCGTCACCGATTGCCAGGCTTGCCGACACCATGATGTCCAGCGGTCCCAGCGCCGGATCACGTCTGGCAGAGCCGGCCCGCAGTGCGTCGCCCCAGACTTCGTCGGCTTTCCCGGGGTGGAAGAACACCGGTTGCCAGCCCTCGGCGATCTCCGCGGTCAGTTCGACGTTCTTGGGGCCCAATGCCGCGATGGTGATGGGAATACGTTCCCGGACAGGATGATTGATCAAGCGCAGCTGCTTTCCCAAGCCGGTGCCGGCGCCTTCCGGAAGGGGTATCTGATAGTGCTCGCCCCGATAGCTGACCCGCTCCCGCCGCCATACCTGACGGCAGATTTCGACGACTTCGCGGGTGCGTCCCAATGGCGCGTCGAACGCGACCCCGTGGAAGCCCTCCATCACCTGGGGTCCGGACGTGCCGATACCGAGGCGGAACCGGCCGTCGGAGACGTAGTCCAGACCCGCCGCGGTCATCGCCAGCAGAGTGGGTGTCCTCACGTAGATCGGTACGACCCCGGTGCCCAGTTCGATCGTCGACGTTTTGGCCGCGAGATAGCCGAGCTGGCTGATAGCGTCAAAGGAGTACGCCTCGGCCACCAGGGCGATGTCGACGCCCATCTTCTCCAGCTCGGCGACTTGTTCGGCCGCCTCCAGGAAGCCGCCCGCGTAGTTCAGAAAGATGCCGGTGCGCATGAGGGACATGAAGATGGTTATACACCCAACCGGTTGGTTGACAACTACGCGATCTCCATGGCGAAATCCGGCGACCGGACGGGCGCAGGAGTGCGTGATGGTGGGCTGGTGATGGAAACCGGGGTGCCCCGGCACGGCCCGGGACGACCCGCGGGAAGTGACAGTTTCGACACCAGGCGACGGGTGACAGAAGCTGCCTGCCGGTGTTTTGCGCAGTACGGGTACGGCCCGGCCACCAACAACCTGATCGCCGAGATGGCCGGAGTCACAGCAGGTTCCGTGTACTACCACTTCGGCACCAAGCGCAGGCTCTTCAGCGTCGTCTGCGATGAGGTCTACGGAAAGATCATCGACCGCGCGGCCGCGGCGATGGCCGGAGCGCACTCCGTCCCCGGACTGCTTGCCGCGGTGCTGACGGAATCGATGCGGATCAACCACGAGTCGCCGGAACTGGCGGACTTCGTGGCGGCGGCGCCCGTCGACGCTCGGCGGCACCCCGAACTGGGCGAGGCCTACGCGGCACAGGCCACCCGGATGGCCGAGGCGGTGATGGCCGCCGTCGTCCGTGGACAGCAGGGCGGCCTGATCCCGGCGGATCTGGAACCGGGGCGGGTTGCCACCCTCATCGGTGCGATCGTCACCGGCTTCGCACACGCCGCGGTGTCGTCCGACCCGGACGGCATGGACGGGATGACGGCCCTGTTCCAGACACTGGTGCTCGACTCGGGGCGGAGGTGACGGCTACCGGCGCAGGAGGGCGACGATCTTCTCCTCGGTGGTCAAGGGCGCCCGGTCGGGGTCGAGCGTCTCGGTCTTCGGCAGCTGCGCCTCGGCACTGGCGAACTCGCGGTAGGTCTTGTCGCCGGTGAGCGTGTAGAGCAGAAATCCGGTCAACAGCGGGCGGACCGCCTTCTGGGTGCGCCGGTCCGAGCCGCCCAGTCCGATGAACTTCGGGAAGCGGCGGTTTTCGGCCAGCCCGGTGGCCTCCGATTTGGTCACCGTCCGCAGTACCGACCCGGGCCAGGCCCTGGCCAGGCCGGAGGCGTTGAACCGGACACTGGAGGGGTCGTCGGGAGCGCTGAACACGATGCCGGGGACTCTCAGGCCGGCCGCTGGTTCCTCGGCGGACGGCCGGGTGCTGGCCGGGAAGATCGCTGCCGCGGCCTTGAGGTGGCCGCCGAGACCGGCAGCGGTGAACACAGCGGCCGAGCCGCCGACCCCGTGGCCGGCGACGCCGAGTTGGCCGGGGTGCACGCTGATCCGGCCGGGTCCCAGGCGCACCCCGCAGATGATGTCCAGTGTGGTGCCCAGGTCGTGGGACAGGTTCAGGACCGAGGGCGCCAGCCCCTTCTCGGTGTCCGGCGCGGCCGCGACGATGCCCCACGACGCGAGGTGTTCCAGCGTCCGGCCGTAGCTGCCGGCCGAGGTGACCCAGTCATGGCCGAAGGCGATACCCGGCAGACCGAGGCCGGATTCGGGTGTATAGACGACGCCTGGAAGACCCGCAAAGGCCAGGTCACCGCGCAGAACACGGTGCGGACCCGGCTTTGACAGCGCGGCGACGAGCTTCTTGGTGCTGGCCACCCACTGACGTTAGCCCACCGCCCCGTGATTGCGGCTGCACTACCCTGGATAACCATGTGCGGAATCGTCGGTTACGTCGGCCATCGTCAGGCGTGCGGTGTCGTGATCGAGGCGCTCCGCCGGATGGAATACCGCGGGTATGACTCGGCGGGTATCGCGATACTCGACGGGCGCGGGGGCATGACCGTGCGCCGCCGTGCGGGTCGGCTTGCGAACCTCGAGGAGGCACTCGCCGAGACCGACCCGGCGGCGCTCGTCGGCGGCACCGGGGTCGGCCACACCCGATGGGCCACCCACGGGCGGCCGACCGACCGCAACGCCCACCCGCATCGCGACGCCGCGGGCCGCTTCGCGGTCGTGCACAACGGCATCATCGAGAACTTCGCCGCCCTGCGCGCTGAACTGGAGGCCGACGGCATCGAATTCGCCAGTGACACCGACAGCGAGGTGGCGGTGCATCTGGTCGCCCGCGCCTACCGCACCGGACCGACGGCGGGAGACTTCGTGGGTTCGGTGTTGTCGGTGCTCCGGCGTCTCGACGGCCACTTCACGCTCGTGTTCTCCAACGCCGACGATCCGGGAACCATCGTGGCGGCCCGCCGGTCCACCCCACTGGTGGTCGGTGTCGGCGACGGTGAGATGTTCCTCGGCTCCGATGTCGCCGCGTTCATCGAATACACCCGCGACGCCGTCGAGCTCGGACAGGACCAGGCCGTGGTGATCACCGCGGACGGCTACCGCATTCTCGACTTCGACGGCGACGACCGCTCCGCCCAGGCACGTGAATTTCATATCGACTGGGACCTGTCCGCCGCGCAGAAGGGCGGTTACGAGTTCTTCATGCTCAAGGAGATCGCCGAGCAGCCCACGGCGATCGCGGACACGCTGCTGGGTCACTTCGTCGACGGCCGGATCGTGCTCGACGAGCAGCGGCTTTCCAACCAGGACCTGCGTGAAGTGGACAAGGTTTTCGTGGTCGCCTGCGGCACCGCGTACCACTCCGGTCTGCTGGCCAAGTACGCCATCGAGCACTGGACCCGGCTGCCCGTCGAGGTGGAACTGGCCAGCGAATTCCGGTACCGCGACCCGGTCCTGGATCGCAGCACGCTTGTCGTGGCGATCAGCCAGTCCGGTGAGACGGCCGACACCCTGGAAGCCGTGCGGCACGCCAAGGAGCAGAAGGCCAGGGTGTTGGCGATCTGCAACACCAACGGCAGCCAGATCCCCCGCGAATGCGATGCCGTGCTCTACACGCGGGCCGGGCCGGAGATCGGGGTGGCGGCCACCAAGACCTTCGTTGCGCAGATCGTGGCCAACTACATCGTCGGCCTGGCTCTCGCACAGGCCCGCGGCACCAAGTATCCCGACGAGGTCGCGCGCGAGTACCGCGAGCTGGAACAGATACCGGACCTGGTCGGCGATGTGCTGAACAGAATGGAACCGGTCGTCGCGCTCGCGGAGCGGTTCGCGCAGTCGAATGCGGTGTTGTTCCTGGGTCGGCACGTGGGTTACCCGGTGGCGTTGGAAGGTGCGCTCAAACTCAAGGAACTGGCGTACATGCACGCGGAGGGATTCGCGGCAGGTGAGCTCAAACACGGACCCATCGCGCTCATCGAGGACGGCCTGCCGGTGATCGTGGTGATGCCCTCGCCGAAGGGTGCCGCACTGCTGCACTCCAAGTTGCTGTCCAACATCCGGGAGATCCAGGCGCGCGGTGCGGTCACGATCGTCATCGCCGAGGAGGGCGACGACACGGTGCGGCCCTACGCCGATCACCTGATCGAAATACCGGTGGTGTCAACGCTTTTCCAGCCGCTGCTGTCGACCATCCCGCTACAGGTGTTTGCCGCGGCGGTGGCCCGCGCACGCGGCTACGACGTCGACAAACCGCGTAACCTGGCCAAGTCCGTCACCGTGGAATAGGAATCACCCGCCCTCCGATGCGCCACTACTACTCGGCTCAGCAGATCCGCGATGCCGAAGCGCCCCTGCTGGCCACGCTGCCCGACGGGGCGCTGATGCGGCGCGCCGCGTGGCCGCTGTCATCGGCCGTAGCGGCCGAACTGCGCCGCCGCGCGGGCGCGATTGCCGGCCGGCGGATCTGCGCGGTGGTGGGCTCGGGTGACAACGGTGGTGATGCGCTGTGGGCGGCGACCTTTCTGCGCCGCCGCGGCGCGGCGGCCGACGCGGTTCTCCTCGATCCGCAACGAGCCCACCTCAAGGCGTTGGCCGCCTTCCGGTCCTCGGGTGGCCGCGTGGTGGAAACCATTTCCGCGGCAACGGATCTCGTGATCGACGGAGTCGTGGGCATTTCGGGCAGCGGGCCACTGCGACCGGCGGCCGCGGCGCTCTTCGCGTCGACCGACGCGCCGGTGGTCGCGGTCGACGTCCCCAGCGGTGTGGACGTGGCGACCGGCACCGTCAGCGGACCTGCCGTCCGCGCCGCGCTGACGGTGACATTCGGTGGACTCAAGCCGGTCCATGGACTGGCCGACTGCGGCCGCGTCGAACTCGTCGACATCGGTTTGGACCTGCCGTCCTCGGACCTGGTCGGCTTCGACGCCGCGGACGTCGCGGCCCGCTGGCCCCGGCCCGGTCCCCGGGACGACAAGTACACCCAGGGCGTCACCGGTGTGCTCGCCGGTTCGGCGGCCTACCCGGGTGCGGCCATCCTGTGCACCGGCGCGGCCGTGGCCACCCACTCCGGCATGGTGCGTTATGCGGGAAGTGCCGCCGCCGAGGTGGTTTCGCACTGGCCCGAGGTGATCGCGGTGAGCGGGTTCGGCGACGCCGGTCGGGTGCAGGCCTGGGTGGTGGGTCCGGGTCTGGGCACCGGGCACGCCGAGTCGGCGACACTGCGGGCGGTGCTGGCAACCGCTCTGCCGGTGATCGTCGACGCGGATGCGCTGACGCTGGTGTCCAGACATCCGGATCTGGTGCGGACCCGGCGCGGCCCGACCGTGCTGACACCACACGCCGGAGAATTCGAGCGCTTGGCCGGAAACCCGCCCGGCGATGACCGGGTGGCCGCCGCGCGCGGCCTGGCCGACGATCTGGGTGCCATCGTGCTCCTCAAGGGCAACGTCACGGTGATCGCGGAGCCCGGCGGCCCGGCTTATCTCAACCCGGCCGGACAGTCATGGGCGGCCACCGCGGGTTCGGGCGATGTGCTGTCCGGTGTGATCGGTGCGCTGTTGGCGGCGGGCCTGCCCGCCGCGGAGGCAGCCGCGGCGGCGGCCTTCGTCCATGCCCGCGCGGCGGACCTTGCCGCGCACGACCCCGGCCCGGCGCCGGTGCCGACGTCGGCGACCGGCATCCTGGCACATATCCGCGCGGCGGTGGCCGGCATCCTCTAGAACTGGTTGCATGCCTAATGTCTCGCGTCACTCGTCGAATATCGCGCCCGCCTACACGGGACGGCTGGGCACTTCGCCGCTGCCCGCCCTGCGCTTGCCCGACGAGTCGATGGATCCGCAGTCGGCCTACCGCTTCATCCACGACGAGTTGATGCTCGACGGCAGCTCACGGCTGAACCTGGCCACGTTCGTCACCACCTGGATGGACCCCGAAGCCGCCAACCTGATGTCGGAGACGTTCGACAAGAACATGATCGACAAGGACGAGTACCCGGTGACCGCGGCCATCGAGCAACGGTGCGTGTGCATGGTGGCCGATCTCTTTCACGCCGAGGGTCTCCTCGACGACGACCCGTCCACCGGAATCGGGGTGTCCACCATCGGATCCAGCGAGGCGGTGATGCTGGCGGGGCTGGCCATGAAGTGGCGATGGCGAGCCACGGTCGGCGACGATCCGAGGACCGGCTGGAAGGCCCGCACACCGAACCTGGTGCTGGGTTCCAACGTGCAGGTGGTGTGGGAGAAGTTCTGCCGGTACTTCGACGTCGAGCCGCGCTACCTGCCGATGGAGGAGGGGCGCTACGTCATCACGCCCGAGCAGGTGGTCGCCAACGTCGATGAAGACACCATCGGCGTGGTGGCGATACTGGGCACCACCTTCACCGGTGAGCTGGAGCCGATCGCCGAGATCTGCGCCGCGTTGGACGAGCTGACCGCCCGGCCCGGCAAGCCGGACATACCGGTGCACGTCGACGCGGCCAGCGGCGGCTTCGTCGTGCCCTTCCTGCATCCCGACATTGCCTGGGACTTCCGGTTGCCGCGGGTGGTGTCGATCAACGTCAGCGGGCACAAATACGGCCTGACCTATCCGGGCATCGGGTTCGTCGTGTGGCGCAATGTCGAGCATCTCCCCGAGGAACTGGTGTTCCGGGTCAACTACCTCGGCGGCGACATGCCGACCTTCACGTTGAACTTCTCCCGGCCCGGCAA
>CAYLWH010000059.1:0-26842 GCA_964387245.1 uncultured Mycobacterium sp.
CGCCTGCGACGGAATCGGCCGCCGGGCAACCTGGAGGACTCGTTATGCCGACCTCTTATCCGGGGTCGCGGGACCATCGTCCGTGACGGATGACAACCGATCTTTTCGGGGTCGGCGTGTCGTTCGCGGAGGAATTATCTGGGGTAGTTACGGTGCGGGGTGTGACGACCGCAACCGTGGGGACGGGATTCTGTCGGGCACAGGGTTTGACTCTTCCCTCGGGTGAACGGACATGGACGGTGCTCGACGCGGGCCACCGTGTGGTCGGACCGGCCGAGGAGTATCTGGAATATCTGCGGGCCCAGCAGGTGTCGCCGAATACGGTGAAGTCCTACGCGCGCGCGTTGGCGTTGTGGTGGCAGTTTTTGGAGCTGTTCGGGCTGGACTGGGACGCGGTGACGGTAGAGAACTTCGGGGCGTTTCTGACGTGGTTGCGCACCGGCGACGAGCCGGGGGTGGTGTCGATCGAGCGCCGTCGGGCCCGGTTTGCCGAGTCGACGATCTCCGCTCGGCTGGGCGCGGTGTTGTCCTGCTACGACTACCACGTGCTCAACGGCGTGGACGTGGGCCGGGACCTGCACCGGATCACCCATCGTGGCGGCGGCCGGTACAAGCCGCTGTTGGAACACGTCGCCCGCCGCAAGGGTCGCCGGCAGGCGGTGATCCGGGTGCGCCACCGGCGCCGCGCGGCGCCGCCGGTCTTGACTCCTGTGCAGCTCGACCGGATCTGTGATGCATGCGCGAGCTGGGATCCCGAGACGCGGCAGTGGCGCGGATCAGTGCGCAACAGACTGCTGTGGATGTTGTTGGCGGAGACAGGGTTTCGGTTGGGTGAGGCCCTGGGTTTGCAGCATCGCGATTGGCACACCGGGTGCGGCGACACCCCGTTCATCGAGATCGTCGCCCGGGACCACCCGCATGCGGTGCGGGCCAAGAGCGGCTACCGGCGGGTGTATGTCTCCGACGAGCTGGACCGCCTCTACGGCGAGTACGTCTGGCAGTTGTGCGAGGCCGGTGCCGATCTGGCCGTCGACGACTTCGACGCCACCTGTGTGTTCGTCAACCTCGACAGGGAGCCGCGGTTTTCGCCGTGGCGACCGGAGTCGGTCTATGACCTGGTGGAGCGGCTGCGCCGGCAACTGTCGGGGCAGGTGCCACCGGACTGGACACCGCACTGGATGCGGCACTCGCACGCCAGCGCGCTGTTGTTGTCGGGGGTACCCGTGCACGTGGTGAGTCGACGATTGGGACATGTCGACGTGCAGACCACGCTGAACACGTACGCGCACGTGACCGAGGACGCCGAGATGCGAGCGGTGGCCGACTGGAAGGCGTTCACCGCCGCCTGGCGAGTCGGGGCGCACGGCGATGAGCGGATCGGGCCGGGGTCGTGACTGGCGCACGCCAAGAGGCCACGGCTGACTGGGTGGAAGCGGCCCGCGGCCGCTGCGACCCGCAGGCGCTGGAAGATCTGTGGGCGAGTGTGCCGGAATCGATGCGGCTGTCGTGTTTCGCCGAGTCCAGTGTCCCTGCGGAGTTCGCGGGAGCGTTCTGCCACGACGGGACTTGGCGGGCCGGGGTGGATCTGTCGCCGCTGCCGGAGCCGATGCGCCGGGAGGTGCTGTGGTGTGTGTTCCGCATCATCGAGTTGGGCGGCAAGATCGCGACACCGGGGTTGAGCATGCTGGTGCGCCGGCTCGGCGAGGTGAGCGTCGACCGCGCGGGGCGGGTGCCGGCCTCCCTGCTCGGACTGTCCGTGCCGCAGTGGTGCCAGCAGATCCAGCGTGGGGTGCACCGCCGCAGCGGGCGGCTGCCGGCGCCGGCCACGATGACCAACATCCGCCGGTTGCTGACGCGGATGATGCGGCTGCTCGTCACCGCCTGCGACACCGGCCCGTGGTGGCAGCTGGACCAGTGGAACCCGGTGGAGGACAACCGGATTCCGTTGCGCGATCACGAGCCGATGGGCCGGTACTCGGTGCGGTTCGACCGGATCGGCACCCGGTGGCTGCGGCGCGGCCTGCAGTGGCACTGCAAGGTCGGCCTGGACACCGGGACGTTGGGCTGGTCGACGGTGCACCGCCGGATTGTGGCGGTGGGCGAGTTCGACGGGTTCTTGGCCGGTCGCGGGGTCGAGGGGCCGTGGTTGGCCGATCACCCGGCGGGGATGCGTGCGCTCATGCTGGACTTCCTCGGCCATCTGCGTGCCCGGCCGGTCACCCGCGGCCGCCGTAGCGGCCAGCGGTTGTCGCCGGCGTCGGTGCAGCGTCTGGCCAGCGATGTGGAGCAGTTCTACCTGTTCATGACCGACAACAGGGACGCGGCCGCCGCCGCGCTGGCCGAACCGGGCTGGCTGCGGCTGGGACCCGAGCACGCCGGGGTCTACCGGCGTGGTGAGCTGCCCGGCAAGCCGCGGCCCCGACTCGACGGGCAGGTCATCGACGACGACGCCATGACCCGGATCATGGGCGGGCTGGATCTGCTCGGCGCCGCGGTCGCCGACGGCGGGTTCGGTGACGAGCAGGCCATGCGGATCACCATGCTGGTGGCGTTGCTGGGCCGGCGCGTCAGCGAGATCTGCCTGCTCGACCGCGAGCCGCTGCTGCCGTTGTCCCCGAGGGCCCCGGCCTCGCCGGGCGAGCCCGCCGCAGATGGCGACGAGCAGGCACTGGTGGCCAAGCTGCGCTACCAGCAGACCAAGATCGACGGTGCGCCCGACACCATCCTCGTACCCGCCGAGGTCGTCGCGATCATCGGCGAACAACAACACTGGGCGCAGCGGTTCTTCGCCGCGCACGGCGCACCCGGCAAGACCCCGAAGTACCTGTTCCTCGCTTTGCACATGAACCGCAACGGCGACCGGCCCTACTCCGGCAACACCCTGCGCACTCTGCTGACCGGTCTGGCCGTCCGGCTCGACGTGCGTGACCGCACCGGCGCCCTGGTCGACTTCAACCGCACCCACCGGTTCCGCCACACCGTGGCCACCGGCTTGCTGAACAGCGGCGTCCCGTTGCATGTGTTGCAGCGTTATCTCGGCCATCTGACGCCGACCATGACCATGACCTACGCGCAGACCCTGCAGTCCACCGCCGAGGCCGAGTTTCTGCGTTACCGCAAGATCACCGCCGATGGGCGCGAGATCGACGTCGATCCCCGCGACCTCTACGACATGCTCGAGTTGGACAGGCGCACCGACCGGATCCTGCCCAACGGATACTGCCTGCTGCCTCCGCGTCAGGTCTGCGGCAAGGGAAACGCCTGCCTGACCTGCGACAAGTTCGCCACCGACGCCACCTTCGTGCCCGAGCTGCAAACCCAGCTGGACCGAACCACCCAGCTCATCACCGAACGCCGCGCGACGTTCGAGGCCCGCACAGGACACCCGATGGGCGAGGACAACATCTGGCTGGCCGGACGCCGCCAGGAGCGCGACGCGCTCGGCCGCATCATCCTCACCCTCGGGGGCACCCGGCTCGCCGACGGCACCGTTCAGGCGATACGCGGCGCCGGCGTCGATGCGCGCACCACCGCCATCACCGACAAGCAGGACACAAACTGATGCGCGGCAACCCCGACAACCTTCGTCGAGCCGCCACCGCCAAGAGCGCCGCCGCCCAAGCCCGCGCCGAACAGGGTCTGCGCGAGATGGTTCGCCGCGACGCTCCGATCACCTTCCGTGGGCTCGCCCAAATCGCCGGCGTGTCACTGGATTTCCTCTACCGCAACACCGAGATCCGACAGCGGGTCGAGCAGCTCCGCAACCAGCAGCGCAGCATGCCACCGCCCCCGCCGGACCGGACCGACCCCGACCAGCCCAGCAGCGTCGTGCGCACCCTCACGGCCCAGCTCGCCGAACTCAAACGACGCCACCACGAGGAAGTCGCCACGCTGCGCCGGGCGCTCGAGGCCGCCCACGGCGAGAACCTCGAACTCCGGCGGCGCCTCGGCCGTCCCGCTGGCAAGGATCGAGCGGAGGGCTGAAAAGCGTTGGCGGAGTTGCTGATCGCGCATAACCCGGACCCGGATTCCACGCTGCCCTATCTGCTACGGCTGCCGCTGGCCGGCGGGATGGTGTTCCGCACCTCCGGGACCTGGCCGCGCACGAAAGCCCTGTTCTGCTACCAGGTTTCGCTAGACGAGTGGCCCGCCGACCCCGACATCGTGGAACGAACCCAACTCCGGTCGTGCGTGCGGCGCGGCGCCGCCATCGACGTCGTTGTCGACCGCAGCCGGGAGAGTCGCTCCCAGATCGTGTTCACCCAGGCCCGCGGCCGCGACGTCGTCTTCTGGCAGTCCCCACGCACCCGCAAACAGGCCCGCCCCAACGTGCGCACACCCACCGCCCGGGCCGCAGGGATCACCGAGCTCGAGATCGTCGTCGACTCCCACGAGCAGTACGCCTACCGGTTCAGCGGCCAACAGGTCCGCACCGTGAAACGCGCCCTGCCGTGCGGCGACTACGGCATCACCCTCGGCGGGCGGTTGGTGGCCTCGGTCGAACGCAAGTCCCTGGTCGACCTGGTGGCCAGCCTGACCGGCGGGAAACTCCGCTTCGCGGTGGCCGAGCTGGCGGCACTGCCGCGCGCCGCGGTCGTCGTCGAGGACCGCTACTCCCAGGTGTTCAAGCTCGACCGGATCCGGCCCTCCCTGGTCGCCGACGGCCTCGCCGAACTCCAGATCCGCTGGCCCAACGTGCCGATCGTCTTCTGTGAAACCCGCCAACTCGCCGAGGAATGGACCTACCGGTTCCTCGCCGCGGCCCACGCCTGGGCCGAGACCGAGCACGCCTCCCTCGCGCTGCTCACCCCGCTGGCCGTCGACCACACCACGACCGAACTGGACCAAGCACCCGACGCCCCGCAACCCTCTACCGCCGAAATCCGGGCCTGGGCCCGCGCCACCGGCCTCGCCGTCCCCGACCGCGGCAAGCTCCACCCCGACATCTGGAACGCCTGGCGCAGCGCCCGCAACACCTGACCAACTGCTTCTTTCGCGGACGCGTCTGCAAACGGTCTACCTGCAGAAACGCCATCCCAAGATCATTTACCCCGGATAAGAACTCGGGTCGAGCAGTGTTCCGATCGCGGGCCCGACCAAGCGCAGGATGTCCTCGACGTCAGCGTCCTTGAGGTCGGGCATCTTCAGGATGTAGCGCTGGCTGGCGATGCCCATCAGCATCGCGCCGGCCAGGGCGGCACGAAGTCGCGCGTCGGGTGCGTCGATGGTCGCGGCAACGGCATCGGTGGACTGCGCGGTGATGTGGGCACGCAGAATCTCCGCGGCGTCCTCACTGGTCATGCTTGTCCGCAGCAGCACCGCCATCGGACTGTTCGGATCGGCCGCCCATGCGGCGAACATGCCGCGGACATGATTGGCGGCGGTCTGCTCGGCGTCTTCGCCGATCAACTCGGCGGTCGGGATATCCCAGTGCACCGCCTCGCGGAACAGCCCCTGTTTGGTACCGAAGTACTGGATTACCGACGACTTGTCGACCCCGGCAGCCGCAGCGATCAGGCGGATGGTGGCCCGCTCGTAGCCGACGTCGGCGAACACGCCGCGGGCTGCTTCCAGGATGCGTCGCCGAGTTCGCACGCCCTTGCGTTCAGCGGGGGACTCGTCATCGAGGCTGGCCTCTGGTGTCGGCCGTGCACTACTCACCACACACCTCACTTTCGGTGTCGATGATGCCACCCTGGCACAAAAGTAGACAATTGTTGAGAAAACGGGCACAGTGGTGGCAGTGGTCGCCCCGCTGGGATGGAGCGCCGCGTCTTCTCGGAAAGGACAGGATCATGGCTGATCTACCCGACACCTCGTTCAACTCCAACGTGATCGAGGAGTTCCGGGCCAACGGAGGCAGGGTCGGTGGGCCCTTTGAGAACCTGTCACTGCTGCTGTTGCACACCACGGGAGCGAAATCCGGTGCACCGCGGGTCAATCCGGTGGGTTACTTCGATATCGACGGCAAGCTGATCGTGGTCGGTTCCTACGCCGGAGCCGACATCGACCCGGCGTGGGTGCACAATCTGCGGGCCAATCCCCGCACAGAGGTCGAGATCGGCACCGACACCGTCGACGTCGAGGCACGGGAACTGCCCACCGATGAGCGTGACACCGCGTGGGCGCAGATCGCCGCGGTGGCACCGTCGTTCGGGGCCTACCAGGACAAGACCGACCGGATCATCCCGCTGTTCGAACTCGTGAGGATCTGACCCAACGATGAAGGTCACTGTCTTGGGCGCCAACGGCCCCACCGGCCGACTGTTGAGCCGCCGACTGCTCGATGCCGGTCACCACGTGGTCGCGGTCACCCGGCATCCCGCCGAATTCCCGGCATCCGGTCCGGCCTTGACCGTCGCCGAAGCCGATGTGTTCAATGCCCAGGCCGTCACCGAGGCCCTCGCCGGCGCCGACGCGGTGATCTCGACGCTCGGTGTGCCGCATACCTTCGAGCCGGTCGTCACCTACTCCACCGGCACCGCCAACATCATCGCGGCCATGCACCGCAACGACATTCGGCGACTGATCGTAGTCAGTTCCTCCGCCGTCGAGAAATACCGCAATCGACTCGACGCCCCGCTGCTCATGCGGGTCTTCGAGCCGATCATCAGCCGGACCCTCGGTAAGACGGTCTATGACGACCTGCGCCGCACCGAGGGCCTAATCCGCGAGGGCGATCTGGACTGGACCATTGTGCGGCCGTCGATCCTGTTCGATCTCGACCACGTCACCGACTACACCGCCGGCATGGTCGCACCAGTCGGTGGATTTACCGCCCGCATCGACCTCGCGCACTATCTGAGCGGGCTAATCGGCGATACCGCCAGCATCGGCTCGACCCCCATCGTCTCCACGGCCGAAGGTGCCCCGACCTTCGTGGAATACCTTAAACACCAGGCCCGCGGCCCTGCCGGTTCATGACTGCGGAATCCACGGCCGAATGCAGGGGCATTTAGCCCTAGCTAGGCGGTGTCGACGACGTCGCGTTCGCTGGGCTTGCCTTTCAGTCCGCGCCAGAACAGCTTGATGAGTAGTTCGACCGCGTCGTCGACATCGACGTCCCCGGCGCTGACCCGGGTGGCAACGGCCTCGCCGGCGCCCACCAACGCAATCGCCATCATGTGAAAGTCGGTGTCGGGCTCAGGATTTCGTGTGCCGGTGCGAAGCATCCGGGACACCAGGTCGATGATGCGTTCACGACCCTCCCGCACCGTGTGTGCGAATGCCTGCGAGCTGGTCGCCTGCGCGTACAGCACGATCCAGGACGCCCGGTTGGCGTCGATGTAGCTCAGGAACGAGCCGATGGCGTTGCGCAGCATGTCGCGCGGGGACAACGTGAAGTCGAGATCGGCACGCACGGCGTCGATGAACCGCGCCAACTCCCGGTCCAGGCAGGCACCGAACAGGTCTTCCTTGGAGCCGTAATACAGATACAGCATCGGCTTGGAGATCTCGGCCTTCGCGGCGATCGCGTCCATGGACGTCTCGTGGTAGCCGTTGACGGAGAACACCTGCACGGCGGCGTCGAGCATCTGCTGCTCGCGGACGGCTCGCGGCAGCCGCTTGGTGCCACCGGGCATCAGGACCCCCTCCACCCGGACCTGTCCCTCAGCAATGCGGATTGGGTCCCTTGTATCCCGCCACGGTGGCAAGGGCGCTGTCGACGCGCTGCTGGGACAGCTCCCCGCCGTTGACGGCCTGTTCGAGCCGGTCGAGCACGGCCGGCACCTCGGCGGTGGTCACCCACAGTGCGACGTCCGCGCCGGCCTGCAGGGCACGCAACACCGCCTCCGACACGCCGTAGCGCTGGCTTATCGCGGCCATCGAGGAAAGGTCGTCGGTGAACACGACGCCCCCGAACGACGGACCGCCGTAGCCGCCGCTGCGCAACAGGTCGTATGCCGCGGGACTCAAGCTGGCGGGGTCACTGCCGGTCAGCCCGGGCACCTGAAGGTGTCCGAGCATCACTGCGACGGGTCCCTCCCCTACCAGGGTGCGGTATGGGATGAGGTCGTTGTTCGCCAGATCCGCCAGCGGCGGGGTCACCACCCCGCCGGTGTGCGAATCGCCGGAGCCATGGCCGTGGCCCGGAAAATGCTTGAGCACCGGCAGCAGGCCCGCATCGCGCAATCCGCGCGCGTACGCGCCGGCGTATTCGGTGACCACCGCGGGATCCGAGCCGAACGACCGGTCGCCGATCACCGTGTCGTCTCCGGCGGCCGTGACATCCACGACGGGCGCGAAATCGACCGTGATACCCAGGCCTCTCATCGCCTGGCCTCGCTGCAACGCGATCCGGTAGACCTCGTCGGCGGACCCGGTCGCCGCCAGCACCCGCGGCGACGGCTGGCTGCCGATCAGCGACGACAGGCGCTGAACCCGGCCACCCTCCTCGTCCACACTCACCGCCAGCGCCAGCGGACCCGAGGCACCGGCGATGTCGGCGATCGAGCCGTCGGTCAGCATGGACAAGTCGGTCCAGCTGCCGATGAAGATGCCACCGACATGGTTGTCGGTGACGACCGCCTTGGCGTCGGCGGCGTTGCGCACCCCCACCATCAACAACTGCGCGAGCTTGTCCCGTAACGGCAGCGCCTGGACGTCACACGCCGACGGCGCGGGCGCGGCCGGAACCGGATTGGCCAGCGGTGCGGCTGACGCCGCCGCGGAGCTGGCGGCCACGGACGCCGGTGACGTCGGGTGGGTCACCGCTGGTGAGCAGGCGGCAAGAGCCAGTGGCAGCGCCACCGCCGACGCCAGGGTTAGGGTCAGAACACGCGCAGAAGCCATGGGGCCATGCTGTCATGTCCCGTCCCGGCCGACTCCGGTGGGCAAGATTGAGGCATGACCGTCGTCGACCGGGTCCTGCGGCACGGACGACGGCCGGTGCCGATCGTGCCGCCCGGACCGAGTTGACCTGTACCCCGTGCTACCTTGGCGTTCAGTCCAGATCCGCCGTGCTGAGGAGCCCACATGACCCGGTTCGTGGTGCCGGCCGCCGCCAGCATCGTGGTTGGTCTGTTGCTCGGTGCGGCCGCGGTGTTCGGGGTGACGCTCATGGTGCAGCAGGACACCAAGCCACCCGTGAGCGCAGGTGACCCCGCGTCATCGGTGCTCAACCGCGTCGAATACGGCGACCGCACCTAGCCTGAGCGCGCTCACCGCACCGGCCCTTCCGGGAGGGCTGTCCCGACGCTGGCTGTGGATTGTCGGCGCGGTCGCCCTGATCCTCACCTTCGTGCAGTCCCCCGGCATGATCGCACCGGACACCAAGCTGGATCTGACCGCAAACCCCCTGCGTTTCCTGGCCCGCGCTGCCAATTTGTGGAACAGCGAACTGCCGTTCGGCCAGGCTCAGAACCAGGCGTATGGCTATTTGTTCCCGCACGGCGTGTTCTTTCTCGCCGGTGAGCTGGCGGGACTGCCGGGCTGGGTGGTCCAGCGGCTCTGGTGGGCGCTGCTGCTGGCAGCAGGCTTCTGGGGCCTTGTCCGGGTCGCCGAAGCGCTGGGGATCGGAAACACCCCCGGGCGCGTCGTCGGGGCGACCGCGTTCGCGCTGTCGCCCCGGGTGCTCACCACGTTGGGCTCCATCTCCTCGGAAACCCTGCCGATGATGCTGGCGCCCTGGGTCCTGCTGCCAGTGATCCTGGCAATGCGCGGCGACAGCGGCCGGACACCACGGGTACTGGCCGCCAGGGCCGGCCTCGCGATGGCGTTGATGGGCGCGGTCAACGCGGTGGCCACCTTCACCGGATGCCTGCCCGCCCTGATCTGGTGGGCCTGCCATCGGCCGAGTCGGCAGTGGCTGCGGTTTTCCGGTTGGTGGCTGCTGGCCGCGGCACTGGCCGTGACGTGGTGGCTGATCCCGTTGCTGCTGCTGGGGCGTGTCAGTCCGCCGTTCCTCGACTTCATCGAATCGTCCGGCGTGACGACGCAGTGGACGTCGCTGACCGAGGTGCTGCGCGGCACGTCGACGTGGACCCCGTTCGTCTCGCCCAATGCGACCGCCGGCGCGTCGCTGGTCACCGGGTCGGTCGCGATCCTGGCCACCACGCTGGTGGCGGCGGGTGGACTGGCCGGTCTGGCACTGCGGTCCATGCCGGCACGGGGCCGGCTGATCGGGATGCTGCTGATCGGAGTGGTGCTGCTGGGGCTCGGCTATTCCGGTGGCCTGGGCTCTCCGGTCGCGAGTCAAGTGCAGGCGTTCCTGGACGCTGCCGGGGCACCGTTGCGCAACGTGCACAAGCTCGAACCCGTTGTCCGGTTGCCCATCGCGCTCGGGTTGGCGCACCTGGTCAGCCGGGTTCCACTGCCGGGCGGCGTGCCGCGGCCACGCTGGGTCCGGGCATTCACCCATCCCGAGGACGACAAACGGGTAGCCGTCGTCATCGTGGTTCTGGCCGCGCTGGCGGCGGCCACCTCGTTGGCCTGGACCGGCCGGCTGACCCCGCCCGGCGCCTTCACCGGCATCCCGAAATACTGGAACGAGGCCGCCGACTGGTTGACCGAACACAACACCGGCAGCCCCACCCCGGGTCGCGTGCTCGTCACGCCGGGTGCGCCGTTCGCCACCCAGGTGTGGGGCAACAGCCACGACGAGCCGCTGCAGGTACTCGGCGTCGGCCCGTGGGGTGTAAGAGACTCGATTCCGCTGACCCCGCCGCAGACGATCCGTGCCCTGGATTCGGTGCAGCGCCTGCTGGCGGCGGGCCGCCCGTCGGCGGCACTCGCCGACACTCTTGTGCGGCAAGGTATTTCGTATGTCGTTGTGCGAAATGACCTCGATCCGGAAACGTCGCGATCGGCCCGCCCCATCCTGGTGCACCGAGCCATCGACGGCTCGCCGGGTCTGACCAGGGTCGCGCAGTTCGGCGATCCCGTCGGCCCAGGGACGCTTGACGGCTTCGTCACCGACAGCGACCTGCGACCCGCGTACCCCGCGGTGGAGATCTACCGCGTCGACACCGACAGCAATCCCGGCGCGCCGTACCTGGCCGACAGCGGCCGGATGCTCCGGGTCGACGGCGGCCCCGAAGTCCTGCTGCGCCTCGACGAACGGCGCCGACTGCTGCACCAGCCCCCGCTTGGCCCGGTGTTGCTGACGCAGGACGGCCGCGCCGCCGGCCTGCCACTGCCTCCCGGGGTGGGCGTCACCGTCACCGACACCCCGGTCGCACGCGAAACCGACTACGGTCGCATCGACGATCACTCGTCGGGCATCCGCGCGCAGGACGACGAGCGGCACACCCACAACCGCGTTCCGGACTACCCGGCACCGGGCGCGCGACCGGTCTACGGCAACTGGAGTGGCGGCCGGTTGACCACATCGAGTTCCGCCGCGGACGCCACGGCACTGCCCAACGTCGCGCCGGCGTCCGGCGCAGCAGCCGCAATCGACGCCGACTCCGCGACCAGTTGGGTCTCCAACGCGCTACAAGCCGCGGTGGGCCAGTGGTTGCAGGTGGACTTCGACCATCCGGTGACCAACGCGACGCTCACCCTGACCCCGGCGGTCTCCACCCTGGGCGCCCAGGTCGACCGGCTCGAGATCGCCACCGCCAACGGCACCACCACGCTGATGGTGGACGCCCCGGGCAAACCGGTCACCGCGGCGCTGCCCTACGGCGAGACACCCTGGGTGCGCATCACCGCAGCGGGCACCGCGACGGGTTCCTCCGGCGTGCAGTTCGGCATCACGGATCTGGCGATCACGCAGTACGACGCCAACGGCTACGCACATCCGGTAAACCTGCGCCACACCGTCGACGTGCCGGGCCCGCCGACGGGCGCTGTGGTGGCGATGTGGGATCTGGGTACCGACAACCTGGGCCGGCCGGGCTGCATCGCCTCTCCGGGCGGTGTGCGCTGCGCTTCGCCACTTTCGCTGGCGCCCGAGGAGCTGGTCAACATGAGCAGGACTCTGACTGTGCCGCAACCGATTACGGTCACACCGACGATTTGGGTCCGGCCACGTCAGGGCCCGGCGCTGGCCGACCTGATCCGCGAACCGGGCAAGACCCACGCCGACGGCGACTCCGACTCGTTCGACGTGCTGGGAACCGCATTCGCCGCCGCGGACGGCGACCCCCACACATCGTGGACGGCGCCCCAGGGCGTCGTGCAGCACCGCGCCGCCCCGACGTTGACGCTGACATTGCCGGAACCAACCGAGGTCGGCGCACTCAGGATCACCCCCAGTTCTTCGGTGCTCCCCACCCATCCCACCCTGGTCGCCGTCGACCTCGGCGACGGCCCTCAGGTACGGGCCACCGAACCCGCCGGGACACGGACACTCTCGCTGCGACCCCGGGTAACCAAGACCGTCAAGCTGAGCCTGCTCGCCTGGAAGGACGTCATCGACCGCACGGCGCTGGGATTCGATCAGGTGAAACCGCCCGGGCTGGCCGAGGTGGTGGTGCTGCGGCCGGACGGCACCGCCATCTCGCCCGCCGACGCCGCACGCAACCGGACTCGCACCATCACCGTCGGCTGCGACGACGCCGGTCCTGTCATCGGCGTGGCCGGCCGATTCGTGCACACCTCGGTGCACACCACGGTCGGTGCGCTGCTGGACGGCGGCCCGATCGCGGTGACGCAGTGTGGGGGCGAGCCGATCACACTCCCGACGGGCCGACAGGAGTTGCTGATCAGCCCGGGCCCGGCATTCATCGCCGACGGAGCCCGGTTGGCGGGTCCGCTCGGCGTCGACATGCCGGGCGCAACGCCCACACCGGTACCGGCCGGGGCATGGACGCCGGATCACCGGGAACTGCAGTTGCCGCCGTCGCCGGTAGCACGGGTGGTGGTCGTTCCGGAGAGCATCAACCCGGGGTGGGTCGCGAAGACGGCCAACGGCATCGTGCTGACACCCATCCCCGTCAACGGATGGCAGCAGGGTTGGCTGGTGCCGGCCGGGACGTCGGGCACCATCACGCTGAACTTCGGACTCAACGCCGTGTACCGAGCCGGTCTCGCCGGGGGGCTCGCGCTGCTGCCGGTCTTGCTGTTGCTGGCGCTGCTGCCCGCTCGAGACCCGCTGCCCGATAACCCGTCGCGTACCTGGGTGCCCGGCTGGGGGGCGACCGCCGCGGCGGTGGTGGCCGGGGCGCTGATCTCCGGAGTCGTCGGGGCGGCGCTGTTCGCCGCGGCCGCCGGATCGGCCTGTCTGCTGCGCGGCCGACCCTCTGCCGGCAAGGCCGTGACGCTCGGTGTGGTGTCGGCCGGCGTGATCCTGGCCGGGGCCGTGCTGTCCCGGTATCCGTGGCGATCGGTCGACGGCTATGTCGGGCATTCCGCGGGTGTGCAATTCCTGGCCCTGCTCAGCCTGGCGGCGCTGGCCGCCTCCGCTGTCACCGTCGAGAAGAAGGCTCTCGACACGAACCCGCAGGACGGGGTGTAGAGAACCTTCTTCTCGGCGCCCGCCGGGTCATAACATCGGTACGTGACCGAGGTACAGACGGCCCGAGGGGCTGTCGACGCCGGGCGGCTCGGCGTCACGCTCATGCACGAGCACGTCTTCGTGCTGTCGCCGGAGATGATGGACAACGACCCCGCGGTCTGGGGCGACGAGGACAAACGGGTGGCCGACGCGATCACCCGCCTGTCCGAACTGAAGTCGCGCGGCGTGGACAGCATCGTCGACCTGACGGTGATCGGACTGGGCCGCTACATCCCTCGCATCGCCCAGATCGCGGCCGCGACCGACCTGAACATCGTCGTCGCGACGGGTCTGTACACCTATCGCGACGTCCCGATGTACTTCCACTTCCGGGGACCCGGCACGGCGTCGGCCGGCTCTGACCCCATGACGGAGCTATTCGTTCGCGACATCACAGAAGGCATCGCAGGCACCGGGATCAAGGCCGCGATCCTCAAGTGCGCCACCGACGAACCGGGCCTCACCCCGGACGTCGAGCGGGTGCTGCGCGCGGTCGCGCGGGCCCACCGCCAGACCGGCGTGCCGATCTCCACCCACACCCATGCGGCCACCCGCCGCGGCCTCGACCAGCAGCGTGTCTTCACCGAGGAGGGCGTCGACCTGTCCCGAGTGGTCATCGGTCACTCCGGCGACTCCACTGACCTGGACTACCTCGAGGAACTGATCGGCAACGGGTCGTACATCGGCATGGACCGCTTTGGTGCGGATGTGTACCTGCCGACCCCGGAACGCGTCGACACGGTGGCCCGGATGTGCGAGCGCGGGCATGCCGACAAGATGGTGCTGTCCCACGACGCGGCGTGCTTCATCGACTGGCTGCCGGAAGAAGCGATCCCGGTGGTGCTGCCGAACTGGCATTACCTGCACATCCACAACGACGTCCTGCCGGCACTGCGCGACCGGGGCGTCACCGAGGAGCAGATCACCACGATGCTGGTGGACAACCCGCGCCGGATCCTGGCCACCGGGGGCGGATACTGATGCCCGCCGCACCGATCCCCGTCCGGCTCCGTGCGCTGGCCGCCGCGGATCCGCGGGCGCCCGCCATCACCTGTGCCGGCCGCACCGTCACCCGCGCGGAACTCGACGCGTCGACCAACCGGCTGGCGCGGGCCTACGCCGCCCTTGGTGTCGGCGCCGGTGCTTACGTCACCATTGCGGTGCCGAACTCGATCGAGTGGATCTCGGCCGCGATCGCCTGCTGGAAGCTCGGCGCGGTGCCACAACCGCTGTCACCGCACATGCCCGATTCCGAGTTCGCCGAGATCCTGGATCTGCGCACCCGGGCGCTGATCGTCGGTCGCGACCACCCGGGCGGCCACATACCGAGTGTGCCAACGGGATTCGAACCAGATCCGACGCTGTCGACCGGGCCGCTGCCGGAGGTCGTGTCCCCGGCGTGGAAGGCGATGGCCTCCGGTGGCAGCACCGGGCGGCCCAAGTTGATCGAGAGCGGAGGCGATAGTCGGGTTCCTGCCGAGATCGGCCACCCGCTGGGGGCGCAACCCGGTGACGTCCAACTGATTTCCGTGCCGATGAGTCACAACACCGGTTTCACGGTGGCCGTCTCGGGACTGCTGCTGGGTCACCACCTGATCGTGATGCCCCGGTTCGACGCCGCGGAGTTCCTGGGTCTGGTCACCGAGCACCGGGTGACCTTTCTGGCGACGGTGCCGACGATCATGCAGCGACTACTGGCCGCGTACCGGGCGGCACCGGACTCCTACGACCTGTCGTCCATCCGGCGACTGTGGCACCTGGCGGCACCGTGCCCGCCGGCCGTCAAAGAGGCGTGGATCGAACTCGTTGGACCCGAAGCGGTTTGGGAACTCTACGGCGGAACCGAACTGCAGGCCCTGACCTTCATCTCGGGCGACCAATGGCTGACCCACCGGGGTTCGGTCGGCACAGTCGTGACCGGCGAGATCAAGGTGCTCGACGATGACGGGCGCGAGTGCGCTCCCGGCGAGGTCGGCGAGATCTACCTGCGGCCGAGTCCGGGCAGCGCACCGACCTACCGCTACATCGGCGCGACGGCCAAGACCCGCGACGGCTGGGATTCGCTCGGCGACCTGGGCTACTTCGACGCCGAGGGCTTCCTGTACCTGAGCGACCGCCGGGTCGACATGTTCACCGTGGGCGGCAAGAACACCTATCCGGCCGAGATCGAGAATGTTCTCAACGAACACCCGGATGTGTTGTCCTGCTTGGTGATCGGAATCCCTCACGAAGATTTAGGGCAAGTTCCGCACGCTCTGGTCCAGACCGGCCGGAAGCTGGACGAGGCGATGGTGCAGTCCTATCTGCGCGACCGGCTGGAAAGCCACAAGGTGCCGCGCACAATCGACTTCGTGGATCAACCGTTGCGCGATGACGCGGGCAAGGCCCGTCGGTCGGCGGTGCGCGACGAGGTCATTGCGCGACAGCGGGCTCAGGCGCATCGGTGACCGAACTGGCCAGCGGGGGCACCCGCCGGACATGTCGATACTCCCACCGGCGCAACGCCTGGCGGCACGGATGTTCCACCAGCGCATAGCTGACCGCGGCCATCGCAAAGCCGAAGACGAGCGTGAGCATCAGAATCACCGGCATATCGCCGTTGAACACGAAGCGGCCGACCAACGGGAAGGTCATCGTCAGCGCGGCCAAGTGCCAGACGAACAGTCCGTAGGACCAGCGGCCCAGCGTCACCATCACCGGGCTGGCCAATAGGCGGTGGCCGGTGTCGGGCCGGTCGAGCACCAACGGCGCCAGCAACACACCCGCCAGCACCGCGCCCATTGCGGTCCGCACCACGAACTGACCCAGCGTGGCCGGTGTCAATCCTTCCGGCCCAGCCAGGGGCGAAGCGGCAACAAGGTACGCGACCACCCCGACACTCACCGTCAGCCACCGGTTGCGCGCCCACCGATGGACCCGGCCGACCGGGCTGACGGTGAACTCGGCCAACAACATGCCCGACGCAAACCACGATGCATAGGCGGGCGGCCAGTTGAGGAAGTTCACGCCCTCGACGGTCTTGATGGGCAGCAGACCCCATGCCAGACTCAGCAAGCCCACCGCGGCGATCACCGGCACCCGTGCACGAACCGGAAGTCGGCGGGCGCACAACGCCAGCACCGGCAGCGCCAGGTAAAAGGTCACCTCGACCGACAGGCTCCACATCTGCGTCAAACCGGCCGTCAGCGTCAGCGGGACGTAGATTTGGGTGAGCGACAGATTCGCCAACCAGACCGTGAGGCTGGCGCCGCGGGCGTCGGGCAGCAGCCACAGGATCACGATCACCGCGATCAGATACCCCGGCATGATCCGCACGAGGCGCGAGCGCAGGTAGTGCCCGGTCCGCGGCCGGTGCCGCAGCCCACGGGCCGCGGCCGCGTGCCCGCGCCACAACAGGAAGCCGGACAGTGCGAAAAAGACGGCGACAGCCATGTCGAACCGGCTGAGCAGGCGTCCGGTGATCCCGATGTGCTGGCCGGTCTGGAAGGCGACATGCGTGATGACCACGCCGATGGCCGCACATGCCCGCAGACCCTCGACCGCGGGCAGGAAGCTGCGCGTCCCGCCGATCTGGCCGTCGTCCACGTCACCAGTGTGCCGGTACCTGCCCGGCATGGCGGCGGGGTGCCTTAGTTTGTGCTGTTAGGGTCGGCTGTTGATCCCGGAATGACCGGAAAAGAAAGGTACGCAAGCCTTGAACCGAGCAGTGATGTTGCGTATCGCCGCGTGCGCCCTTTTGGGCCTGGGAGCCGCTCTGCTCATCGCAGCACTGCTGCTGTCGACGTACACGGCCGGCAAGATCAAGCGAATCCCGCTCGATCTGAACACCACACTCGTCAGCAATGGTACCGGCACCGCCCTGGACCCGACCTCGCTGCTCGGCGAGCGGTTCGTGATCGACAAGGACGCGCCGCTGGTGTCCCAGCAGCAGATCACCGTGGAGTCGCCGTCCAACGCCGATGTGGTGACCTTGCAGGTCGGCACCACGGTCCGGCGCACCGATCGTCAGCAGGACACCGGGTTGCTGCTGGCCATGGTCGACACCGTCACGCTGAACCGGTCCACCGCGCTGGCCGCCTCCGATGACGCGCACCCCGGCGGCGCCGTGCAGAAACCCCGCACCATCGAGGACACCAAGCCACCGACCAACATCGCGCTGCCGCACGAGGGTCTGTCCTACCGCTTCCCGTTCGGCACCGAGAAGATGACCTATCCGTACTTCGACCCGATCGCCCAGAAGGCGTTCGACGCCAACTACGACGGCGAGGCGGACGTCAACGGGCTGACCACCTACCAGTTCGTCCAGAACGTCGGCTACGACGCCGACGGCCAGCTCGTCGAGCCGATAAAGTACGCATCGCTGTACGACGGCGCCGAAGACGGCGAGGTCACCGCCCGCGCAGCACTGTGGGGACTGCCCGGTGATCCCGACGAACTGATCACGATGACCCGCTTCTATGCGGCCAAACGGACCTTCTGGGTGGACCCGGTGTCGGGCACCATCGTGAAGGCCGAGGAGCACGCGAACCACTACTACGCCCGCAATCCGTTGGAGCCGGAGGTCTCACTCGCCGACTATCAGGTGACCTCCACCGAGGAGACGGTGGAGGGTGCGGTCGCCGCGGCCCGCGACGAGCGGGATCGGATTGCGCTGTGGTCGCGCATCCTGCCCATCACCTTCACCGCCGCCGGGCTGGTCGTCCTGGTGGCGGGTGTGTTGCTCGGCTCGTTCAGCATCCGCGCCGAGTCCGCACTCATCGACCCGGGACTCGATCACGCCGACGGCGGGTTCTTCAGCCGCCGTGATCCCGACACCGGTCCGATGCCGGCAGCCGAGGCCGAGACGGAGAAGCTGCCGACGCAGCGTCCGGACCTGAACCCCGATCAAGGTTCTACCTGATAGAAGGAACCCACCCGATTGAGCGCGAGGCCGCACTGAGAAGGCCGACAATCGGAAGCCGTGATGCCGTGCGCCGGTGGGCGGTGCCCGGTTATGCGCTGTTCCTGGCCCTGGTCATCACCGCACCTCTGGTGACCCCGGGATATCTGCTGTTGCGCGACGCCGTGTCCACGCCGCGGTCATACCTGTCCGACGCCGCGCTGGGCCTCACCGAAGCCGCGCCCCGCGCGGTGCCGCAGGATTTCGCGATTGCGCTGGCCTCCCAGGTGCTCGACGGCGGAGTGGTGGTCAAGGCGCTGTTGGTGGCCGGCCTGTGGCTGGCCGGCCGGGGCTCGGCCCGGCTGGCGGCCGAAGTGCTGCCCGATGCCGGACAACCCGGACAATTCGTGGCAACCACGGTGGCGATCTGGAATCCGTATGTGGCGGAACGACTTCTGCAGGGACACTGGAGCCTGCTGGTCGGCTACGGCTGCCTGCCTTGGGTTGCGCACAGCATGCTCAGACTGCGCACCGACGGTTCGGGCGGTTTTGCGTTGGCGTTCTGGACTGCGCTGGCCGGCCTGACGCCGACAGGACTCATGATGGCGACCACCGTCGCGCTGGCATGCAGCGCCGTGCCGGGTGGCGGACGCCGGCGCCCCACATGTGCCGCGCTGGCGCTGAGTCTGGGTGTGCTCTCGGCGTTACCGTGGCTGGCGGCATCGGCGCTGTCGGGGTCGTTGTCGGCGTACCAGTCGGCCGGCGAACCGGGCTTCGCGGCGTTCGCCGCCCGTGCCGAGCCGGGCCTGGGAACGCTCGGAACCCTGGCCGGGCTGGGCGGTATCTGGAACGCCGATGCCGTACCCGGTTCGCGGTCAACGCTTTTCGCTCTCGCAGCGACGGCGGTTCTGCTGGGCGTGGTTGCGGTCGGGATACCGGTGGTGGTCCGTCGGCGCGTGGCGCTGCCACTGCTGATGCTGGCGGCAATGGCGGTGGCGGTGCCCGTCCTGATGGCCTCCGGTCCCGGTCTGGCGGCACTTCGCCCGGTGATCGAGGCGATGCCGGGCCTGGGGGTGCTGCGGGACGGTCAGAAGTGGGTCGGCCTGGCGGTGCCCGGTTACGCGGTTGCCGCGGCGGGTTCGGTCGTCACCCTCCGGCGGTGGCCGCCGGCGGGCGTGGCCGCGATCGCCTGCGCCGCCCTACTCGTCGTGCTGCCCGACCTCGGGTGGGGCGCGTGGGGCAAACTCTCGTCGGTTCGGTATCCGGCGGGCTGGGCCGCCGCGGCGGCCGTGATCAATGCCGATCCCCAGACGGTCGCGGTGCTGCCGGCCGACCCGATGCGGCAGTTCGCCTGGGCGGGTCCGGCGCCGGTGCTCGATCCGCTGCCACGCTGGGTCCGTGCCGAGGTGCTGACCACCGGGGATCTTGCCGTCTCCGGCGCGACAGTGCCGGGTGAGGGCAGCCGGGCGCGCGCTGTGCAGGAGCTGCTGATCGCCGGCGCGCCCGCCGACCTGCTGGCCCGGGCCGGGGTCGGATGGCTGGTCGCGGAGCTCGGCAGCCGCGGCGAGATGGGTGATGCGGCAAGGACACTCGCGACGTTGCCGGTGGTCTATCGGGACGGCGAGATCGCCGTCTACCGCGTCGGCGGACAATCGACCGGCGCCCGGCACCGCCGCGCCGCGCTGGCCGCGCACGGCGTCTGGCTGGCAGTTCTGTTCATCGGCGCCGCGGGGATGGCCGCTACTGCCACCCGGTCATGGCCGTCGACCCGACGTTCTCCGAACCGATGAGGGCACCGGATTCGTCGCAGACCCTCAACCCGGATCGCCGGATCGCAGGCCGACCCAGTTCACGGTGGCGGCGAACGGCTGGGACCCGTTTTTCTGCGCCCGCACATGGCCGTCCGGGTCGAGCGGGCCACAATGCTGCGATACGGCGCCGATGACCCCAAGATGCAGGTCGGTGCACGCATAGTCCAACCCATGCTGCTGGAGGGCGTCGCTGACCATCATCTTTCGGGCGATCGGTCCGCATTCGCGTAGTCGTCGCAGGTCGGTGGCCGGTTGTCGCCGCCACAGCCGCCCAACGCGGTGATCAGACCCGCGGTGAGCGCAAGATTTCGCAACAGCCTCAGCGCAGGCCGCTGACCCGTTGTCCGCATCGCACCGCCTCCAACACACCTCGCATCGCGTCCGCGCTCTGCCGCCAGGAGAATTCGGCGATACGGGCCTGGGCCTTGCGGCCCAACTCCTGGCGCAGTACGTCGTCGCCGAGCAGTTCCTCGAGGCGATCGGTGAGTTCCCCGCGGTCGTCGACCAGCATCCCGGTGACACCGTCGACGATCGAGTCGGTCAGGCCGCCCGATGACCGGTAGCCGATCGTGGGGACGGCGTGCTGGGCGGCCTCCACCACCGCAAGTCCCCACCCCTCTTTGCGCGACGGCAGCACGTGCACCCAACTACGCTGCACCACTTCATGTTTGGTGACATCGTCGACGTGTCCGTGGAAGGTCACCGCATTGGAGATGCCCAGCTTCTGGGCATGATCGACCAGGCGCCGGTACCACCAGCCGCCGCCGACGATATCGAGGTGCAGGCCCGGGACACGGTCTCGCAGCACCGAGACGGCATCCAGCGCGTCCTCGATCTGCTTGTGCGGCACCAGCCGGGACAGCACCGCAACCCGCGGCACCGCCGATCGCGGCGCGGTCAAGGTAACTTCCGGGGCGGCGTCGAGTCCATTGCGCACCACCGCGATTCGGCTCGGTGCGACGCCAAGTTGGGCAAGGTCGCGCATGGACGGCAGCGAGACCGTGATGTACTGGTTGCGCCGGTGCAGCCACGGCGACAGCCGGGACTCGACGAACCATCCGAACCGCCCCGTCCAGCGCCCCGCGACCGGCCACTGCTCCCGGTGGCAATGGTGGACAAGCACCACCACCCTGCGGCCGTACGCCAGCCGCGCCAGGAAGGGTATGCCATTCTGCGCGTCGATCACCACGTCGGGCCGGGAATGCCGCAGCGGGCCGAGGCCGACCCGGGCCAGCACCATCGCCAGCCCGGCCCAGATGTACACCGAATAGGGCCCGCCGGCGCGACTGATCCGGACACCGTCGATCACCCCGCGCCGTGGTGCGCCGGGGTAGTGGGCCGTGCGCAGGGTGACGTCGATGCCTTCGGCGGCCAACCGGGCGCCGATGCGCTGCAGGTACGTCTCGCTGCCGCCACCCTGCGGATGGCCGGTGTCGCGCCAGCACAGCATCAGCACCGAACGCAGGGTTTGGTCAGACATCGGTTCCAGACTAAAGCGTGCGCCCGCTCCCGCCATCGCGCACCGAAGAGTCCGCTGCTGCGCTCGCCACCCATTGAGGACGCGCGCAGGTCGGTCGCGGCGGCTCGGACCGCAGGCGCCCGCCTGCGTAGGGTGGCTGCGATGAGCGCCGCCGACGTTTTCGCGCGCCGGGCCACCCTCGGCCGATCGGCGCGGTTGCTCTCCGAGTTCCGCTTCGAGCAGCCCGATCCGGCCCGGTTCTACGGCGCGCTGGCTCAGGACACCGCCGCGATGGTCGCCGATCTGTGGCTGGGCACCCGGCACACCGGTTTGTCCGGCCGGACGCTGCTCGACGTGGGCGGCGGCCCCGGCTATTTCGCCGATGCATTCGCCGCCCGCGGCGTCGACTACATCGGCGTCGAGCCGGACCCGCGCGAGATGCACGCGGCGCCCGCCGCCCGCAGCCGCAACGCCTTGTTCGTCCGCGCTTCGGGTATGGCGCTGCCGTTCGCCGACGCCAGTGTGGACATCTGCCTGTCCTCGAACGTCGCCGAGCACGTGCCGCGTCCCTGGCAACTGGGAGCGGAGATGCTGCGGGTCACCCGCCCCGGCGGCCTGGTCATCCTGTCCTACACGGTGTGGTTGGGTCCGTTCGGCGGCCATGAGATGGGCCTGACGCACTACCTCGGCGGTGCCAGGGCGGCGGCGCGCTACACCCGCAGGCACGGCCATCCGCCGAAGAACAACTACGGCTCGTCGTTGTTCCCCGTCTCCGCTGCCGACGGGCTGGAATGGGCGCTCAGCACCGGCGCACTGATCGCCGCTTTCCCCCGCTACCACCCGCGATGGGCGTGGCCGGTGGCGAAGGTGCCCCTGCTGCGGGAGTTCCTGGTGAGCAACCTGGTGTTGGCCCTTTCGCCGCCTGCGGTACCGGACTGAAACATGTTCTGGTTCTGCGACCCTGGTCTGTAGGGTGTGTGCCATGACACGGACTGCCGAACCCGCCTGCAAAACCAAGTACGACAGGCTCTTCATCGGCGGCTCCTGGGTTGCGCCGTCGACACCCGAGGTGATCGAGGTGTTCTCCCCGGCCACCGGCAAAAAGGTCGGCCAGGTGCCGATGGCCGCCAAGGCCGACGTCGACGCCGCCTGCGCGGCCGCCCGCGAGGCGTTCGACGAAGGCCCCTGGCCGCGGATGTCGCCGGCCGAACGTCAGGCGGTGGTCGCGACGGCGACCGCGCTGATCGAGGAGCGTGCCGACGAGTTCAAGCGCCTGCTGATGCTGGAGACCGGCCAGCCCCAGACGATCGTGGACATGTTGCAGTACGGCGCGGCGATGTCGACCTTGCAGTTCTATGCCTCGGCGGCCGACAAGTTCGTCTGGAAGGACATCCGTGACGGCATCTACGGCCGGACGATGGTGTTGCGCGAGCCGATCGGCGTCGTCGGCGCAGTGGTCGCGTGGAACGTGCCGTTCTTCCTCGCCGCCAACAAGCTGGGCCCGGCGCTGCTGGCCGGCTGCACCATCGTGCTCAAGCCGGCTGCGGAAACGCCGCTGACAACCAACCTGATGGCCGAGGTGTTCGCCGAGGCCGGTCTGCCCGAGGGCGTGCTGTCGGTGGTGCCCGGTGGGCCGGAGACCGGCCGCGCCCTCACCGACAACCCGGAGCTGGACAAGTTCACCTTCACCGGCTCGTCGGCGGTGGGCAAGGAGATCGGCAAGATCGCCGCCGAACGGCTCAAGCCGTGCACGCTGGAGCTCGGCGGTAAGTCCGCGGCCATCATCCTCGAGGACGCCGACCTGGACTCCACTCTGCCGATGCTGGTGTTCTCCGGCCTGATGAACGCCGGTCAGGCCTGCGTCGGCCAGACCCGCATCCTTGCCCCGCGCTCGCGCTACGACGAGATCGTAGAGAAGATCGCGAACTTCGTCACTGCCATGCCAGTCGGTCTGCCGGATGACCCGAATACTGCGATCGGCCCGCTGATCAGCGAGAAGCAGCGCGAGCGCGTCGAGGGCTACATCCGCAAGGGCGTCGAGGAAGGTGCACGCATCGTCGCCGGCGGCGGCCGCCCCGAGGGCCTCGACGGCGGCTGGTTCGTGCAGCCGACGGTGTTCGCCGACGTCGACAATTCGATGGTGATCGCCCAGGAAGAGATCTTCGGGCCGGTGCTGGCGGTGATCCCCTACGACACCGAGGACGACGCGGTGCGCATCGCCAACGACTCGGTCTACGGACTGGCCGGTTCGGTGTACACCACCGACAACGCCAAGGCCCTGCAGATCGCGTCGAAGGTCCGCACCGGCACCTACGCGATCAACATGTACGCGTTCAACCCCAGCGCGCCGTTCGGCGGCTACAAGAACTCGGGTATCGGCCGCGAGTGCGGGCCGGAGGGCATCGACGGGTACTGCGAGGCCAAGAGCGTGCTGCTGCCGTTCGGGTACACCCCACCGGCCTGACGATGCCCCGAGGAACTGTTTGCCTCGAGTGTGCGGTTTCGTACGCGACGAGCGCCGTAGGCGGATGAAACCGCACAACCGCGGGATGCAGACACCCCGATGGTGCGGATGGAGCGGTGGTTCCCGCTGGCCAATCCCTGGAGCGACGAGGCCCCGCCGTTGGACATGTCGATCACCGTGGCGCACAACTGCGCCGTCGAGTACGGCTGACCCGTGACGATCAGGACGCCTGGGCGGTGCGCAGCCACCAGCCTGCGGTGAAGGCGATCGACACCGGTTCGTTCGTCGACGAGATCGTGCCGATCCAGGTGCCCGAGGCCGACGGGTTGACCTTCGCCTTCGCCAACTGGGGCTCGACGAGGAACTTGTCAACGTCTACCGCTCGGGCATCAGCCTCGGCCATCCGATCGCGGCCACCGGTGCGCGCATGCTCACCTCGGCGATCCACGAACTGCGCCGTCGCGGCGGTGGTATCGGCGTGCCGTCGATGTGCGCCGGCGGCGGCATGGGCGCCGCAATGGTGATCGAAGTCGCCTGATTCAGAAGGCGTCTTCGCGCACGTCCATGATCGCCAGGTCGGTGGACTCGATGATCTTGCGCTCAGCGGACAGTCGCGGCAGCACGTTCTTCGCGAAGAACGTCGCTGCCGTGACTTTTCCGTTGTAGAAGTCGACGTCGGCCTGCGACGGGTCGCCGGCCAACGCGATCATGGCGACCTCGGCCTGTCGGAGCAACAACCAGCCGATCAGCAGGTCTCCGACCGCGAGCAGGAAGCGCACCGACTCCAGCCCGAGGCGGTAGAGGTCCCGCGAATCATGTTGGGAGGCGATCAGATAACCGGTCAACGCGGTGACCATCGCCCGGGTGTCCTCGAGCGCCGTCGCCAGTAGCGCCCGCGCGCCGGCCAATTCCGGGCGGCCCCCCTCGTCATTCAGGAACGCCTCGATCCGGCCCACCACGTGAGCGAGCGCGCCGCCCTGGTCGCGGGCGATCTTGCGGAAGAAGAAGTCCTGCGCCTGGATGGCCGTGGTGCCCTCGTAGAGGCTGTCGATCTTCGCGTCGCGGATGTACTGCTCGACCGGATAGTCCTGCAGGTAGCCCGACCCGCCGAAGGTCTGAAGCGACTCCGTCAGACACTGATAGGCACGTTCGGAACCGACGCCCTTGACGATGGGCAGGAGCAGATCGTTGACCCGGCCGGCCATCGACGCATCAGCTCCCGACACGACGGCGGCAGCCGCGTCGTCCTGATGCGCGGCCGTGTACAGATACAGCGCCCGCAGCCCCTCGGCGTAACACTTCTGAGTCAGCAGAGCCCGCCGGACATCGGGGTGGTGCATGATCGTCACGCGGGGAGCGCCCTTGTCGGTCATCTGGGTGAGGTCCGCGCCCTGAATGCGAGTCTTCGCGTACTCCAGTGCATTGAGATAGCCAGTCGAAAGCGTCGCAATAGCCTTGGTGCCCACCATCATTCGCGCGTACTCGATGACCTTGAACATCTGCGCGATGCCGTTGTGCACGTCACCGGCCAGCCAGCCGACCGCCGGGCGCCCCTGCTGGCCGAAAGTCAACTCACACGTCGCCGAGACCTTCAGGCCCATTTTGTGCTCGACGTTGGTGACGAACACACCGTTGCGCTCCCCGGGTGCTCCGGTTTCGGGATCGAAGTGGAACTTCGGCACCACGAACAGGCTCAGCCCCTTGGTTCCCGGACCGGCGCCTTCGGGCCGGGCGAGCACCAGGTGGATGATGTTCTCGAACAGGTCGTCGGAGTCGCCGCTGGTGATGAACCGCTTTACTCCGTCGATGTGCCACGTGCCGTCGGGCTGCTGGACGGCCTTGGTGCGGCCGGCCCCGACGTCGGAACCGGCGTCGGGCTCGGTCAGCACCATGGTGGAACCCCAGTCGCGCTCGACGGCCATTGCGGCCCAACGCTTTTGCTGCTCATTGCCGATACCGTGCAAAACACCGGCCAGAATCGGGCCGGCCAGGTACATGAACGCCGCCGGCTGGGCGCCCAGCGGGAACTCGTTGATCGCCCAACTCACCATCGCCGGCGCGGGCACGCCACCGACCGCCTCCGGGAGACCGATACGGAACCACTCGCCCCGTTGCCAGGCCCGGAACGACGCCTTGAACGACTTGGGAAGTGTGACGGCGTGTGTCTGCGGATCGAACGTCGGCGGATGCCGATCGGCGTCGGCGAACGACTCGGCAAGCGGACCTTCGGCCAGTCTCGATGCCTCACTGAGCATTTCACGTACTGTCTCACCATCGAGGTCGCCGAACTCACCGGCGGCAAGCACCTTCTCCAGCTCCAGCACCTCGAGAAGGTTGAACTCCAGGTCACGGACGTTGCTCTTGTAGTGGCCCATGCCTTTCGACATTAGCCCCTATCGGCAAACGGTAGCCACCGGTTGGCCCTCAGTCGGAAGCCGGCAGCGGCTTGGCTTCCTTGACCGACTGCGGGGTGTCGCCGACCGCGAGCGTGCCCTGGCCGGCCTTCGTCACGAGCACCTCGGCACCGGCCTCGTCGACGTAACGCTTGCCATCACGTTGCCGCCGGCGAACGCGGGGTCGATCTCGGCGGCGATCTTCTCGGCATCGAACGCCACCATCGCAGCGCCACCGCAACGCAGGTCACCCAGCGAGCCGGCGGTCTTGACCACGATCACCTGGGTGCCGTCGACCTGGCTCTGCAGTCGGGTCCCGTTCTTCACCACGGGTTTGTCCTTCTCCTCGTCAGCTACCGGTCAGCTATCCGGTCGGCCGCGCGCCTGCACCGGCG